>NZ_CM007717.1:7806634-8143669 GCF_002019855.1 Streptomyces antibioticus | reverse complement strand
AGAGTGAGTGGATGGTCGAACGTGTTGTGCCGCACAGACGTATCGGGCTGCCTGCGTACACCGTCGAGGTCGGAACCGAACCCCTGGCCCGGCCGACGCGGAACTCGGTGGGCGGCTGGCCCTTCCTGGACGAGGGCCAAGCGTGGCCGGAGTGTTTCTGCGGCGAGCGAATGGCACTGTTCTTCCAACTCGACGTCCCTCAGGACGTCGGGCCTTTCGGCGGAGACCACCTGCTGGTTTTCCACTGCCGTGCGCACAACGACGCCTCCGACCCGCAGTTGACCGACGGCCGGCTCGTGCCTCGGTACTGGGACGCTGCGCAGCCGCCCTATCCGGGTCCGTTCTGGAGCCTGCTGCTCCAGCGCCACGCGACGCTGCCGACGGCGGAACCCGAGCCGTCCGTGTGTGCCCTGCCGCTGGTCCTGCGCCCCTTCGTGGACAACCCGAACGCGCGAGGGCTGGGGGCCCAGACGTTCAAAATGGGCGGCACACCGTCCTGGGCCCAAGACCCGGAGTTCTACCGGTGCGCGTGCGGCGCCGAGTTGATCTACCTCTGCCAGGTGCCGGAGGGCATGGAATTCGCCGTCCACCCGGACCAACCGGAGCAGCCCTACAGCATTGGCGCCGACACCTACGGTCTCTTCCTCGGCAACGAGGTCTATCTACTGGCCTGCCCGGCCCACTGCGACCCGGCCGCGGTCTGGCCCGTGAACCAGAACTGAAGGGGCCATGATCCTGAAGATCGAACGCACTGATTCCCGTACTTGGCACGACGCGCATCTCAAGGAGCTGTACAGCGAAGGCTTCCCGGAGTTCATCACTGCTGACCGGCTGGTGAAGGAATACATCGGGAGGGTCGGCGAGTGGTTCGCCGATCTGAACCTTACGTTGGTGGATGAGCGTGATGTGCCGGTCGCCGCAGGCTGGGGTGTGCCCATTCGCTGGGACGGGCTCCCCGAGTCTCTCCCCACGGGCTATACCCAGGCACTTGTCCGTGCCGTCGAGGGCCGTGAGCAAGAAGTCGAGCCCAATACCTTGGTGATCTGCGGAGCGATCGTCACCCCGGCGCTGAAGGGACGAGGGCTGGCCGGGGAAACCCTCAAAGCGCTCCGTCAGGCGGCGGAACAAGCCGGTTGGGACCGGGTCATAGCCCCGGTCCGCCCCACGATGAAGGCCCGGTATCCGTTGACGCCGATCGAGACATTCATGCGGTGGAGCCGTGAGGACGGCACGGCTCTCGATCCTTGGATTCGAACCCACCAGCGTCTTGGCGCCAAAATCCTTTCGGCGGCTCCGGCTTCGCAAACGATGACGGGCACGGTTGCCGAGTGGGAACGCTGGACCGGATTGGCCTTCCCCTAGTCGGGCGACTACGTGATCCCCGATGGGCTCAGCCTCCTGCGGATCGACCGCTCGGCCGATGAGGGCGTGTATCAGGAGCCCAACGTCTGGATGCAGCACGCCTGAACCGCGCCCCTCGCGTAGGCGGGGCCGAATCTCCTCTCCCCGCCTACTCGTACCGGTACTTCAGCGACTCCGCCTCCGCCTGCTCGATGTCGGCGATCGTCAGTTCCGGCATGCGCAGTTGGGCCAGCGTCACCTCGGCCGAGGTCGGCTGGGCGTCCGTCGGCAGCCACTGTTCCGGCTTCCACGCCGCGCTGCGCAGGAGCGACTTGGGGCAGTGCGGGTAGACCTCCTCGATCCCCAGCACCAGCGCGCTGGCCGGCGGTTTGCCCACGGCGGTGAGCTGCGACAGCAGCTCCGGGCGGGTGGAGATGCAGGCCCGGCCGTTCACCCTGAGCGTCGTGGTGCGCCCCGGGATGACGAACAGCAGCCCGGCCCGGCCGGTGGCGACGACGTTCTGCAAGGTGTCCAGACGCTTGTTGCCGGTCGCGTCCGGAATCGCCACCGTCCGCGCGTCCAGGACGGCGGCGAACCCGGCGGGGCCGCCACGCGGCGAGACGTCACAGTTGCCGTCGGCGTCCGCGCTGGCGACGAAGACCAGCGAGGAGCAGCCGATCAACCGCCGTGTCTGCTCGGTGAGTTCGGTCATCTGCTTGCGCATGGCCGCGGCCTTGGGCAGTTCGTAGACCTGGCGCAGCGCCTCCTGGTCGGACACGGCGTCGAGACGGAGCGAGTCGAAGGCACTGCCGGCAAGGGGTGTCGTCATGCCCTCGACATTAATGGGCCGACGTGCGATTGATCATCGTGGGTGGGTGCGGGCACGGCTCGATAGGATGGGGACTCAGGTGCGTTCCCCACAGGCGTGCACTCCCTCCCCGCGAGGTTCTTGGCGAACGGCGCCGGGGACCGCAACCGAACCAAGGGAACGGCGATGCCCCACCTACGACTCGCCTGGATCCTGTCCGGACACGGTTGGGCCGATTGCGTCGTCGGTGACCACCAGTCGGAAGCCGAAGTCACGGCGTCCTACATCACCACCGCCCCCGAGGATCTCCTGACGGCGGTGACCAGACTCGTTGGCGGCGAGTCCGAATGCCGAGCACAGTTCGAGGCCGAGCCCACCGCCTTCCGATGGATCTTCTACCGTCAAGGCACCGACGTCTGGATCCGCCTACTCGAACTGCCCCACGGCAACGCCCACGACAAGACGGGGACCGAGATCTGGTCCACCCAGCAGGACATCGACATCGTTGCCCGAGCAGTGATCCGCTGCTTCGACGAAGTCGTGAGGGAGCACGGCGAGAGCGCATACCGCGGCAAGTGGGGCGAGCACTTCCCGCGCGCCGAACTGGAAGCCCTCAGGTCCGCGTGGCGCGACCATCGTGACGACTGGGCAGCCGCGTAGCCGCCGTCGAAGCCGTGATGTTCCGGCGGCGCCATCAACTGCGCCTCGCTGGAACGATCAGCACCACGGTTCAGCGGATGACGCCGCCGTGGCTCGGCCGGACCAGCCGGCCGAGCCACTCTTCACGCGCCGTCAGCGCACGTCGATGTAATCGGCCGTGCTCGTGGTCGCGCCCGTCGTGGTGTTGCCGTTGTACACCCAGCGGTAGTAGCCGTCGACTGAGGCGGTGACCGTGGTCTTCAGGCCGCCCGTGCTGCTGGTGGTGGCCTTCTTGATCGTCTTGAAGGTGTCGGTGCCCTTCGCGCGGAATTGGAGACCGACCGTACGGCCGCTGTAGGTGCCGTACTTCTTCGTGCTCCAGTTCGCCCGGGTCAGCTTGCCCGTGACGGTGATCGGCTTGCCCTTGGTGACCGGTTCCGGCGAGGCGTTGGTGGTGAGCTTGGCCGCGCGGCGGAACTGGACGGTCGTGGAGCGCGTCTCCCGTTCCTCGGTCTTCAGGCCGCCGTCGGCCTTGAACAGCCGTAGCGTGACGCCGACCTTCCAGGTCGTGGCGTCGCTGTTGGAGTCGACGTGATCCTGGGTCCGGTCCGGGTCGATGTAGAGGTTGCCCTCACAGCGAGCGTGTTTGGCGTCCGTCTCGTAGCACGTGTAACCGCCCGGCCCGATGTAGTTCTCACCGGTCTTGGCCGCCGTACTGATGCTGCCCCGGTAGAGGAACGGCTCCGCCTCGTAGCGGAAGGGGTTGGCGGTGCTGTACCCGGAGGGCAGGGCGATGTTGAAGCGGAGCGGCGGCTCCACGACCTTCGACGTGCCGACGACGATCGGCTTGCCGTTGTTGATGACGATGCCCGACACGGTGATACCGGTGTCCGCTGCCTGAGCCGCCGGCGCGTTCAGCACCGAGAGGCCCAGCGCCCCCACGAACGTCACCACCGTGGCGGTTCGTCTGCCTGTCTTCATTCACACCTCTTCAGGAGGTTGCCGTTGCAAGAGGCGGCAGCCTATCTGACGAGTTCATGCCCTCCGACCCTGACCTCCCAGGTCAGAGCCGTCTCCCTGCGAGGGATCTTGAGACCACGAGCAGCCCGTGGCAGGCTCATGCCGCATGATCGACGACTTCGCGAAGGACACCCTGCACGGGAGACTGCGGCGGGACCGCCAGGCGCTGCTCTGGAAGCTCGACGGCCTGTCCGAGTACGACGCCCGCCGGCCTCTGACAGCGACCGGGACCAACCTCCTCGGCCTGGTCAAGCACGTGGCCAGCGTCGAGGCCAGGTACTTCGGCGAGGTCTTCGACCGTCCTTGCCCGGAGCCGCTGCCCCGGTGGCAGGACCACGACGGCAGCGATCTGTGGGCGGCCGAGGACGAGACGCGTGACCAGATCGTCGGGTTCTACCGGCGTACGTGGGACCACGCGGACGCGACGATCAGCGGGCTGCCCCTCGACGCCCCCGGCCATGTGCCGTGGTGGCCGGAGCCTGCTCCCAACACGAACCTGTTCGCCGTCATGGTCCATGTCCTCGGCGAGGCCAACCGGCATGCGGGGCACGCCGACATCCTCCGTGAGGGCGTCGACGGCCGGACCGGGATGCGCCCCGAACACGAGCAGCGGATCGACGAGGAAGCCCGTGCGGCCTACCGCGCGAAGGTCGAGCAGGCCGCCAGGTCGGCCGTGGCGATCAAGGCTTGAGCCGCGCCGCTTCGTCCCCGACCTGACTGACGGGCCCGAGCGGGAGCCGCATGTGATCACACCGGAGCGAGGTGATCGGAACCCCGCCTGACCAGGAAGAAATCCTGTGGCAGCGATGTCGTAGGGACCGCCTATGCTGCGTCGGACGATCAAGCAGAATCAGATCAAGCAGGATCATGGGGAGGGACGCGGCATGTGGGGGAAGCTGTTCGGCAGGGATGAGGAGAGACCGGCGGATCCGTACGCCCTGCCGGTGTCGCGCAAGGAGAAGCGCAACGGGGTGTACGCGCTGCGGGCCCTCGGGGACACCCGGGTCCTGGCGATGGTGGAGGCGGCGCGCGCGGGTCACTGGGAGGAGCTCAAGACGGCTTCGGCGCCCTTCGATCTCGGCCGTGACCATCAGGTGCTCGGGGAGCTGGCCGACATCGCCGGGGTGGAGTACTGGATCGGCGGGGTCGCCGAGGCGGACGAGGAGCACCGGGCCACGGCCCTGCTGATATCCGGCGCGCGCCACATCGTCTGGGGCTGGGAGGCGCGTACCTCCGCGCGGGCCTCGGACGTCTCACAGGAGCAGTGGCGCACCTTCCACCAGCGGCTCCACATCGCCGAGGAGCATCTGCTCGAAGCGGCCGAGCTGCGTCCGGAGTGGGTCGCGCCGTGGCGTCGGCTGCTCACCTCCGGCCGCGGTATGTCGCTGGGCGCCGCGGTGAACGAGGCGCGTCTCGACGCCGCCCTCCGCCGTGACCCGCTGGACCTGGAGACGCACATCGAGTGGGTGTCGCAGCTCCAGCCGCGATGGCGCGGCGAGCCGGGTGCGGCGCTGGAGTTCGCGCGGAAGGCGTTCGCCCAGGCTCCCGACGGACATCGCCTCGGCTGTGTGATCCCCATGGCCCATATCGAGGACTGGGTGGAGTCCGGCGACCGCAACTGCCTCGACACCCCGCAGATCCAGGACGAGTTGAGGGACGCGGCCAGGCGCAGCATCCTCCATCCCGACTACGTGCGGCGCCCGGGCTGGCAGGAGGACTTCGGCATCTTCGCCATGGCCCTCTCGCTGGCAGCGGAAAGCCTCGTGGCCCCGCGCGTCTACTACGAGCTGGGCGGCGCCTTCACCACGTGGCCCTGGTCCTACATGACTCAGCCGGAGAAGGTCTACGCCCGTTTCCGGCGCTTCGCGTGAGCCGGCCCGGAACCCGCCGCCATCACTGACGTGCGCCCTCCGGCGTACGGCCCGAGGCGCCACGTCTGACGCGCCACGTCTGACGCTCCACGCGCGCGACAGCCCTCCCGTCAGCCTTCGATCACCCACCCCGGACTTCTCGATGACTCTGCCTCACTCCCCCGCACACCCGGCCGCCGACGGCGACCGCACCTTCCAGGTCGACCTGCGCGGCCTCGTCGATCTGCTCTCCCATCACCTCTACTCCAGCCCCCGCGTCTATCTGCGCGAACTCCTCCAGAACGCGGTGGACGCGCTGACCGCCCGCTACCGCCTCGAACCCGCCGCCGCGGAGGGCTCGTTCGGCATCCGGCTCTTCGCCGACGGGTCGGTCGTGCGGGTCGAGGACGACGGCGTCGGGCTGACCGAGGCCGATGTGCACACCTTCCTCGCCACGATCGGCCGCAGCAGCAAGCACACCGACCAGATCGCCGAGCAACGCGCCGACTTCATCGGCCAGTTCGGCATCGGTCTGCTCTCCTGCTTCCTGGTCGCGGACGAGATCCACGTCCTGAGCCGCTCCGCCCGCACCCCGGACGCCCCCGCCGTGGAGTGGCGAGGTCGCGGCGACGGCAGCTACAGCGTCCGTACGCTGCCGGCCTCCGCCCGTCCCCGTCCCGGCACCACCGTCACGCTCACCCCGCGCGCGGACACCGCCGAGTGGACCCGGCCCGCCCAAGTGCACGCGCTGGCCCGGCACTTCGGGTCGTTGCTGCGTCATCCGGTGACCTTCCAGGACGGTACGAGCGGCCCCGGTACGGCCGTGAATCCCGAGCCGGCGCCCTGGGCTCGCACCCATCCCACACCCGGGGCCCGCTCGCGGGCACTGGCCGCCTACGGTGCGGAGGTCTTCGGCTTCACCCCGCTGGACACCATCGAGCTGGACCTTCCCGCCGTGGGCCTGAAGGGCATAGCGTGCGTGCTCTCCGAGGCCGTACCGGCCGGGCGCCGCCACGGGCACCGTGTGCACGTCAAGGGCATGCTGCTGTCCGAGCAGGCGGAGGAGATCCTGCCCGAATGGGCGTTCTTCGTGCGCTGTGTCGTCGACGCCGAGAGCCTGCGCCCGACGGCGTCGCGCGAGGCGCTGTACGAGGACGACACCCTCGCCGCCGTCCGTGACGCCCTCGCCGAGCATCTGCGGGCGTGGATCGCGCGGACCGCGGCCAGCGACCCGGACCTGCTGTCCCGTTTTCTCCAGATCCACCATCTGGCCGTGAAGTCGCTCGCGGTGCACGACGACGAGATCCTGCGGATGCTGCTGCCGTGGCTGCCGTTCGAGACCACCGACGGGCACGCCACCCTCGACGAGTTCGCGCGCGCCCACCGCACGGTGCTCGTCACGTCCAGCGTGGAGGAGTTCCGCCAGGTCGCGGCGATCGCCTCGGCGGCCGGGCTCGGTGTCGTCAACGGCGGCTACACCTACGACCGTGAACTCGTCCACCGGCTGCCCGAGATCAGGCCGGAGGTCGGTGTCGCCGACCTCGATCCCGCCACCCTCACCGCGCATCTCGACCCCGTCGACCGGGAGACCGAACTGGCCGCCGCGGCCTATCTCGCGCTCGCCCGCGACGCGCTCGCCGTCTTCGACTGCGACGTCGCGCTGCGCACCTTCCAGCCCGCGACCGCTCCCGCTCTCCTCCTCGACAGCCGCGAGGCCCGCCACGAACGCACGCGCTCACAGCTCGCCCGCGAGCAACAGGGCGGACTGTGGGGCGACATCCTCGGCCATCTGCGCCAGGAGGCACCCCGGGCGCAACTGATCCTCAACCAGCTCAACCCGCTGGTGCGCACCGCCGTCACCATCGACGAGCCCGAACTCGCCCGCACCAGCGCCGAAGCCCTGTACGGGCAGGCCGCGATGCTGTCGAGGCGCCCGCTCAGGCCCGCCGAGTCGAGCCTGATCAACCGCTCGTTCCTCGACCTGCTCGCCCACGCCCTCCGCAAGGACAACTGACGATGCCGACCACTCCCCAGACCATCGACGAGCTGCACGAGGCGCTCCAGGAGAACGGCCGCCGCCCCTACGGCCGTACCCGCACCGTCACCGCCGAGGAACTCGTCGACGCCGCCGAGCAGTTCGCCGAGCCCGTCGCGCTCGTCCATGCCCTGCTCGAACTCCAGGAGGCGTACACCTACGGCTCCGAGCCCCGTAAGTCGCCGGTCGTCTTCGCCCGTCTGCTCACGCTCTTCGACGAACAGCCCGACGTCTTCGACGAGCGTCTGCGGCATCTGCTGTTCTGGCGGTTCAAGTGGGTGGCCGCCGCCCTGCGCGCCCTGCCCGAGATACCGCTCGCGAGCCTGCGCCAGTGGCTGACGGAGATGCGCGACCGGTACGAGAAGGCCGGCCTCGGCCTCCAGCCCTACTACGGGCAGGCGTATCAACTCGCCGCGCACGTCGGGGAGGACACCGCGCTCGCCTACGAGTTGTGGGCGGGCCGCAGCCGCACTCAGCTCAGCGACTGCGAGGCGTGCGAGATCTGCGAGCGCGCCCTGTACCACCTCGCGGCGGGCGACGACGAACGGGCCCTGCGCGCCTGGGAACCCGTGCTGGCCGGGAAGGAGTCCTGCCAGGAGGAGCCCGCGCGCTCCATCTCGTACGCGCTGCTGCCGCTGGTGCGCGCCGGCCGTACCGAGGAGGCCCGACGGCTGCATCTCGCCGGGTACCGCGGCTGCCGCCGCAACCCCTCGATGGCCGGGGAGGTGGGCCGGCATCTGGAGTTCTGCGCACTGACCGGCAACGAGGCGCGCGGTCTGGAACTCCTCGCCGAGAACCGCACCCTGTTCGAGGAGGTGGACTCGCCGCTGGACCGGCTCGCCTTCCTCACCGGGGTGGACGTCCTGCTCCGCCGCGTCGAGTCCCTCGGCCACGGCGACCTGCCCGCCGCCGGACCGGCGGGCCGCACCTGGACGGTGGCCGCACTGCGCGCCGACGTCGCAGAGCAGGCCGACGGACTCGCCGCCCGCTTCGACACCCGCAACGGCACGGCCACCCACGCCGAGCGCCGCGAGGCCCGCCTCGACCGGGCACCGCTGCTGGACGCGCTCGAACTGACCCTGCGCGCCCGCAGCCTCGACGACGTGGTCCCGGCCGCGACCGTGGTCGACTCCCCCGCGCCCGCCCCCGTGGCCGAGTCGCTGACCGAACTCATTCTCCGGGCAAGGGCGTTGAGGACGGATGGGCACCCGGACGCGGACGCGTGCTGGACGCGGCTGCGCACGATGGTCGCCGCCGAGGACTACACGCATCCCGACGACGCGACCGTGGGCACGCTCGCCGAGCTGCGCGCCGACCTGCTGATCGAGGACGCCCACAAGGCCGGTGAGAAGCAGGAGTTCACCGTCGCGGCGGCCCTTCAGGAGCAGGCCGCGGAGCTGTACGACGAGGCCGGGCAGGAGGAGCACGCGCTGCTCGCCCGCGCCGGAGCCCTGCTCACGACCGCGGAGGCGACCTCGCAGGACTCCGAATCCACGGAGGCGAGGACCGCCGCGCTGACCGACGCGCACGCGTCCATGGTCCGTATGCAGGAGGCGGCGACCGGCCTCACCCCGCCGTACGAAGCGCGGCTGCTGCGGCTGCGCGCGACCGCGCTCGGCCTGCGTCTCCAGGTGTCGAGGGACAAGGAGTTCGCCGCTCCCGCGCTCGCCGAGGCGGACCTGCTGCTCGCGCACGCCACCGAGCACGACATCGCCGGACAGGTCTCCCGCGCCATGATGCTGCGGGCCGGCAGCTACGCCCTCTCCGGCGAACTGCCCACCGCCGTCGAGGAGATCGACGCCCTGCTCGACCGGCTGCGGACCCAGGGACCCGCCTGGCACCTCCCGGACGCGCTCGGCCTGCGCGGCCAGCTCCACCTGGGCCTTCGCGAAGCGGAGGCGGCCCACGCCGACCTGGCCGAGGGGATACGCCTGGCCGCCGAATGGCCCGCCGGCGCGATCGACACCGTCCGTCTCCACGGCGGCCTGGCCGAAGCCTGTATGCGCCTGGGCCGCGCGCAGGAGGCGCTGCGGCATCTGACCCGCTCCGCGGAGCTGGAGCTGCGGCACGGCAGCCGCACGGACGCGTACTGCACGTACAGCAACGCGGCCCAGCTCACCCTGGACCTCGGCCGTGTCGAGGACTGCATCGCCCTGCTCGACTCCCTGCTGTCCGAACCCGACATCAGCAGCGGCGAGTTGGACGACCGTCTCACCGCACAGCTCCGTCTGACGCGCGCCCGCGCCCTGCACGCGGGCGACGATCTCAAGGCCGCCACGGCGGAGTTCATCGCCCTGGCCGCCTCATCGGCCGGCTGGGACGACGACCCCGGCAGCCATGCCATGATCGCGGCGGAGACGGCCGTACTGCTCGGCGAGTCGGGCGAGTTCGGCCGGGCCCGCGAGGTCGTGGACCAGGCACTGGCCGCCCACGCGCGGGACGCGCGCTACGAGTCGCTCAGCAGCGCGTTGCGCGAGCTGGCCCGCCTCCAGGCGCGGGCACAGGGCCCCGACGGCCTCGCCGACGCCCTCGCCTTCCTCACCGACGCGGGCCGGATCGCGGACGAGGCGCGCGCCGCGGGCTACCAGGCCCACGGCCGCCCCCTCGACGCGGCCCTCGCCTACGAGTACGGCCGGGTCAACGCGTACGCCGGTGAGCACGAGGACGCCCTGACGGCCCTGGACAAGGCCCTCGGCCTGCTCGGCGAGCCGGGCCCGGAAGGCGGTGACCAGGCCGTCGAGTGGGCGGAGTGCGTCCGTCTTGCCGCCGCCGTGGAGGGCTTCCACCTGGAACGGCCGGGGCCCGCCCTCGCCCGCCTCGACGCGGCGATCGACCGCCTGTCCGCGCTGGGGCACAAGGAGGAGACGGAGGCACTGGCCGCGCTGGCGGCGGAACTGCGCGACGAGTAGTCGTGATCTCGGGTCAGGGTGACGGCGCTCACCCTGACCCGCGGTTCGAGGCCGTTGACCGGTGAAGCACCCCACATGACCCACATCACCTACGATCCGGCCTAGTGGGATATTTCGGACGCCATGAGCATGCCATAACCCGCCCTGACCTGCACATTGAGAGCCAGCTCACACAGGCGGTCGGGTCGGCGAATACGACCACAACTAGCAAAAGGGGTCATTGCGGACGCCTGTCCGGGGTGCTTATCTGGACGACGTCGCACGGCGCCGACAAGCCCCCCGGGCCTCGGCGCCGACGCATGCAGACACCACCACGTGACTCACATGCGAGCGATGGCAACGTCCCCGAAGAAAAAGGTTCTCTGTGTCCGTCTCCGTCATCCGCCGCATCGCCAGCCCGAAGAAGGCCGTCACCGCCGTCGCCCTCGTTGCCGCCTCCGCCGGCATCGCCATGACCGCGGCCCCCGCCCACGCGGCGACCTCCTCCGCGTCCAGCGCTCAGGCGATCGCGCACAAGATGATCCCGGACGCCGCGCAGTACAAGGCCTTCTCCAACATCGTCAGCCACGAGAGCGGCTGGAACGTCAAGGCCACCAACGCCTCCTCCGGCGCCTACGGCCTGGTCCAGGCCCTGCCCGCCTCGAAGATGGCTTCTGCCGGCTCCGACTGGAAGACCAACCCCGCCACCCAGATCAAGTGGGGCCTCGACTACATGAACTCCCGCTACGGCAGCCCCGTCGCCGCCTGGAACTTCTGGCAGACCCACGGCTGGTACTAAACCAACCCAGCCACACAGCACCACCACGCACCACGCACCACGCACCACGCATGACAACGGCGCCCCCGACCCCGGGGCCGCCGTTTCGGCGTACCCGCACGTAGGCTCACGCCTTGTGAATCATCTGGGTGAGGTTGGGAAGACGCGCCATCTGGTCCTTCACGACTACGGGATGGGGGGCCTGTGGTGGTGGGTGTGGGCCGAGTCGGCGGAGGAGATCGTCCTTGCCTGCGCCGAGGTCAAGGTGGTCACCACCCCGGAGACCGTCGAACGCGCCGAGACCTGGGCCTTGGAAGAGGTCCACCTCGACGCGCCGGACCCCAACCCACTGTCCGATTTCCGCGCCCAGCGCGACGCGCAGCGCGGTCAGCCCGGGTTCGGCGTCCTGGCAGGTCGGGACCGTGTGTACTTGCGCGGCCAGGAGGACGGCGACGAAGCCGTGTATCTGATGGAGTTCGGTCCGGACGGGCGGCGATTGCGGCAGGTCGAAGTCGGTCCGGACGGTGGTGCCGTGAAGACGACCGAGGAGGACTGTCCGTTCAACCCGCCCTTCGACCTGTATGACCCGCAGTATGCGTCCATGGAGATCGACTCCACCGACTTCGAGGAGGCGTGGCACCGGGCTCGCCCTGAGTCTCAGGGTTGATCGGCGCCCCGAGCCCCGCGCCACGCGAGGAGGTGGAGGGCCGCGCCGATGCCTACCGGGTCGTCGGTGGTGGGGCGTGGGAGGAGTTCGTCGCAGCGGGTGAGGCGGCGTACCACGGTGTTGCGGTGGGTGTGGAGGCGTTCGGCGACGCGGGCGGCGTTGCACTGTTCGTCGAGGTAGGTGCGCAGGGTCAGGGCGAGGTCGGGGTCCGCGTGGACGAGGTCACCCAGGGTGTCGTCGATGAAGCGGTCGGCCTCGGCAACGTCGTGGCTGAGCAGGGCGACCAGTTGGGTGTCGGCGTAGGTGCCCGCGCGGCGGGAGGTGGCGAGGCGGGCCATCATGCGCTGGACGGTGGCGGCTTCGAGGTGTGTCTGCCGGAAGCCGTCGAGGCCGAGCCGGGGGTGTCCGACGGCGACGTGGACCGAGGGCACGGTGGTGAAGGCGGCATTCAGTTCGTCCGAGCGTGGCGCGGTGGGGACCGGGAGCCACAGCCAGAGCGAGGAGCCGGTGGCGAGGACGGTCAGGCGGCCGGTTGCACCGGTCGCCGTGAGGAGGAGTTCGGCCGCGTTCTCGAGCCGGTCCCCGGGTACGTCGTGTCCCCAGACGATCGCTCCGAGGTGGTGCCCGGTCAGCCGGTAGCCGAGTCGGGTCTCCGCGGTCTCGCGCGAGACGGGCGCGCCTTCGAGGAGGAGGGAGACCGTCGCGAGGCGTTCGGGGTGGGTGCCGCGGGTGAGGTCGTGGCGTTCGGCCCTGATGGTCTCGGCGACGGCGGCGACGGTGTCGTCGATGAAGGCGGAGATCGAACGCGACGTCACGGCCAGGACCTCGTGGAGGACGGCCTGGTCGTCCGTGAGGCCGAAGCAGATCTCCATCCAGCGGCGCCACGCCACGTTCTGGCCGCGGCGCCAGGTCTCCAGGGCGGTCTCGTCGAGGCCCCGGCGGACCATGTCGCGCTTGGCTTCGAGGAGGTCGGGGCTGCGGTTCGCGCTCACCCTCGCGCCCGGGTCGCGCACGTTGGCGGCGGCCCAGTGGAGCAGGTTGGACAGGTTGGCCCGGCGCGCGCCTTCCTGGAGGACGGGATCGGTGTACGCCGGCTCCGTGCGCTCGCTGTGCACGACCGCGTCGAACAGCTCGGCGAGCCATTCCGGACGGGGGTCGAGGGCCTGCTCGGCGCCGCGCCGGATCACCTCCCGTGCCGCCTCCGACGGCGTCGGCCAGCCACAGCTATCGCGGTCGCGGTCGCGCTTTAAGTTTTCGCTCACGGGTCTATTTCACACCATTCGAGACCAGATCACGGTTGATTTTGAACCTCGCTCGCCGTGCGTCCGTCTCGGACACTGGTCCCGACAGCGGCCCCGAGCAGAACCAGGACCACCATGCCCCGCACGGACGTCTCCTTCCCCTCCGGCAGCGACTCCTGCGCCGCCTGGCTCTACACGCCCACGGCCGACGGCGAGGGCCCGGCACCGGCGACGCGTCCGGTCGTGGTGATGGCGCACGGACTGGGCGGCGTCAAGGAGGAGCGTCTCGACGCCTTCGCCGACCGGTTCACCGCCGCCGGCTATCTCTGCCTGGTCTTCGACTACCGGCACTTCGGCGCCAGCGGGGGCGAGCCGCGTCGGCTGCTCGACATCGAGCGCCAGCGCGAGGACTGGAGGGCGGCCGTCGCCCACGCCCGCACGATCGAGGGGGCCGACCCCGGACGCGTGGTGGTGTGGGGGACGTCGTTCGGCGGCGGGCATGCGATCGTGACCGCCGCCCAGGACCCGCGGATCGCGGCCGCGATCTCGCAGTGCCCCTTCACCGACGGCCTCGCGTCCTCCCTGGCCGCGCCGCCGCTGACCTCGCTCAGACTCACCGCTCGCGCCATCGCGGACCTGGTCGGCTCGCGGCTGGGGCGGGCCCCGGTCATGGTCCCCAGCTACGGCGAGCCCGGCTCCACCGCGTTCATGACGGCTCCCGACGTCGTCCCCGGCATCAGGAAGCTCCTGCCTCCCGGCGCGGACGTTCCGAAGGACATCGCGGCCCGCTTCGCGCTCGACATCGTCCGCGACTTCCCGGGCCGTCAGGCCAGGAACGTCGCCTGTCCGATCTTCTTCGCCGTCTGCGAGCGCGACTCCGTGGCGCCACCGGGGCCCACGCAGAAGTGGGCGGCCCAGGCTCCCCGGGGCGAGGTCAGGCTCTACGACGCCGGCCACTTCGACATCTACGTGGGCGAGGACTTCGAGCGCAACGTCGCCGACCAACTGGCCTTCCTCACACGGCACGTGCCCGTCGCCTGAGCACACGACCGACGCCCCCGCCCTCCTCCGAATCCGAAACCGAAACCGAAACCCAATCCACATCCGAACGGACCGTCATGCCTCGCTACGACCTCGCCGGCCGCACCGTGCTGATCACCGGCTCCACCGGCGGCCTCGGCACGCCCCTCGCACGCGCCCTGCGCGACCGCGGCGCCCATCTCGCCCTGCTCGACCTCGACGGCGACCTCGCGCGGCGACAAGCCGCCGACCTCGGCCCGGACACGGTCGCGCGGGGCTGGGCCGCCGACGTGCGCGACCTGGACAGCCTCCGGTCGGCAACCGACGCCGCAGCCGCTCACTTCGGGCGCCTCGACGTCGTCGTCGCCGGTGCCGGCGTCGGATCCATGGCTCCCCTCGAAACCCTCGACCCCGAGGCATGGGAGCGGGTCGTCGACATCAACCTCTCCGGCGTCTGGCGCACGTTCCGCGCCGCACTCCCGCACGTCAAGCGCCACCGTGGCTATCTGCTCGCCATCTCGTCCATGGCGGCCTTCGTGCATTCCCCGCTCAACGGCCCCTATGTCGCGAGCAAGGCCGGGGTCTGGGCGCTGTGCGACGCCACCCGGCTCGAACTGCGGCACGAGGGTGTGGGCGTGGGCAGCGCGCATCCGACGTTCTTCAAGACCCCGATGATGGACGACGTCCACGCCGACCCCGCCGGCACCACGCTCTGGGGCGGCAACGAGAGGGGCTTGTGGAGGATGATCCCTCTCGACAAGGTCGTGGACGCCGTCGTGACCGGGATCGAGCGCCGGTCCCCCATGATCGTCGCCCCGCGCCGCCTGGGCCTGGCCGCCCGAACGCCCGGGCTCGTGCGCCCACTTGTCGACCGGATCGGGTTCCGCGGCACGACCGTCCCGGATGCCATCGCCCGGGCCACCCCGGCCGGTTGGACCACCCGGGATCGGTGAGCGACCCGGCATGGACCTGGCCGAACCGCTCCTCGTGCACGGCGCCCGCGACCTCACCGACGAGGAACTGAAGCGGACGGCGGAGCGATACCAGGAACTGCTGTGCGCCGCCGGATGCACGCAACGAACGTTCCAGTCGAGGCTGTTGAGAGGAGGGGACGCACCCTTGACGGGCCGTCCCCCGGAGTTGAAGGATGGGCGGCGCTTCCCTGACAACGTTGTCCAAGAGAGGTGGCTGACGCCCATGAGATGGACTCGGCGCGTACGCGGGGCGGTGGTGGCGCTGGCGGTCGTCGTGGCCGCGTTCGTCGCCCCGGCCCCGTCCCCCGCGGCGGCAGCGGCCGCGACGGCTACGGCGGACGGTGGCGGTCAACTCACCGACCTGGTCAACCCGTTCATCGGGACCGAGAACGAGGGCAACACCTACCCGGGCGCGGCGGTGCCGTTCGGGATGGTGCAGTTCTCGCCGGACACCGGGCACAACACCGGCTACGACTACTCCCACAACCGCATCCGGGGCTTCTCCCTCGTCCATCTCTCCGGTGTCGGCTGCGGGCTCGGCGGCGATCTGCCGGTGCTGCCCACCACCGGTGACGTCACCGAGACGGACTACGCCCGGTACGCGGCCGAGTTCAGCCACGACGCCGAGAAGGCGAGCCCCGGCTACTACAAGGCCGCGCTGAAGACCGGCATCACCGCGGAACTGACCGCCACGGAGCGCACCGGCGTCCAGCGGTACACCTTCCCCGCCACTGACAAGGCCAACGTCCTGCTGAACGCGGGCCAGTCGCTGCATCGCACCGTGTCCACGAAGGTCGAGGTGTTGGACAACCGCACCGTGCGCACCGCGATCACCGGCAGCGGCTTCTGCCAGGACACCGAGCCGTACACCGTCTACACGATCACCCGGTTCGACCGCCCGTTCACCGCGCACGGCACCTGGAACGGCTCCACGGTCACCGACGGCTCGCGCACCGGCCGGGACGGCGCCTACGTCCGCTTCGACACGACCCGGGACCGTACCGTCGAGGCGACGACGGCACTGTCGTACGTCGACGCGCGCGGCGCGGCCGTCAATCTCCGTGCGGAGGGCGGCCGTTCCTTCGACCGTGTCCGCGACGCGGCGCGGCGCGCCTGGGAGGACCGGCTCGACGACGTACGCGTGCAAGGGGGTGGTGACACGCTGCGCCGCACCTTCTACTCGTCGCTGTACCGGTCGTTCCTGGCGCCCAACATCGGCAGTGACGCCGACGGCCGGTACACCGGCTGGGACCAGCGGATCCACCGCGCCCGGGGCTTCACGTACTACCAGAACTGGTCCCTGTGGGACACCTACCGCACCCAGTCCCAGCTCCTGTCGCTGCTCGCGCCGCGCGAGGCACGGGACATGGCGATCTCCGTCATCAGGATCGACGAGGAGAGCGGCTGGCTGCCGAAGTGGGGCTACGGCACGGTCGAGACGAACATCATGACGGGCGATCCGGTCACCCCGTACCTCACCAACGCCTACCAGCAGGGCCTGCTCAAGGGGTACGAGGAACGGGCGTACCGCGCGCTGAAGAAGAACGCCGACGGCGTGCCGCCCGCCGACTCGCCGGCCGTGGGCCGCGAGGCCAACGCGGAGTATCTGGCGGGCGGTTTCGCACCGTACGTCAAGGGCCGTCCGCACGCGAAGCCCGGTGACTCCGACTACGACCACGGGGCGTCCGCGACACTGGAGTACGCGCTGTCGGACGCGATGCTCGCCGCGATGGCCCGGGACCTCGGCCACACCGCCGACGCGGCACGTTACGCCGCCCGGGCCCAGAACTACCGTAAGATCCACGACCCTTCGACCGGCTTCTTCCGGGCGCGTGACGCCTCCGGCGCGTTCACCGGGCCCGCGGATCCGGCGCGCAGCGAGGGCTTCCACGAGGGCACGTCGTGGCAGTACCAGTGGCTCGTCCCGCAGGATCTGCCCGGGATGGTCGGCCTGATCGGTGGCCGGCAGGCGGTGAACGACCGTCTGGACTCCTTCTTCGCCTACGACGAGTTGGTGCGTGACCCGGCGCGAACGGCGCGCGAGGTGTGGGTGAACGGGCCGTACGACTACTACAACGCGGACAAGTACAACCCGCAGAACGAGCCCGACCTGATCGCCCCGTACACCTACCTCTCGACCGGCCAGCCGTGGAAGACCACCGATGTCGTGCACGCCGCGCTGACCCTGTTCACGGACGCCCCGACCGGCATGACCGGCAACGACGACCTCGGCACGATGTCCGCGTGGAACGTGCTGTCCTCGATCGGCATTTTCCCGGTGCAGCCCGGCTACGACACCTGGGGCCTGTCCACACCCGTCTTCGAGCGGGTCGACCTGCGGCTCGACCGCCGCTACTACCCGCGCGGGAAGCTCACGGTGACGGCGCCCGGCACCTCGGACGACCGCCGCTACATCCGGTCGGCGCGGGTCGACGGCGCGCCGTACGGGCGGACGTATCTGACGACCGACACGCTGCGCCACCTGCGGTCCCTCGATTTCACGGTCGGCACCGCGCCGTCCGCGTGGGGGACCTCTCCCGAGGACGCGCCACCACCGCTGAACTGACACGGGACGCCGTCTGTCGGCCGTCACGGTGAACGGACGGGCCGCGTCGGGCCCGGATGCGCTCCGCGTCGCGGTCCGGTCAATAGATTCCGACCGACCGGACCGCCCGCACGGCGGCGTCGTGACGAGCGGGAGTGGGAGGTGTGGACCTCAGGGACGATGGCGTCGGACTTCGTGCTGCGCGAGCAATTCGTCACCACCGCGACCCGCGGCACGACCTCGCTTCCAGGTCCCACGTGGGCGACGTGGCCGACGCCGGGCGGCGGAACTCGGTTGCGACGGCTTCTGCGCCCACCCGTCCGTGGGCCCGTCGGCCCTGGGCCTTCCCCCCTCTGGAGCAGGCGTGGCGCAGCGCCGTCCGGGGTCGGTGTGGGAGCCCGGCCGAGTCGCGTCCGGCTGAGACCGGCGGGCGCCCTGCGTGTTCTCTCCGCCCGGCGCTCGCCGGTGCGCGACGATACGGACACCGAAGGGAAAACCAGACAAAAGCAGCACGAAGGCAGGGAGAAGAGGCGGACGTGTCCGGCAGCGAGAGCGAGAACCCAGCAATCCCCTCCCCGACGCCCAGGGCGACCCGGCCCTGGTCGAACCAGGACTGGTGGCCGCAGCAACTGGACCTCCAGGTCCTCCATCGGCACGCGCCCCAGGCCGATCCGATGGACGCGGACTTCGACTACGCGAAGGAGTTCGCGACCCTCGATCTCGACGCCCTGAAGCGGGACGTGTTCGAGGTGATGACGGCGTCCCAGGACTGGTGGCCCGCCGACTACGGCCACTACGGGCCGCTGTTCATCCGGATGAGCTGGCATGCCGCGGGGACGTATCGCATCGCCGACGGCCGGGGCGGCGGCGGTTCCGGCGCGCAGCGCTTCGCGCCCCTCAACAGCTGGCCGGACAACGCGAGCCTCGACAAGGCCCGTCGGCTGCTCTGGCCGGTGAAACAGAAGTACGGCCGGAAGATCTCCTGGGCCGACCTGCTGGTGTTCGCCGGGAACTGCGCCATGGAGTCGATGGGCTTCGAGACGTTCGGGTTCGGTTTCGGACGGCAGGACATCTGGGAGCCCGAGGAGATCTTCTGGGGGCCCGAGGACACCTGGCTCGGGGACGAGCGTTACAGCGGTGACCGGGAACTCTCCGGCGCGCTGGGCGCCGTACAGATGGGCCTGATCTACGTCAACCCGGAGGGGCCGAACGGCAATCCGGATCCGCTGGCGGCCGCCAGGGACATCCGTGAGACGTTCGGGCGGATGGCGATGAACGACGAGGAGACGGTCGCGCTCATCGTCGGCGGACACACGTTCGGCAAGTGCCATGGCGCGGTCGATCCCTCGTACCTGGGCCCGGAACCCGAGGCCGCTCCCCTGGAGCAGCAGGGTCTCGGCTGGCGCAACACCCATGGCAGCGGGGCGGGTTCGGACACGCTGACCAGCGGTCTGGAAGGCGCCTGGACGACCGAGCCGACGCGGTGGGACAACGGCTACCTCGACAACCTGTTCCGCTACGACTGGGAGTTGACGACCAGTCCGGCGGGGGCGAAGCAGTGGACTCCCACGGACGCCTCGGCGCAGGGCACCGTGCCGGACGCGCACGATCCGTCGAAGCGGCACGCCCCGATGATGCTGACGACGGACCTCGCGCTGAAGGCGGACCCCGTCTACGGGCCGATCTCCAAGCGCTTCCACGAGAACCCGGACGACCTGGCCGTCGCGTTCGCCAAGGCCTGGTACAAGCTGCTGCACCGCGACATGGGTCCCCTGTCGCGCTATCTCGGCCCGTGGGTCCCCGAGCCGCAGTTGTGGCAGGACCCGGTGCCGGCCGTCGACCACGAGCTGCTCGCGGACGCGGACGTCGCCGCCCTCAAGGGCGTGATCCTCGCCTCGGGGCTGTCGCTCCCCCAGTTGGTCACCACGGCCTGGGCCGCGGCGGCGAGCTTCCGCGGCACCGACAAGCGGGGCGGCGCCAACGGCGCCCGGATCCGGCTCGCGCCGCAGAAGGACTGGGAGGTCAACGACCTGCCCGAGGTGACCGAGGTACTGGAGACCCTGGAGCGGATCCAGCGGGACTTCAACGGCTCGCAGACCGGCGGCACGCAGGTCTCGCTGGCCGACCTGATCGTCCTGGGCGGGTGCGCGGCCGTCGAACGGGCCGCGAAGAACGCCGGGTTCGACATCACGGTCCCCTTCGCGCCGGGCCGTACGGACGCCTCGCAGGAGCAGACCGACGCGGAGTCGTTCGCCGTGCTCGAACCCCGGGCGGACGGGTTCCGCAACTACGTCCGGGCGGGCGAGAAACTCTCCCCGGAGACCCTCCTGCTGGACCGCGCCAGCCTGCTGACGCTGACCGCGCCCGAGATGACCGTCCTCGTCGGCGGCATGCGGGTCCTGAACACCGGCTTCGCGGGATCCTCGCACGGCGTGCTCACCCACCGGCCGGAGTCGTTGACCACCGACTTCTTCGTCCATCTCCTCGACATGAGCACCGAGTGGAAGCCGTCGGCCACGGACGAGAACGTCTTCGAGGGACGCGAGCGCGTCACCGGCGAACCCCGGTGGACCGCCACCGCCGCCGACATCGTCTTCGGCTCCCACTCCCAGCTCCGCGCCCTCTCCGAGGTCTACGCCTCCCAGGACGCGGGCGAGAAGTTCGTACGGGACTTCGTGGCGGCCTGGGACAAGGTGATGAACCTGGACCGGTTCGACCTGCGCTGAGCCCACGGGCCGCGGGTGGCCGGACCGCGCGGTCCGGCCACCCGCGGTGCGAGCGGTGTGGCTACTGGGGCATCTCGTAGGCGCCGGACAGCGCCTCGACGCGCTGCCAGACGCGCTCGGTGCGGGACGCGTCGATCGCCGGGCGCCGCACCGCGCCGAGCGCCCACTCCTGCTGGCGTTCGGTCGCGGAGTCCTTGCCGTGGAGTTCGACGGCGTGCGCGGAGAAGTCCCGGACCAGGACGGCGAAGAGTTCGTCGAGCACGTCCTCGTCGAGTCCGCTCAGTGCGGCCTGCTCCAGGACAAGTTGGCCGTGCACGACGAGGGCGAAGAGCTGGCCGACCGCGAGGAGGAGGTCGAGGTCGCGGCTCTGCTCGGCGTCGGGGGCGGCCGTGGTGACGAACTCGCAGAGCGCGTCGGCCTGTTCACGGAAGCGGGCCACGTTGGGCAGGTGGGCGTAGGCGTCGAAGGCGGGCCGCCAGTCGTGGAAGCGCACCGAGCCCAGACCGCGGGCCGGACCCTGCCGGAACAGGAAGTCATCGTCGGCCGCGTCGAGTCGCGTCGGTACGGCGGGGTAGTCCGCCGGGTCGAGGAGGTGGCTGCGCATGAACTTGAGGATCAGCGCCAGGTTCACGTGGACCGTGCCTTCGAGCTTGGGCAGACCGCGGATCTCCACCGCCGCCTGGCCGAAGTAGGTGTCCTTCTCGAAGCCCTTGGCCGCGATGACGTCCCACAGCAGGTCGATGACCTTCTCGCCCTCCGTGGTCACCTTCATCTTCGTCATCGGGTTGAACAGCAGATAGCGGCGGTCCTCCGGGCCGGCGGTGCGGAAGTAGTCGACGGCGCGGTCGCTGAAGTGCTTCATGCCGACGAGCCGCACGTACGCGTCGGTCAACTCCCGCCGCACATGCGGGAAGTCGGTGACTGGACGGCCGTAGAGGACGCGGTTGTGGGCGTGGGTGACGGCCTCGTACATCGCGTGCTCGCAGATGCCGATGGAGGCGGTGCACAGGTTGAACTTGCCGACGTTGACGGTGTTGAGGGCGGCGTCGAAGGCAGCGCGGCCGGTGTGCAGAACGTCCTCGGCGGCCACGGGGTAGTTCGCGAGGCGGAACTCGCTGACGAACTTCGAGGAGTCGACGACGTTCTTGACCAGGTGGTAGTCCGGATGCCTGCTGTCGGCGGCGAAGAACACATAGCCGTCGGGGCCCTCGACGTCGGTGCGGCGGCCGAAGACGGAGACGAGTCCGGCGGCGTTGCCGTTGCCGATGTAGTACTTGGAGCCGGTGGCGCGGAAGCCGCCGTCGCCGTCGGGCTCCAGCAGCATGTCGGTGGAGTAGATGTCGGCGCCGTGGGTCTTCTCCGACAGTCCGAACGCGAACACCTCGCCCTGCGCGAGGAGTTGTGCGGCGCGGGCGCGGGCGGCGGCGTTGTCGCTCTGCCACACCGGGCCCAGGCCGAGGATGGTGACCTGCCAGGCGTACCAGTAGTCGAGGCCGTAGAAGCCCAGGATCTCGTTGAGCGCGGCGATGCGGGCGGTGTCCCACCGCTTGTCCGCCTCCGTCTCGCCCGCCTCGGACGCCGGCGTCAGGAAGGTGGCGAAGAGGTTCTCCTTCGCGGCGAAGGCGAGGAAGTCACCGAGCCAGGCGCGGGTGCGGTAGTCCTCCATGAGCTGCCGCTTCCCGCGCTCCTCGAACCAGTCGACGGTGGCACGCAGCAGACGGCGCGTCTCGGGGTCGAAGTGCGCGGGGTCGTACGTCCGCGGGTTGAACAGCAGGCGGTCGGCCATGTCAGGGACACCTTTCGGCAGGGGGATTCGGGTGCAGGGTGGCGACGATCAGCGGGCCGGCGCGAACTTGGCCAGCGTGGCGAGGACGTCGTCCAGCCAGCCGATCATCATGCGCTCGTAGGCGATGCCGCCGCGCAGAACGACGTGCTGGAGCTCTCGTTCCGGGTCGAGGGGTGCCGTCCCCGGACCTGGGAAGTCACGGGTCTCCCCCGCCAGGTAGTGCGCCAGGCGGTCCCGGTGCACCTGACGGTGCCGCTCCACCTCGCCGATCAGGGCGGCGGGGTCGTCGAAGGCGGCGCCCCTGATCTTCACGGCGAGATCGTGGCGGACGCTCTCCGGTTCGATCGGATCGCCCAGCCAGGAGGACAGCGCGGCGCGGCCCAGGTCGGCGACGCGGTACTCCCGCTTGTCCGGCCGGCCCTGCTGCGGGACGTCCTGGGCGCCGACCCAGCCGTCGACCTCCATGCGCTTGAGCACGCGGTAGATCTGCTGGTGCGTGGCGGTCCAGAAGTAGCCGATCGACCGGTCGAAACGCCGGGCCAGCTCATAGCCGGAGCCCGGCTTCTCCAGGAGCGACACCAGGATCGCGTGTTCGAGCGCCATGCCCGTGATCCTTCTATGCAACTCGTTGCATAGCAAGCGGGGCCGAGCCCGATGCGACGCGTTTCACGCCGCACCGGGCCTTGGGCGTTGCGTGGCGGCTACCGGTACCGGACGGTCACCTGCTCACGGACGCTGTGCGCGGGCAGGGTGACCCGGAGGGTGTGGGTGTCGGCGTCCCACTTCCAGGCCGACGCGGACAGCCGGGCGCCCTGCACCGTCATCTGGCGCGGCGCCTGTTCCACGCCGAGGAAGGACACGGTCCACCGGCGACGGCTCACCTGTCCCGTGAAGGACCCCTTGGCCGATCCGATCGTCAGCAGGTGGGAGTCGCCCTGCTCGGCGTACCGGATCCGGGTGGTGGCCGCGCGTCGTGAGGGGGCGCTGTGGCCGTCGTCCTCGTAGAGGGAGAAGGTGCCGGAGTCCCCGGCGGCGACCGTGAGGCTGACCTTGTCCAGCGGGCTGTGGGCGTCGTGGGGCACGTTGTCGGTCCGTGTGGCGAGGACCGCGCCCGCGCGGACGAAGACCGGCATGGTGTCCAGGGTCGTCGTAACGTCGTACGTCGCTCCGCCCTCGGGCGCGGTGTAGGTGCGGCCGGTGAAGTAGTCCGTCCACCGGCCCGGCGGGAACCACACGGAGGTGGTGGCCGTGGTGCCGGGCGTGGTCACCGGGGCGACCAGGAGATCGGGACCGTAGAGGTACTCGCCGCCCGCCCTGTCGTAGGCGGCCGCCTCCTCCGGGTAGTGCAGGTACAGCGGTCGCACGATCGGCACCCCGGTGGCGTTGGCCTCCCGTGCGAGCGTGTACGTATAGGGGACCAGTGCCTCGCGCAGCCTCAGGAACTTCTCCGAGGACGCGCGCGCCTCCGGGCCGTACTGCCAGGGCAGGCGGTCGCTGTGGTTGCTGTGCAGACGGTCGATCGGCTGGAAGGTGCCGAACTGCACCCACCGCGCGTACAGGTCGTCGGGCAGCTTGGTGGTACGGCGGGTCGTGCCGTCCACGACGTAGGTCTCGGCTCCGGGGATCCCGTAGCCGTCGTTGTGGCCGCCGATGTCGTGGCTGACGGCGGGCAGGCCCGTGGCGACGGACTCCCCCGGTGTGTAGCCGACTTCGGCGCGCAGCGTGCCCCAGTTCGACGCGGTGTCACCCGAGAAGTGCAGGGTGCTCCGCTTGTCGGCCCAGGGGCCGGTGGGCAGGCCCACACCGCCGCTGTAGCCGCCGGCCTGCAACGACCCGTAGGCACGGGAGACGACGAAGCCGCGGTCGCCGGTCTCCGACGTGAGGTCGGCGTACTTCTGGTTGATCCAGGCGTCCGGGGTGACTCCGGACTGCGAGGAGCGGGAGGCGTCGCAGCACCAGTCCAGCCACCACACGTCGTTGCCGGCCCGGTCCATCGGCCGGTGCAGGTCGAGGTAGGCCGTGAGCTGGTCGGGGTCGCCGAAGTCGAAGGCGTAGCAGTCCGATCCGGCGGCGGGCGCGCATCCGCCCTTGCGGAGCTTGCCCTTGGCCGTGGCCTGCGCCTTCGCGAACTGCGGATCGGAACCGAGGATGCTCGGGTGCACGTTGAGCGAGTTGGCGAGCCCTTGACCCTCCGACCAGTCGAAGAATCCTTCCGGATCAGGGAACTTGACCGGATCGAAGTTCCAACCGCTCCAGGTGTTGGGCCACTTGAAGTCGGTGTCCGTGACGAGCACGTCCAGCGGCACGCCGGCGGCTCGGAACGCGGGCAGGATCGTGTCGCGGTAGTCGGACTCGGTGCGGTCGATGTACTCGGAGTACCAGACACCGTAGGCCCAGCGGGGCAGCAGTTGCGGAGGACCGGTGAGGGTCGCCAGGTCGCTCAGGCCCTGCCGGTAGTCGTGGCCGAAGCCGAAGAGGTAGCCGTCCTGGTAGGGCAGACCGCCGTGCGCGGGACGCGGGGTGGCGGTGCCGGTCCGGGCGTCGTAGACCGCGGAGGACGTGTCGTCGAGCAGGTACCAGCCGTCGCGGTGCAGAAGCCCGGGTGTGGTCCAAGGAGTCGGGTCGGCGTCGCCGTCGAGCCCGTCGAGGCTGCGCCGGTATCCGCCGAGGGCGAGGTGCGGGGCGGGGGCGGGATCCGTGACCGGGGCGAGCGCGAGCGTGTCCACGTTGACGTGACAGCCGTCGGTGTCAGGGCAGTTGAGGGTGAGGTTGTCGGTCCCCGCCTTCAACTCGACGGGGATCGAAGCCGACCGCCAGGTGTCCCAGTTGTCGGTGACGGGGAGGACGGCGCTGTGCGGGGAGCCGGTGGCGGTGACGACCTCGATCTTCCGCGGCTGATGCAGGCCGTCGCCTCCCCTGCCGTTGGCGTAGCGCAGGTGGAGCTGGTAGGTGCCGTCCGCGGGCACGCCCGCGATCGGCACCGACAGCCCGGCGCCCTTGGTGAGTTCGGCGACGAACCCGTACCCGGCATGCCCCTCGTGATCGGTCGCGACACCCGCGGAACCTGCCAGGAGCGCGTCCTCCGCCTCACAACTGGTGCCGAACCGGCAGCCGGGAACGGCACTCGCGGCCCGGGACGGATACGCCGCCCCGGGCGGAAGCAGGGAGACGCTGTCGACGTTCACATTCCCCGAGTCGTCAGGCGCGCGGTTCAACCGCACCGAGTGGTGACCGGCGCCGAGCGACAGCGGCAGACGTGCCACGCCCCAGGTGTTCCAGTCACGCGTCTCTGGCAGGCTGATGGTGCGGTCGGCGCCGCCGTCCACACTGAAACTGAGCGTCCGGGTCTCGTGACGGCCGTCGCCCCCAACAGAGTTGGCGTACCGCACGGCGAACTCGTACGCACCGGCCTGGGGTGCCTTTACATCCGCGGCGAGGGAGTGACGGTCGACCTCGAAGCCGGCCAGGAACCCCTTGCCGGTGAACTGCGCGTGGTTCGAGGCGAGTCCGGGACCGTCGTACACCTGGTCCTCCGCCTCGCAGAGGGCGCCTGCCGCGCACACCCGGTGCTGCCATGGCGCGGCCAGCACGGGGTCCGGTCCCGCCTTGAGCCGCACGGTCAGGTTGTCGGCGGTGAACGGCCCGAAGCCGACTCGGTAGTTCAGGGTCAGGGCGCTGGTAGTGATGGTGAGGAGCCCGTCCTCGACGGAGGACGTGTAGCGGGGCGGCGCCGAAAAGGCGTCCCGGCCAACGGCGTTGAAGGTGGCACGGTTCTCGAACTTGTCGTCCCCCGCGTACTCGGTACGGATCAGCGTCGGCGACAGCACCTGGAAGCGGGCGTGGGGGACGGAGACGGTCGAGGGTGGGGTGCCGGCGGCCGGCCGGGCTGCGGTGCCCGCGGCGGCGGCATCGACACCGACCAGCCCGAACACCACCGCCAGACAGACGGCGAAACGGCTGCCGGCCTTGGGCACACGCGAGGAACGGAACAATCCGGAGTTCGACGGTCGCACGGGCACGCTCCCATTCCCGACGGACAGGCGGCAACGACTCCACAGACGCACGTGTTGCAACGATGTAAAAGCGGCTCTCAGGCATGAGAGCACGTCGATCGTCTCGGTGTCCACACTCGAATCAGGACATCGCCGAGTGTGGCGGGAGGGACTGCTTGGGGCTGCTTGGGGCTGCCGTTACGGTGTCTGGGGCAGGCCCGGTTGGAGGTAGTGGTGGCAGACCATGGCACGTCCCGCGGCGGTGCCCGCCTGTCCGCCCACGGCGCCGTATCCACGTCGTTGGCGCTTCGAAGTGACCGCGAACTGCGTGATCTCGTGGACGCCGGCGCATCGCTCGGGTCGGGCATCGGCGGGCAGACGGTCCTGCTGGAGGTCGAGGGCACCCCGGTCTTCGTCAAGCAGGTACGGCTGACCGATCTGGAACGGCAGCCGGAGCATGCGCACTCCACCGCGAACCTCTTCGACCTCCCGGCCTTCTGCCACTACGGCGTCGGTGCCATCGGCGGGCCGGGGTTCGGAGCCTGGCGGGAGTTGGCCGTGCACACCATGACGACGGAGTGGGTTCTCGCGGGGGACTACGCGGGCTTCCCGTTGATGTATCACTGGCGGGTGCTACGAGACTCGGGCCGGCTGCTCCCCGAGGAACTTGCCGACGTGGAGCGAGCCGTCGCCTACTGGGGAGGCGGTTCGGAGGTACGACGCCGGATCGAGGCCCTCCAGCAGTCCACGGCGAGTCTCGTGCTGTTCCTGGAGTACATCCCGCAGAACCTTCACGACTGGCTGGGCGTCCGGATCGGGGCGGGTGGCGAGGTGGCGGAGCGGGTCTGCGCCATGGTGGACGACGAGCTGAGAGCCGGGATCTCGTTCATGAACGCCCGCGGACTGCTGCACTTCGACGCCCACTTCGAGAACATCCTCACCGACGGTCGCCGGCTCTACTTCACCGACTTCGGCCTCGCGATCTCCTCCCGTTTCGAACTCGCCCAGGCCGAGGCGGACTTCTTCGACGAGCACCGCGCGTACGACGAGTGCTACGCGGTGACACACCTGGTGAACTGGCTGTCCGTCGCCCTGTACGGACACAGCCCGGAGGAGCGCCGGGCCTTTGTCCGCTCCTGTGCTGAAGGGGTGCCTCCGGAGGGGGTTCCGGAGTCGATCGCAACGCTGCTGGTCCGGTACGGGGCGGTGGCTGCGGCGATGGGGGACTTTTATCGCGCGTTCCGGGAGGGGAGCCGGGAGGCTCCGCATCCGTTGGCGAGGATCGGGCGGGGGCCACGGTGTGCTGTGGGGGATCCTTGATGTAGCTGATGGCGGGCGGGGGATGGTTGTGCGGGGGGGGCGGGGCGGCTCAGGTGCCTGGAGGCTCAGCCGGAGAAGGACACCCTGGCGCCGGGGCGCGTCACCCGGTCGGCTCCGTGGCGCCGCATGGCCACGAGTGTGGCGGGGAGGTCGGTGTCTCAGCCCACGTCTTCTCATCGACCCCGTCAGCAAGATCACCAGCCTGCGAGGACGACGTTTCCGCCCGATACGGCTCACGGGCAACCATCGTGCGGCCTGGGAACCGGTGCGTTCCATCCCGTCGGTCCGGCCAAGCCGACCACGATGACCGCTGCTCTCCTCACCCCTGATCCGACCCGAATCGACATGATCGACGCAGCAGCGAAGCCCGGCTCGCGCCCGAGCCGCCGGGATGCCTGCGACTCCGTTGGCGGTGACCGTCGCGGACGTGTTGGCGTGGGACCGTGCTCGCGGCGAGCCACCGCTGGGGCGCGGGTTGTCCCCAGAGGAGGAGGCGAAGCTGTTCTCTGGGGCCTGATCGCCAGTGCGGGCGAGGGCACCCAGCGACACCACGGTTGGCGGCTGGAGTTGGAGCCAGCGTTGAACGGGCCTTATGCGAGGGTGGGGGCCATGCTGCAACTCGGCTCCCGGCTCCGGTCCTTCAGATTCGCGTCCGGGCTCTCCGCGACGCGCTTCGCTGCGTGTCGAGAAACAGGCGTGTTGGGTCCGGAACACGCCTTGGCGGAGGGCGCGACGCTCTGTGGCATTCCTCGGCGTCGTGTGACCGTCTATCGGCATCTGTTCGTCGCGCGGAGATCCGGGAGGTGCCCGGGATGCCGAACAGAGGCGGTCAGGGTCATGTCCGAGCGGGCTCGGGTGTCGACGGACGGTGAGAGTCGGTGAGGGTCAGGCTGTCTTGTTGTCGTCCTCAAGGTCTCCTCGCTCGCCGACCTGCACGAAATGCCGCCCCAGACGGGCAAGCGGCGACAAGGCCATCAGCACCGGGGACAGCAGCATCCCTACAGCCGTCATCAGGAGGCTGCCACGCACACCCCACTCCTCCGCCAGGAAGCCACCGAACAGGGCGCCGAGTGGGGCCAGGCCCATGCCGACGAATGTGATCGTCGCGGCCGCGCGGCCTTGCATGCGGTACGGCGTGACGGCCTGCCGGACGGTCATCACCGTGACGTTCACCAACTGGCCGCCGGTCCCGAACACGAAACTGACCGCGATGAGTGCGAGGACCGTCACCGCGGACGAGCCGTGCAGCGCGGGTACGGCCAGGAACGCACCGTCCCCGATCGCCGCCGCCACCACGAGCACCGCGCCGTACCCGAACCGACGGGGCAGGCGGGCCGCCAGCAGTGAGCCGAGGAGCGCGCCAGGCCCGGTCGCCGCGAGCGCCAGCCCGACGGCGGTGCCCGAAAGGTGCAACTCCCTTGGCAGGAACAGCAGGTCGACGGTCATCGTCGCCGCGAAGAAGAACTGGAAGGCGGCCGAGGCGAGGCACACGGCCCGCAACAGGGGCTCGCCGATGACGAATCGGAGCCCTTCACACACTCGCCCCCATGTGCGCGGGGGTCGTTCCGAGTCGTCCGGGATCGATTCGAGCCGGTGGATGCGGCGAATCGACAGGGACGACAGCGCGAAGAACAGTCCACCGGTAGCCGCAGCGATCGGCGCCGAGAGCAGGGAGACGAGCGCCCCTCCGAGGGCAGGACCACCGATCTGCGCCGCCGACCTGCTCCCCTCCAACGCACTGTTGCCCCGGACCAACTGATCGTGCGTCACCAGTCTGACGAGGGAGGTTTGATAAGCCACGTCGAAGAACACGGACAAGGCCCCGACCGTGAAGGCGACCACGAACAGCGCGGGCAGGCCGAGCCAGCCGAGGAGGCCGGCTACGGCGGCGGCGCCCAGGGCCAGGGTCCGACCGACATCCGTCAGCACCATCACCGTTCGGGTCCGCCATCTGTCCACCCACGCCCCGACGAAGAGTGAGAGCAGCAGAACGGGCGCCTGCCCCACCGCGCGGAGGACTCCCAACTGGCCGGCGCTCGCGTTGAGGGTCAGTACGGCGAAGAGCGGCAGGATCACCAGAGTCGTGTGTTCGCCGAGTTGTGAGGCGGTCTGGCCCGTCCACAGTCTGCGGAAGTCGCCGTTCCGCCAGAGGCTGGACGACGCGGGTCGGCCGGAATCGGATCCGGCGGAGGAAACAAGCGGCACGGGAGAGTTCCTTGTGTTGCAGACAACGAGGCCCCGCCGCCCGGCACATGAACGGTGCTCGACGGTTCAGGGAGGGAAAGGCTCGCTGTGCCGCGACATCAAGGGCAGCACGCGATGACAGGCCGTCACGGCCTACGAAGTCAACGCGCGCTCGGAAGACCGGGCATGTCTGTCAGCTCCTCAGAGATCGCTTGCCACCCGCACGGTAGCTCTTGGCATCCGGGCGACGAAAGCTGTTTTCCTCGCAGTCGATCGCCAACCCATGCCGCCCGAAAATCCTCAGGCGAGAAGGGCCCGTAGGCGACTGCCGAACGTCTCAGGCAGGTTGGACTGGGCTTCGATGCCGTCGAGGAAGGTCGGGTCCGTGCTCGCGGTGAGAGCGTCGAGCGTGAGTGAGTCCAGGGACGAGACCAGCAGTCGCCCTTCGGCGATGGTCGGTCCGCTCGGTATTCGGGTGCGGGTGTGGAGAAGCGGGAGTCGAGGGCGTAGTTCGCTGCCGGTGGGTGCGATCTCGTCGAGGGCGAGCCGCCACACCGGCGCGTCGTCGATCAGCGGAGGGATACGCAGTTTCTCCAGCCGTGAGGCGAGGAGAGGGAGTTCGGCGAGGACGTCGGTGAGGTGTGCTGTCGCCTCGGCGAGCGTCAGGTCGCCCACGAGAGGATCAGCGGAGGGGTGGTGGAGGTGGAGGGAGCGATCCGCTGATGCGTGGGCGGGCAACGGCTCCAGCAGTGACGTGTCCGGGGTGAGCTGTTCCATCAACTCCGTCATGCCGTAACGGGCGACGCCGTTGATCACCACCAATGTGATGTCCGTGTCTCGGGCGTTGACCAAGGACGTGTACGGGTCGTCGTCCAGCCCGCGTATCACCACGATGTCGGCATGACGCCCGGGGGTCAGGGATCCGACCGCCTCGTGCCAGCGCAGAATTCGCGCGGCGTCCCGCGTGGCCATGGCGACCAGTTCGCGATCGGTGAAGACCGTACCGGCGGCGGCCGACGCGAGCTGCGCGGCCTTCAGTTCGCCCAGCAGGCCCTTGCTGCCCGACACCGACCAGTCCGAACCCAGGCCGATGAGGATGCCTGCCGCCTTCGCCGCCGCGACGTCGGCTGTCTTGCCGTAGAGCAGAAGGTTGGAGAGCGGCGACCACACCATGGAGCCGCCGTGTTCGGCCATGATCTGGAAGTCGTCGCCGGTGAGTGGCGTGCAGTGGATGCCGACGAGATTTTCGGTGATCGCCCAGTTGCCGGGCTCGAATTCGAGGGCCTGGAAGTGCGCCCGCGCACGATGGTCGACGCCTTCCGCCAGGTGGAGGAGAAGGCGGTGCGGCTGTTGCAGTCGTGCCAGGAATCGGCGGGCGTCCTCCGCCTCCACGTCGGCGATACGCGTCTTGGCTTCCGGGAGTGCCGGGTCGTCGGTGGCTTCGATGTTGCGGACGGTGCCGCGGTACATGCGCCGGGAACCGGAGTTGCTGAAGAGGGCGATGCCTTGGCTGGTGGTGGTGCCGTTGATCAGTGCCTTCGCCTCGACGTAGCGGACTATGGCAGGCATGGACTCCGGGTCCTCCCCCAGGACCCGCATGGGGCCGGTCACCAGGCGCCGGTAGTCGGGGTTCGAACTCCCTCCCCACTGCGACCGGTTGGTGAAGAGACGCGGCACCTGCCACAACTGGAGGATGTCGTACGGGAGATGGTTGTGCAGCTCGATCAGCCCGGGGTAGGCCGTGCCGGCCGTGTCGATGGGTGGCACGTCGAGGAAGTCCGCGGGTGGCGGGGCGGCGGCCGGGAGTACCTGGTCGATGAGGCCACGGTTGATGTAGAGGACGCCGTCCTCGATGACGGTGTCCTGGCGGTCCATGGTCACGATGCGCCCACGCAGGGCGAAGCGGCCACCCTCCGCTGCATCCACCGGGGGCATGACGGGCCCCTCTCTCCGCGCGCACTGGGCGCTGTCCCCTACGCACTTCAGAATCAATTAGACGACGGGAGAGATGTCACCGCCATGGGGCGCATGGGGCTCATGGGGCGGCCCGGGTGCACCGCGACCTCGGCGGGGTTTCAATGAAGGTGTACGCATACGCAGCCGGTGTCGATCTCAGAGGGCGCGCCATGCACGAGATCACGCGGAAAGAGCAGGATCAGCTCCTCAAGATCATGCGTCGACACAAGAAGCGCTTGATGCAATACCCGAATGTCCGTTCAGTCGACGTCGGTTTCAAGTTCAAGCGGAAGCGTCCCTCCGATCGCCTCGCGATCCGCGTGCATGTCGAACGCAAATTGCCGAAGTCGAGGCTCGACAAATCCGACCTGTTGCCCGACGAGATCGACGGAATTCCGCTGGACGTCATCCAGAGCAATCCCGAACTCCTGGCCGACTTCCGGAACTCCCGTCAGGATCCCGTGGTGGGCGGCATCAATGTGGGGAACGTCAAACTGACCGGCCCCGGCACCCTCGGCTCCATCGTGTTCGAGCGGGGCACGCTGCGCCCGCTGGCCCTCACCGCTTGGCATGTGATCGTCGCCGACCCGGCGGTGAGCATGGACCCGGTCATCCAGCCCGACCCCAAACCGCCCGACACACCGCTCCCGAACGCCTTCCTCGGCCGCCTCCTCCGGTGGGACGAGCCCCTGGACGCCGCCGTCTGCTCCATCGGCCAGCAGGACGGAACCCAGGCGCGCAAGATCTCCACCTCCCTTGTCGGACTGCCGCGGCCCGCGGCCGGGAGCAAAGCTCCCCTCACCGGCCTCAAGGTGATCAAATCCGGACTGAGGACCGCCGTCACGCGCGGAATCATCGACGGAACCGACGGCGTGGAATTCTCCGTCATCGAGGACAGCGATGCGCCGCCGTCCGACGGTGTCCTCGGTGGTCCAGGGGATTCCGGGTCACTGTGGCTGGACCGACAGACCCATGCGGCGGTGGGGGTGCTGTTCAAGGGCGAGGCGAATCCCGAGTTCCGTATCTGGGCGCATTCGGTGCCGAGAATCTGCGACAAGTTGAACATCTTCGTGCTCGATACCGCGGCCATAGGAACTGCATGGATCGGCGGCCACTGCCGCGTACTCGCCAGCACGCGCCCACTCGCTCCGTGCGCCCTCAAAGTCGTCTACCCCAGCGGCCGCAAGAGCTCCGCGAGCGGGCTGGGGCCGGCGCAGGCCAATGCGCAAGGCATCGTCGAATGGCGCTGGAGAATAGGAACCAGCACGCAACGCCGCCCCGGCGTGAAACTGAACGCGCAGCTGACTCTGGACGGTGTGCAGCATCTCCTCACTGCGGAACTTGAGGGTGCTACGGATCTCACGCACTGACGGCGACTGACGGCCGGTTGGCGCGCAGGAGGCACAGCAGCGCCTACCTGCTCGGCTCTGCCGGCGCATCGGCATGAGCAAGCACGGCTCACCTGGGATCGTCGCTGTCCCACGGGTAACTGAAAGAAGCCGGCTGTATCCCCCAGAGCGCGAGAACGCCTTCCAGCGCCGGCTCGTCCGCTGCCGAGACGGCGCGCACCAGCACCGCACCCACGTCGTAGTCGAACCCGTCGATGCGGTCAGCGTCGTACTCCCAGTGCTCCAGGCGGAAGCCGCGTGACGCATCACCGCGTACCCACCCCTCCTGTGCGGCCAGGGCATCACGCGCATCCCGTCCCGGTGTGTTGTCCACGAACGCCCGTCGACCAGGTCGGGACGCCGAAACCTCTGTGACCAGCCGACGCCCCAAGCGCAGCGTGTGCTTCCGCACGGATCTCATCCTGACGATCGCGAGGGAACGACGCCACGGGTTACGCCGCCGTCCGCCCCGGGCCTGTGCAGGCTCGTCTTGGGCCGCCGTTCGTCGGCTGTGAGACCGCGGAGTGTCCAGAGTCCGTACAGGGCGAGCAGGGGTTTGGCGAGTGTCCACTCGCCGGGGCGGTAGTCGTCGGCACGTACGAGTCTGTCCGCGAGATCAGGGCGCTGCCGACGCAGGTACGCGCGGGCCTTGAGGGCGTGAGCCGGCTGGGAAACAATCTTGATGCGGTCGACGTCTTCGAGCAGCGGGATCACGTTGGTGATGTTCTCCCATGTCGTGCGGCTTTGATCTTCGAGGATCACCGTACCGTCGAACCCGAGCACCGACTTCGCGTAGTCGGCCATCAACTGGGCTTCCGCGACACCTCCGTTGGGCGAACCGCCGCTGAAGATCACGCGTGTGCCTTGTGCGGCGTCAGTGCCGATGGAACGGATTCCTGCGCGGACCCGCCAACGGTTGATGAAGTTCGCGGTGGCTTGGGGGTTCTGGAATCCCAGCACGACCACGGCCTCGACGGGGCCCTCTCCGCTGCCCACGAGAGCGCGAGACCAGCGCCTGTTCAACCACTCGCCCCACGCGAGGGCTACCGCCCCGGCCCCGACAACCGCCATCCCTGCTCGTCGTCGCATACGGCGACTCTAGGCGTTGTCCCTCGCCTTGGGTCGCGCCCTGGTATGTAGCTCACTGACGTGGGTGTGGGCCTGGAAAAGGGAAGCGGGACTGGATGAGTGTGGTGTGGGCGGCGACGTCGCCGGAATCGGGGGGCTTCCTTCCGGCTGAGCGACTTACCAACGTGGAGGCTCTGTCAGAACGCGTCGGTGATCTGCGTTCCCGTGGCCAGGGATACGTTGAGGTTCGGTCGCCGGGCGAGGAGTTCCCGGTGCTGACCCTGGCCTTCCGGGGCGATCATGCTGTCGTCCACCTGATGAGTGACCCTGAGCGGACGTCCCTGCTCGTAGGAGACGGCACTGTGCCCTCGGGCGCCGAGGTCGAAGTTCCCATCATGGACGACCTCGCTGTGTTCACTGGCGACTTCGTGCTCAGCCTCGACCGGGCGTGGGAACTGGTACACGACTTCACACAGACGTGGGCGGCCGCCCCTCTGGGTGAGTGGTGTGAGGTGTAGTCAAGAGCGTGTCCGTAGCCAGCGAAGCGCGGCAACCAGCGTCACTTCGATGTCGTCGCTCCATGAGCAGACTTCCAGCCACGACAGGTAACCGTTCTGGGTGAAGACCAGAACCTCACCAGGGCACTCCCCCGCCTCGGTGACGAGTTGCGCTTCGGCCGCGACGACCGTGCCGGGGGCGGTGGGCGCGGGCTCCACCTTGCCGGTGTCGAGTTCGAAGTAGGCCGTACCGCAGCCGCACGTACAGCGTTCTCGCACGCTGACGTGCGGAACCTGCTCTCGGAGCGCGGCATTAATCGGGCTGTCGGCGTTCAGGACTGCCGCGAGGACATCGGCGATGTCGGCAGGCAGGCTTGCGGTCATCCCCTCACCGTATCTGACCAGCCGCTTTCGGAGATCCGCTCACCAACGGGACTCAGCGCACCGGGAAGCCGAAGGCGTAGCCCTGATCCTTCAGCCACGGCAGGATCCGGCGCAGGGCCTCGACGGTCTGGGAGCGGTCGCCTCCCGCGTCGTGGAAGAGGAGTGTCGGGCCGTTGGGCAGCTCGCGTTCGACCGTGGCGACGATGGCGTCCGTGCCCGGTCGTTCGAAGTCCTTGGTGTCGACGTTCCAGCCCAGCGGCCGCATGCCCCGGGACGCGGCGAGGGAGCGGCTGTAGGGGGTGAAGGCGCCTCCGGGTGCTCGGTAGTACATCGGCCGTACGCCCCCGGACGCCTCGGTGATCATGCGTTCCGCGTCGAGTATCTGCTTCGACTGGTACGACTGGGATTCCTTGTCCATGGCGGTGTCGTGGGACACGGAGTGGTCGCACAGCCGGTGTCCGGCCGCGACGACCTTCTTCACCAGGTCCGGGTGGGCCTGCGCCTGCGTTCCCACCATGCAGAACGTGGCCTTCACCCCGTACTCCCGCAGCACGTCCAGCACTTGGGGGGTCCACACGGGGTCGGGGCCGTCGTCGATGGTGATGTTGACTCCGCGCTCGCCCTTGTCCGAGGCGTGTGCGATGGTCACCTCGACCGGCTTGACGTCACCGGCCGGCTTGGCCGAGGCGGCCGACTCCGGCGACGAGCCGCCGACGGCACCGGCCTGAGCGGTCCACACCGAGGCGCCGGCAGCCAGCACCGTCACCCCGAGCGCCGCCCCGACCATCTTGCCGTACCAGCCACGTCCGCCGCCGTGCCGCGCCATGTCCGCCCCGCCTTCGCGTAGTTCCTCGCCGATCCCCGGTCACCTTGCGACCACCAGGCAGGACGAGGGGCGGTGGCGAGAGGATCCGCCCGTTACAGATCGCGGACAATCCCGGGGGAGTTCGCGGACAACTCGGCAGGTGGCGGTTGGCCCACCCCCTGCCATGGCTCAGGATGGCGTGCCTGTCGACCGGGGCCTGTCCCGTCAGAATCCCGGCGTCGGGAGCAGGCTCGGCCACCACGGGGGTGTGCCGTTGGGGCAGGCTGGGGTGGGGTAGCCCCAGAAGGTTGCCGTGGCGCACCAGAGCACCGTCAGGAGCGTTGCCGCGAGGGCGCCGGCGCGTAGGAGACGGGGGCGGTTTCCGACCAGGGCGCCTGTCGCCAGCCAGGTCAGGAGCAGGATCGTCCAGAGGGCCGGGATGAAGAGGAGGGTCAGGAAGGAGCCGTTGGCCGCGTTGTTCACGCCCACGTCGCAGGCGGTCCAAGATCTGCCCAGGAGGAGGGCCGTGAGCAGCGAGAGGGTCAGGGATACCGCCGCGCCCAGGCAGCCGTGCAGTCGTCGCAGGTCGTCGTTTTCTGTCTTCATCTCTTCACCGCCTCCGCGATCTGCCGTGCGGCCTCGGCCGGCGTGAGGTGTGTCGTGTCGATGACCTCGGCCTCCTCGTGCAGCCAGGTGCGGGACGCCTCCGCGTACGGCTCCAGGTGGTTGAGGCGGAAGAGGGACGGGCCCATGACGGTGTCTCCCTCGATGCGCGCCCGGAGGGTTCGTTGGTCGGCGTGGAGGACGAAGTGGTGGATCGGGATGGCGTGTTGGGCCAGGCCCGTGCTGATCTCGCGCCAGTACTGCTCCACCAGGACCGTCATGGGCATCACCAGGGTGCCGCCCGTGTAGTCGAGGACGCGGCGGGCGGTTTCTACGACGAGGGGGCGCCAGGGGGGCCAGTGCTGGAAGTTGTCCGTCTGCGGCAGACCCGGCGTGATGTCCATCAGGGTCTCGCCGACCTTCTCGGCGTCGAAGACGCGTGAGTCCGGGATCAACTGCTGCACGAGCTTGCTGGTGGTCGTCTTGCCTGCGCCGTGGGTGCCGTTGAGCCATACGATCATGGATCACGACCTTAGACGTCGTTGCTCGTGGTGCGGGGTCACTGCGCGTGCGGGAAGGCTGTTGCGGACAGCGTCTTTGCGGCGCGGCGTACGGCGTTCTCCCAGGACCGGACCTCTTCGGGGGACATGAAGTCGAGCTGGTACTCAGGGCCCACGGCCGCCACGAACTTCCGCTCAGGATCTGTCACCGCCTCGATCCCCTGCCAGACTCGAGCTGCGGTCTCCTTGGGTGACACGACACCGGCGGACAACTGTGTCGCCATGTGGTGCAGGAGGCAGCGTTCAGCGGTCTCGTAGTCCGGGATCTGGATCCCGAGCTCTTCCATGGTGTGCCCGAAGAGCTCGCGGATGTCTGCCGGGTGCTCGTGCCGTGAACGACCGGCCAGGTCACGCAGTGAAGGAGAGTCGTGGCCGGCAGCCAGGAGGTCGGCTGCCACCATGGGCAGGTCTTCCACGCGGATGAGGCTCGCCGCGTACTTCCAGGCGATGGTGGCGGGCTGGTCCATGAGCGGATCCTGACCTAGGAGAACGCCTCTGACCAGTGAGTTATCCGATCCGTGGTCATCGCAAAGGTGGCAGGTCGGCTCGTAGGCGGTGCGGGCCGATCAAGTACGCCGCGTGCGGGCCCACGTAGAAGCGGTCGTGGCGGCCGTGGAGGATGTCGTCGGACGTGACCAGTACGGCGCCTGCGTCGTCGGGGTCGGCCGCGAGTGTGAGGAGGGCGTCGCGCAGGGCGGTCGCCTCCGGGGTGTCGAGGTGGAGGTCGAACACGTCGAAGAAGCGGATCTGCCGGAAGGCGCGGCCCGGGACCTTCAACGGCCCTTCCAGGACGTGCCGTACGTGGGCGAAGCGCAGGTGTGCGATGTCCGTGGTCAGTTCGGGGTGGCCGATCTCGGTGAGTTCCTCGGCGAGTTCGCGGCGCATCGCCTCCAGGGCGGTCTCGCGGTCGCGTTCGGCGTCGAGCCAGCGTGCGAAGCGCGGGAGTGCCCTGGCGGGCAGGAAGCCGCGCAGGTCGCTGCGCATCCGCTGGTCCACCCGGCCGTCCTCGCGGAAGCCGAGGCGGTCCAGGTCGGGGCGGGCCGTGGGGTGGTACTTGAGTACGCCGCCGAGCGGGCCGTAGGAGTCGGGGCGGTAGGGCGAGTGGACGAGGAGGTGACGGTCGTCGTCCTGGATCCGCAGCAACGAGGCGACGGAGACGCGGACTTCGCGGCGGGGCCGCAGGGCGACCGCGAGGAGGGAGAGGCGGCGCCGGTTGCGCCACAGGGTGGCGGCGAGCCAGCTCAGCAGTGCGACGAGCAGGCCCGTCCAGATCGCTTCCAGCATGCGTGTACCCGCCCCCCACGAGTGCTTTCGATGCGAGACTACCGGCACGCGAGCGTGCTGGGGGGCGAGTGGTGGAAGTGCGCTTCATGCCCGGCTGCGGGGTCGACGACGGTGAGCGGGCCGAGATCGAGTGGGTCCTCAGCCGGATCGCCGTGGGCGAGGGTCCGGGGCGCCTGGTGCCGCCCGTGCACCGGGTGGAGGTCGTCCGGCTGATCACCGGCGGCCGCAGCGGGGCGCAGGTCCTGGAGGTCCGGGTCCGGCGCGGGGCGCCGGAGGTCACGGAGTGGCACGTGGCGAAACTCCAGGACGCCTCGGCGGCCCGCGCCGAATGGACGGCGTACCAGGCGTACATGGCGCCGCTGGAGACTCCCTACCGCACGTCCGTCAGCGCGGTGAGCGAGACCGTGCTGGGCGCGGGCGCACCGCTGCCCGGCGATCGTGAGGTCGTCGTGTACCAGCACGTCAGCCAGCGGATCGGGGAGCCCGGCCGGCCCTTGGTGACGCTGGAGCAGCTCGCCGGGCAGGCCCTGGACGGCTCCGGCGCGGGCCTGCACAGCGCCCGGACGGCCGTACGACGGCTGCTGCGGCAGCTCGGCGGCACCCTCTACCTCTCCGCGGCCCCCGACCCCCGGATCTCCCTGCGCTGGCTCAACCCCACTCTCGGACCTGACCTGTTGGTCGAGGCCGAGGAGGGGGGCGGAGCGCGAGCGGTGCGGGTCTATCCCGCCGATCTGCTCGCCGCCTCCTGCGCCGCGGACGACGACACGCGCGATCCGCGGTTCCGCGCCGGGGAACGGATCGCCGTGGAGGTCTCCTCGATCGTGGCCGACGAGGAGGGTGTGCTGCTGGCCCGTCCCTCGTCGGACACCCGTATCGAGGTGTGCCCCGGGCCCGGGGGCGAACTGCCGCACCGTGCGGGCGCGGCGAACGGCGGTCGGCTGTTGTACGCCACGGTGGTGGCCACCCGCACCGAGCGGTACGGGCGGCTCTGCCGCGACCTGCTCGGGGACGCGCTCGTGCTGGAGAACTCCGTTGCCCGCATCGACAGTTGCGCGTTCGGGCATCCGTTCGCCCGGCTGCGGTCCCTTCTCGGTGATCCGGTGGAGGGCTGGGTCTCGTCGCCCGCCCACGGCGATCTCAACCCGCGCAATGTGCTGGTGGCCGACGATCAGCCCTATCTGATCGACCACGCGCGGGCCGCCGACCGGCAGCCGCACATGGGCGATCCGGCCTGGCTGGAGATGAACCTGCTGCGCAATGTCGTCGCGCCGAGACTCGGTTGGGGTGAACTCGTACGGCTCCAGAGGGTGTTGGCGGTCCATTGTCGGCTCGGGCCCTCGACGGACGATCCGCTCGCGGTGAGCGGCGCCGAGGTGTGGCCGCTGGACGGTGAGTCCGCGCAATTCGTCGCCGCGTTCCGGCTGTTGTGGCAGGTGCGGGCCACCGCTCGTGGCATCTACCCGGAGCAGGCGCGCCGTCCCTGGTGGCGGGAGTATCTGGCCCAGCTCACCCTGGCGGCCTGCCGGACCCTGAAGTGGCCGGCCGAGGCCCACGACCGGTTCAGCGCGGGCGCGGCACTGGTGGCCGCGGGCGTGGCCGGTGAGTTCCTCGCCGACGACCGGGAGGGCGGGAAGCGGGACGCCTTCCGCTTATGGCCGGCCGTCGAACTGCGGGCGGTGGCCGCGTGGTTGCTGCCGCGACTCGATCCGGGCCTGAGCGACGAACTGGCGCTGCTGCTCGATCTGGTCACGGGCCTCGCCGCGCTCCCGGCGCTCGCCGACAGCGGCTCAGGCACCCCCGACCCGCTCGCCGCCGTCCTCGAACAGGCCCGGGAGCAGGCCGTGCGCGCGCTGTGCGGCACCGCCGTCGAACGGCGGCTGCGCACGCTGCGGCGCGGGCGGTCACCGTACATCGCCCTGCGGGCCTCCACCGGCGGCGGCACACGGGAGGGCAGCGCGCTGCGTCTGCTGGCCGAGGAGCAGGCGGCCGTCCTCGTGGGCAGCGCGGGGGCCGGCAAGTCGACCGTGCTGCGCGAGCTGGAGTACGGCTACGCCCGCGCCGTCACCGGGGAGTCCACGCGGCTCGAACTGGCCGTCCGCATGCCGCTGTTGCTCTCGGCGGCCGACATCGCGCGCGCTTGGCGCCCCGCCCTCCGGCACGACGAGCTGCTGGCCCTCACCTGCCCCGGCGCGGATCCGGCGGACGCCGCCACCTACGCGGCGCTCCTCGCCCTCGACGGGGTCCATGTGCTGGTCGACGGTCTGGACGAGGTCTCCGAGCAGGCCAGGACGACCGTGTCCCGGTGGCTGGAGCGGCTGCGCGCCGACCATCCCGCCGTCCGGTTGAGCGTCTGTCATCGCACCTCGGCCTACCACGCGGCGCCCGCCGAGATTCTGCGTCTGCCGACGGTGGTTCTGCATCCCGTCACCCGTGAACAGGCCCGCAGTTACACGGGCGGACGGCTCGCGGGCCTGCTGTTCGACGACGAGGGCGACGCCGACACGGACGGCGGAGCGGGTGCGCCGGCGGGTCTGCGCCGGCTGATGGGCACTCCCCTGTTCCTGTGGATGGCCGTCGAGGCGCAGACGTCCCTCGACCCGCCGCCGCGGTCCGTCGGCGAGCTGTTCGCCGCCTTCACCACCTGGTACCTCACCGAACGGCACCATGAGGACGACGACACCGCCGACAACCGTTTCCGGTACGGCCTGGCGGACAAGCTGCCGCTGCTGGAAGCCGTCGGCGAGCATCTGACGGAGAGCGGCAACCTCGCCCGCGTCCCGCTGAGCGTGCTCGGCCCTCGCCTGGAAGAGGTACGCCCGGACTGGCGGGAGGTGCTCGACGAGGTGATCGCCTCCGAGTTCCTCACCGAGGAGCACGGATCGGTGGGCTTCTTCCACGAGTTGTTCCGGAGCTACTTCGCGGCGCGGGCTCTGGCCCGGTCGGCGGCCACGGATCCGGACGGGCCGCTGCGCAGGATCCTGCGCTTCGAGTGGCAGGAGGCGGCCCGCATGCTGGTCGGCCTCCCGACGGACGACCGGAGCGGCGTCACCCGGCTCCTGGAGACGGCGGCCTCGGCGGATCCGCGCTACGGCGCCTGGCTGCTGCGTCACTGTCTGGCCCCGCCGCCCGACCTGACCCGGGACTTCGTCGCCCGCCGGAAGGAGACGCTGGAGGCTCCCGGCGCGGGGCGCACGGCCTGGCAGCGGGCGGCCACCGCGCTGGCGGTGCTGCGCCGGGAGCCCGCCTGGTCGGTCCTGGCCGACGTCGCCGCGGGACCGGACCGCCCGGCGGGCGCCCGGGTCGCCGCCCTGCGGGCCATGACCGATCCGCTGAGCCGTGACACCGCCGCCGCCCGCCGCGACGGCGACCGCGGTTCCGCCGATCTCGCCGCGCTGCGGCAGGCCGTGGACGCCGTCCTCGGCGCACCGGATCGCGCGCCGACCGAGGTGGAGGTGGCCGCGCTGCGGGCGATCGGCCGGGCGAGGCTCATGTCCCTCAGCGGGTACGCGGGCGAACGCGTCGAGGCGGACGCGCCCTGGTCACTCGTCCGGGAGGCGTGCGCGGCCCTGGCCGCCCTGGACATCGTCCTGACACCGCGTCAGCAGGCCCTTCGTGAGGCCGCCTGTGCCGAACGGCTGCGCGCGGCCGACGCCGAGGCGGACGGCACCTCGGTCGCCGCCGAGAGCGCCGCGCTGGCGAGGGAGCGGGCCGAACTGCTCGCCGTGCTCGGGCAGTCACGTGATCCGTCGATGCTGGACCTGCTGCTGGAACACCGTTTCGTGCCCGGTCTCGCCGATCTCCCGGACTGGTCGGGGCTGTTGAACGGTCCCGCGCGTGCCCGGCTCGCCGCCGACCCCGAGGATCCCGCGGCCTCCCTTCTCCTCTCGGAGGACGAGACGCGGTCGGAGGCGTTGCGGGTCTTCGCCGAGGGCGACGAACTGTCGGCGGTGGCCGCCGCGCACCGGATGCTGTCCGATCCGTCGGGGCCGCCCTGGGATCTGCTGGGGCTGATCTCGGCAGAGTCGTCCGATCGACGGCTGCTGGCGGCCGCCACCGCCATCGGCGGCCTCGGCCCGGGGTCTCTCGTCCTGGCACGGCGGATCATCCGCCGGATCACCGCCGCGCCGGGGCCCGACCGGTTGGACGTGCTGGCCGCCCTGGTCACCGCGGTCGGCCGCCATTCGCGGCAGGGGCGGGTCCAACTGGCGCACACGACCGCCCGGGAGCTGGAACGGCACGGCGTGCGGCAGGCCATGCACGGCTCCTGGGCCCGGACCTTCTACGAGTCCGAGATCGACGACGACGTCCTCACCCGGTTGCTGGAGCGACCCGACGACGACAGCCTGGAGGAAGCCCTCGGCTACATGGGCGCGATCGACTTCCTGCTCACGGCCGGCGGGCGCCCGGAGGGTCTGACGCTCTCGGCCGACGCGCGTCGGCGACTGCTGAGCCGACTCCCCTACGACGCCGAGGAGTTCGGCGCGCCGGAGGACGTGCTGCGGCGGGTGCTGGCCGTGTCCTACGCGGGGCTGCGGGGAGCCTCGGGGTTCGTGGAGGCCGTCGCGGGTTCGCCGGTGGCGGCCGCGACGCCGGTGCGTTACGTGCACTCCGGGCACGGCGTTCTCGAAGTGGCGCTGTCCGCCCACGCCATCACCGCCGTCGGCTGGTTCGGGCGGCTCGCGGCGGAGAGACAGGACCAGCGCGCACTGCGGGAAGCCCAGACATGGCTTCAGCACCTGGACGTGGTGGACGGTCATCCCAGCCTGGAGCGGGCACGGCTGGTGGGGCTCGGGATCCTGGGTGTCTGGCGGCCGCTGCTGCTCGGGCTCGTACCGGGCGACCCCGTGCTGCACGAGGCCGCCGCGAACGTCGTCATGGACTGGCTGCCGACGCCGTACCCCACCGACACGCCGACCGATCACGCGAGCGTGGCCCGGTGGATCGGGCAACGACTGACGGCGGGGAGGGTGACCGATCCGGAGGTGCGGGAGGTACTGTCCACCCTCGTGACCGCGCTGGGGCAGCGGCTCGGGAGCTACGTCCATGATCCGATGCCGACGACACCGCCCACGGTGTCGATCCCGTCGATGCCTGACCTCGGGGGGCCGCAATGAGCGAATTGCCCGGCTTCCCCTGGCAAGGTGACGTCTCTCGGCGGGGCCGGCCGACGCGGCCGCCCCTGTCCGACACCACGCGGGTGCGCACGGCGCTGCTGGAGCTGCTCGCGGACGATCCGTCCGTCGTCCGCACCACACACGTCTGGCTCGACGACCTGGAGCAGGTACTGCAACGGCCTCTGCCGGTCGGCGGGGACGTGTCGGGGCCCGAGGCGCTGCGAACCGTCGTCGACACCTGTCTGAGCGAGCCCTTCGGCCTGCGCACCCTGGAGCAGGCGGTGACCGCCACGGCGGGAAGCTCCGAGACGGCCCGCGCACTGGCTCAACTCGCCGACGAATGGCAGGGGTTGGAGCTGCTTCCCGGTGCCGACTGGAGTGCCCTGCGCGCCCTCCTCGGCGACCTGGAGTCGCCCGCGCTCCCGGCTCTGGGCCGACAGGCGGCGGGGGGCCGTATCGACGGGCTGCCCGGTCACTGCGTCACGGCCTGGTCGGCGTTCCTGTATCTGCTGGGCCTCAACGTGCCGGCGTCCGGTCTGCCGCCCGCCGCCGAGTTCCTGCTGCTGCTCGCCGAGGACGACCAGTTCGTCCGCACACACGGTGAACGGGGGACCCGGGTCCTCGGTTCCTGGCTGGACAGTTGGGCGCGGGCCTGGTCACTGGAGGAGGAGTTGGACCATGCCCGGCGCCTGGCGCACCGGGCGGAGGGAGCACGCGCGGAGCGGTTGCTGATGGTGCAACTGGCCCCCGATCTCCTGGAGTCCGACCGGTACACGCTGTCGCGATGGGTGGGATCGGGTCACGACCTGGTGCCGGGCGACGAGCAGTCGGTCACCGCCGACGAGGTCGCGTCCGCGGTGGCGGGCGTGATCGCGGACGAGGTGCGTGCGACGGAGGCGCTCGGCGCCGTCGAACTCATCCTGCCGCTGGCGCTGCTCAATCTTCCTGCCGACCTCATGCGGCGGGACGACGTCACCGGGATCGGCATGCGCGACCGGCCCGTGGTCGTCCGTAGCCTGGAACGGCTGCGCAACCGCGCGTCGCACCGGCGATGGATGGAGCGTTGGAATCGCCTCAGCGCCTCCGAAGCCACCTCGTCGGTGCGCTGGAACCGCCTGGACGAGGGCGTCGAGGGCTACCAGCTCTACGGGGCGCTGACGTCGGACGCCGGGCTGGTGGGATGCGTGCTGAGCACGCCGCCGGGCGCCGGAAGCCCGCGCGGCCAGCGGGAGGCCCGGGCCGCCCTGCAACTCGGCTTCCCCATCCTGCTCTGGGACATCGAGGACTGTTCACGCCCGGACTTCCGGGCCGCGGCCGAGGAGTTGCTCTCGCCGGGCCGGCTCGCCGACCTGCCCGACCGGCTTCTCGATCTGCGCCGACGGTCCCCGGCGGGCGCACGACTGGTCCTGCTGTGGGACGACCCCTACCGGCAGCCGGTGTGGAGCGGGCTGTGAGCGGGGAGGCCGAGACGGCACCTGCCGACGCGGAGGGACCGGCCGCCCGTTCCTGGGTGATGGTCCGCGCCCTGGAGCGCCCGCCGTGGCCGCGCCCCGGCGCACCCGCCGTGGGACCGCTCGGCGAACGGCAGATCATCCGGGCGCTGCACGCGCTGCTGGACGGCACCCCCTCGGACACGGTCGAGGACCAGGCGTTCCTGGCCGAGGAGCGCCATCACCGGGGCGCCGGAGCGGCGGGGCGCTGGGAGATGACGGTCGCGGTCGACAACGCGCTGTCCATGGAGGTCTGGCAACCGGTCGTGCGGGGCCTGGTCGAGTTGCTGATCCGGCTGGGGCTGTGCCGTCAGGAACGGGTCGTCGAGTTCGACAGCCACGGACCGCGGCCCTCGGCGGTCGCTCCTGAGCGCGTCCCGCCCGGACCTCTCCTGGTGCTGACCGACGGCATCGCGTCCGCCTGGCAGCTCGGGGCCCTGGACGGTCCCCTGCACGCCCTCGGACAGAACCACTCCGTCGCGGTGATCCATCTCGTGCACGACCGGCTGTGGCCGAGCACGGGGATCCGGCCCGAGCCCCTGACCCTGCTGCCCACGGGCGCCGACGGGGCGCCGTCCCGTCTGACCGGCTGGGAGGAGACACGCCCTGGGGTGTTCCCGGTGCCCGTTCTCGCTCTGCGGGAGGACCATCTCAAGCAGTGGGCCGACTTCCTGACCGGGGGTGCGAACGGCTGGATACGGCTGCCCGCCGTGCTGGTCCCCCGCGACCCGGCGGACACGGCTCCCGCCGCCCCGCAGGACGGCCCGGCGTCGGCCGCCGACCTGCTCGCGGTGTTCGAGAACGCGGGCACGGAGTGGGCGCTGCGACTGGCCCGGGCCCTGGCCGCCGTACCGCTGAACCTGCCGGTGATGCAGCGCGTGCAGTCCCGGCTGATCCCCGGTTCCGCGCCGCATCTGCTCTCGGAGCTGATCATCGCCGGGCTGCTGGTGCCGGTGGTGGGCCGGGAGTCCATACGCCGACACGACCAGGTCACCTTCGACTTCCCGGACGGGGTAAGGGAGTTGCTGCTCTCCGCGGCCACTCGCGCTGACACGGTACGGCTCTTCGAGGACGCTGTGCGTTTCCTGGACCGGGACCTCGGGGTCGTCGGTCTGCGGGGGTGGGACAACCTGACGACGGCTGCCCCTCGGGCCCCGGAGCCTCCCACGCCGGAGTCGGCGGCGTTCCACCGGGTCCGCGCGGCGGTCCTGAGCGCCGTGTCGGGACCGTACCGTCCGCGGCCCGGCGAACCGGGGCGGTGAAGTCCACCGACGAATACCGCAGTTCGGCCGATCGTGGCGCGAATCTTCGCCAGGATGGGCACACGAGGTGAGTGCCACAGCGTACGTGCCACAGCACCGTCCGGCCGCAGCTCGGCCGGCGAAAGGGGGAACCGCGTGACCACTGATGTCTCCGACTACGGGCCCGCGAGTCCGTCCGACCCGGACTGGGGGATCTACCGGGGCACGGGGGTGCCTCGGCCGGACGGGATCGACGACCTCCCGCCCCCTCCCCCTTGGCGCACCTTCAACGGCGGTCCCCCGCAGCCCGGCCCGCCCGAGGACGCGGACGAGATCCGGCGCCGCCTCGGGACCTTCTCGCCGACGGCGCCGACCGACAAGGCGCAACTGGACGTCATCAACGCGGCGTTGTGTCTGCGCCGTCCGCTGCTGGTCACGGGACGGCCCGGTTCCGGCAAGTCCACGCTGCCGTACCGGATCGCCCACGAGCTGGGCCTGGGACGGGTCCTGTACTGGCCCGTCACCAGCCGTACCACGCTCCAGGACGGGCTCTACTCCTACGACGCGATCGGCCGCGTGCAGGCCACGGCGACCTGGCGGGCCATGAGCGGTGTCCCGGGCGTCGCGACGGATTCCGAGGGTGCGGGAGAGGCCCCGTCGGTCGGTGACTTCCTCAGTCTCGGTCCGCTGGGCACCGCTCTGTTGCCGTACGAACGGCCCCGGGTCCTGCTGGTCGACGAGTTGGACAAGAGCGACATCGATCTGCCCAACGACCTGCTGAGCGTGCTGGAGGAGGGAACGTTCGAGATACCCGAACTGGTGCGGTCCGAGGCCAGGTCACCGTATGTGGAGGTGCACACCGACGACCCCGACATCAGGGTGCCCGTGCAGGGCGGGCGGGTGCGCTGCCGGGCCTTTCCGATCGTGGTCATCACGAGCAACGGGGAGCGGGAGTTCCCCGCGGCCTTCCTGCGCCGGTGTCTGCGTCTGGACATTCCGCAGCCCGGCGTCGAGGAGTTGGCGGCGATGGTGGCCGCGCACTTCTCGGCCGAGGTGGCGGAGAGAGCCCGTGACGTCATCGCGCAGTTCCACGAACGAAGCTCCAGGTCGGGCGGGTTGGCCGCCGATCAACTCCTCAACGCCGTCCACCTGATGACCTCCGGGGACCACCCCGCACAGGGCGAGCAGTGGGACAAGCTGATGGCCGCCGTGTGGCGGCGTCTGTCCGACTACTGACCCGGGAACGGGGCTACCGTCTGGGACCGTTCACCGTCGGCCGGGGTGCCGGTGGTGATGTGGGACGTGGCGGTGCTCTTGGACGATCCCGACGGAGCGAGCCGGGACGCGAGCGAAGACGGACGAGACCGAGGACGGGGGGACACGAGCGATGACGCAGCAACGGCCCGAGCCCTCCGGCGATCTGACGGCCATGGAGATCGCCGAGGCGATGTGGCTGGCGAGCGTGATCAGCCGGCGGGGCGGTGCGCTGGACGGCCCGACCGACCCCGATCCGCGCCCGACGGACGTTCCCGCCGACTCCCGGGAATCCAGCCCGTCGCCGCCCGCCGACCATGTCCCGCCGCCCCCGGACGCCGCCGAGGTGCGGCTGCCCGACCGTTCGGCGCCGACTGTCGGCGCGCCCGACCGCGTCGACACCGAGAGCGCCACGTCCCGGCAACCACGGCCGTCCGGGCACCCCTCGGAGGACGCCCCCTCGCTCGGCGGACCGTCCGGCCGCCTGCCCGCGCTGTCCAACCCCTTGGCCCTCGCCCGCGCCCTACGGCCGCTGCGGACCCACGCCGCCGAGAGCCGCGATCGCCTCTTCGACGAGGCGGCCACCGCCCGGCGGGCCGCCGAGGACGACTTCTGGCTGCCCGTGTTCCGGCGGGCCCGCAGCCGCCCCTGGGACGAGGCGACGCTGATCATCGACGACAGCCCGACGATGAACCTGTGGAACCGGACCGGCGCCGAGTTCGCCGAACTGCTGGCGCGCATCGACGCGTTCGCCACCGTACGGACGCTCAGGCTCGACACCACGAACGGTGCCGACGGCCGCCCGCCCGTGCTGCGCAACCGGGCTGACGAGGTCTCGCCCCGGTCCCTGGGCGGCCCGGGCCGACGCAGCGTCGTCCTGGTCCTGACCGACGGCATCGGCGCCGCCTGGCGTACGGGGACGGCGCCGGCGCTCCTGCGCGACCTGGCCCGTACGCACACGACCGCGGTCGTGCATCTGCTGCCCGAGCGAGCGTGGGCGCTGTCGGGAATCACTGCCCGGTCGGTACCGCTGCGCCTGGCCGCGCCCGGGCCCGGCAACACCGGACTCCTCGTGTCCGGGCGGCCGGAGGAGGACGCGTTCGACGAGTTGGCTTTTGACGAGGAGGGATGGGACGCGGAGGGGCCGGCGGAGCCGCTGGTGCCCGTCCTGGGGCTCCGTCCCGGCTTCCTGGGTCAGTGGTCGCGGTTGGCGGCCGGGCGGCGCACGTCCCAGCCGCTGAAGCTGCCTGTGATGCTCGACGTCGACAGCGCTTCCGAGGGGTCCGGGGCGGCGGCACGGGCAGCCGCCCCGAGTGCCGAGGACGCCGTTCGCCGAGCGCGTTCCCGTCTGTCGCGGACCGCGTTCGACGGGGCCGTCCGGCTGGCCGCGCTGCCGCTGTCCGAGACCGTCGTGCACCGCCTGCCGCCCCTGCTGGACCCGGGGTTCAAGCTGGAACACCTCGGCGAGCTGCTCGCTTCCGAGCTGTTGCTCATGGAGCCCGCGGGCGTCGAGGGCGGCTTCGCCTTCGATCCCGGCGTCCGTGAGGAGCTGCTCGCGTACGGCAACCGCGCGGACACCTTCCAGGCCCTGCGCATGGCGCGCCCCATCGTCACCGACCGGGTGCAGCACGAGTTCCTGGCGTATCAACTGCGGGTGTTCCGTGGCGAGGACGCGACGCCGCCTGTCGTGACCGAGGCCGATCATGCGCACATGACGCTGTCGACGGCGGTGCTGCGGGCTGTGTCGGGACCGCTCGCGGCTACCGGGATTCGTGCGGTGCCCGACGAGGCGGTGGTCCACCAGCCCGTGCCTGTAGCGGCCGTGGCCACGGCGGAGGCCGTGGCACTGTCCACTGGCGGCCGGTCGCACCGCCCCTCCAGCATCTGGTACGGCTTGCCGCTACGCAACGTGCACTTCTCCGGCCGTGAACGTGAACTCGCCGCTCTGGAGCAGCGGTTGATGCCGAATGGCCCCATGACGGGCGTCGACGTGTTGCTCGGTATGGGAGGCATCGGGAAGTCGCAACTCGCCATCGAGCACGTGTACCGGCACAGCCACGCCTACGACGTCGTCTGCTGGATACCCTCGGAGCAACCGGCACGCATCATGGCCGCCTTCCAGCAGATCGCCCATCTCCTGGGACTCCCGCTCTCCTCCGACGCCCCCACGAACGAGGCGGTACCCGCCGTCCTGGAGGCCCTGCGCACCGGGGACCTGTGGCAGCGGTGGCTACTCGTCTTCGACAACGCTGAGTCGGTGTGGGACGTACAGCCCTTCTTCCCGCTCAGTGGCCCGGGTCGGGTTCTCGTCACCTCCCGGAACAGTCAATGGGCGCATGTGGCACGGACGTTGGACGTGGATGTGTTCTCCCGGCAGGAGAGCCGCAGCCTGCTGCGTCGACGCGGTGACCACATCAGTGACGACCAGGCCGATCGCCTGGCGGAGGCCCTGGGCGACCTGCCGCTCGCGCTGGAGCAGGCGTCCGTCTGGTTGCTCGACACCGGTATGCCGGTGCCGGAGTACCTTCACCTCTTTCAGGAGAAGCACGACGAGTTGCTGTCCGTGAACTCCATCCAGCACTACGACATGCCCGTGGCCGCCGCCTGGAACATCGCCCTGGACCGGCTTCGTGAGGAATCGCCGCTGGCGCTGCGCATCCTCCAGGTCTGCGCCCACCTGGCTTCGGCACCGCTGCCCCGAAGTCTGTTCCTGGCTGTCGGCAAGGAGCAATCGGCCCCGGACACACTCCCGGCCACCGACCCCCTCAGGCTCGCACGGGCGATCAGGTCGCTGAACCGGTACAGCCTCGCCCGGATCGACCATCGCGCCGACTCCATCCAGGTCCACCGGCTGGTGGGCATCGCGGTGACCCACCGCATGCCCCCGGCCGAACGTGACGACGTACGCCGTACCGCCTGGCGACTGCTGGCCGCCCAGCCGCCGGGGGCGCATCTGACCGACCACCTGATCGTCTCGGGAGCCGTGACGGCGACCGAGGAGTGGGTACGGTCCGCCGTACGCGCCCAGTTGGACTGGCTCGCGTCGAACGGCGCGACGGAGGACGAGCGACGGCTGTCCCACGAGGTGCACGGCACCGGTAGCCCTTAGGCGCCGTTATTTCTCAGCGACAAGTCGTGGAACACGAGATCTTGGCTCCATGACCACCGAACCGTCGAACCCGGGAAGACCACACCACATGAACGCGTCGCCGTCCTCAGCCGTCCAGATCGGTGCCCTCGTTCCGCTCACCCGCCCCGGCTGGGTCGAGGCGGGGCGGCATCTGCTCGCCGGGCTGGAGTTGGCCGTCCGTGACGTCAACGACGGCGGAGGGATCGGGGGAAGGCCGCTGGAGTTGCTGGTCCGGGACACCGCCGCCGATCCGGGCAAGGCCGCGGCAGCCGTGGCGGAGCTGGCCGGTCTGGGAGTTGTCGCGTTGGCCGGGGAGTATCACAGCGTCGTCGCTCGTGCCGCTGCCGCCGAGGCCGACGCGCTGGGGCTGCCGTTCCTCTGCTCGTCGGCGGTACTCGACGGACTCACCGAGAAGCCGACCGACTGGGTCGCGCGCCTGCCCCCGGCGCAGTCGCACGGCTGGCGGATCTACGCGGACTTCCTTCTCGGCGCGGGCCACCGCCGCATCGCGGTCGTGACCGAACCGAGCGTGTACTGGGCGTCCGGGACCGGCATCCTTCGGGACCATCTCGCTCCCCAGGGCGGCAGCGTGACCGAACTCGACGCGCGTGTGCTCGATCCCGCGGCCGTGTGCGACGCGCTCGTCGACAGCGGCGCGACCGCGCTCCTTCTGCTGGCCGGTTTTCCGGAGCCGGCCGTGTCGATCGTCAAGGCCGTCCGTGGCGACCGGCGTCTCGCGGACGTGCTGATCGGTGCTCCGGCCGGGCAGCCGGAGTTCGCCGGGTGGGCGGCGTCGCTGGGTGACGACGGTGCCGGGGTGCCGTTCCTGCGCTACCTGCCCGAACGTCTCGGTCCGCTCGGGACACGAGTCGAGGCGGCTCTGCGCGAGCGACTCGCCGCAGCGCCCTCGTTCGTGGCGTTCGAGGGGTACGACACGGTCACCGTCCTCGCCGACATCGTGCGCGCCCAAGGACCGGACCGGACGCGCATCGCCGCATCCTGGCCCCACGTCTCCGTCGAAGGCACCCGGGGGCCGATCCGGTTCTCCCGGCCGCCCGGCAGCAGCGTCTGGCAGTGGGTCTGGGCGCCGACGCAGGTCGTGGACCGCGACCCGGCCCACCCCGACCGCTTCCGCGTGCGCCACGCCACCTGAAAACGGGCTGCGACCTGGGCGGATCGCGGCGACAATCGTGCGGTGAGACTCCCTCAGCGTCGTGACCGCACCCTTGAAGAACTCGAAGGCGACCGCTGGCCGGCTCCCCCGGCCGACACCACCCGGCTCATCGCCACCGCGCACGCCCTGCGGCAGCGGCCGGTCCGCGAACTGACCGCCGAGGACCTGCGCTTGCTGATCGGGCAGGACGTGGGGCTGCCGCACCTCCTGCCCCTCGCCGTGGACGTCCTTCGGGACGATCCGCTGGCCGAGGGGGACATGTACGAGGGTGCTCTGCTGTGTGCGGTCCTCACCAGGGACCCGGCGGTCTGGGCCGATCTCCCGGAACTCCGCGCCGAGTTGCGCTCGATCGTCGCCCACCTGGGCTACCTGTCCGCCGATGTCCAACAGAAGGTGCGCGACTTTCTGGCCGCGTAGGGCAGCATCGGCGCATGCTCATCGTCTTCGGGGGACTGCCCGGTACCGGTAAGACCACGCTGGCGCGGCTTCTGGCCGCGCGCATCGGCGGTGTTCATCTGCGGATCGACACGATCGAGCAGGCGATCGTCCGTTCCGGGCTGGCGCGGCAGCCGGTCGGGCCGGTCGGATACGTGGTGGGGTATGCCCTGGCGGAGGAGCATCTCCGCCAGGGGCTCACCGTGATCGCGGAGTCCGTCAACCCGCTGGCCGTCACCCGCGATGCCTGGCGGGACGTCGGCGTTGGAGCCGGTGTCCCCGTCGTCGAGGTCGAAGTGATCTGCTCGGACCCCGCCGAGCACCGGCGGCGCGTGACCTCGCGCTCCGTCGACATCCCCGGCCTGGTGCTGCCCGACTGGCAGCAGGTGCTCAGCCGCGACTACGCGCCCTGGGATCGGGAGCACGTCGTGGTCGACACGGCGGGGCAGGAGCCGGAGGAGTCCCTCGCCTCACTGATCCGCCGTCTCGGTGCGGCAGGGGTCACCGGCCTTCCAGCCGGTTGTCTTCGGTCTCCCCGCCCCTAGGGCGTGTCTGATAATTGATCTTGTGACAGGTCGAGGCGAGCTGACGGACGCGGCGTGGGAGCGTATAGGGCCGCTGCTTCCGGGCTCGGATGGGTGCGGGCGGCCGTGGCGGGATCACCGGCAGGTGATCAACGGGGTGCTCTGGCGACTGCGGACGGGTGCTCCGTGGCGTGATCTGCCGGAACGGTATGGACCGTGGCAAACGGTCTACGAGCGATTCGCCCGCTGGGATGCGGACGGCACTTGGGCGAAGCTGCTGGAGCAGGTCCAGGTACGTGATGACGCGGTGGGCACGATGGAGTGGACGGTTTCGGTGGACTCCACGATCAACCGCGCCCATCAGCATGCGGCCGGCGCCCGCAAAGGGGAGGCCAACGGGGACAAACTGGAAAATCCGGAACGCTCGGCGGAACGGCAGGCCCTCGGCCGGTCCCGGGGTGGGCTGACTACCAAGGTTCACTTGGCGGTTGACGGCCATGGCCTGCCGCTGTCCCTTGTGCTCGCCCCCGGCAACACCAACGACTCCACCCTTTTTGAGGCGGCATTGGACGCCATCCGCGTCCCCCGATCCGGGCGGGGACGGCCGCGCACCTGCCCGGATCGGGTCCTCGGCGACAAGGCGTATTCGTCCCGGGCAATCCGCGCCTGGTGCAGGCGTCGTGGCATCGCCGTTACGATCCCTGAACGCGGTGACCAGGTAGCCAACCGGCTCCGTCGGGGTTCCCAAGGCGGCCGACCACCCGCCTTCGACGCGGAAGCATACAAGCACCGCAACGTCGTCGAGAGGTGCTTCAGCCGTCTCAAACAGTTCCGCGCGGTAGCAACCCGCTTCGACAAGCTCGCGAACCGATACCAGGCCGGGCTCCGCCTCGCCTCGCTGATCCTCTGGCTCCGCGAGCCTGCATCGGCAAGCGCTCAGCGCCCGGGAGCCAGGACGGTCAGCACACCCGATGGGATTCCCAACTGACCCAATCGGGACAGAAGGGCTACTTCCTGTTCCTGGGTTACCTCAACCCACAGGGACGTTCCCGAGTCGCTGGCGCTGAAAACTTGCCGACCGTCCCGCCGGCCTTCCGCGTGGATCGTGTAGGGAGCCAAGTCCGACAGCACCTTGAAGTGCCCGTCGTCTCGGACATCAAGGTCGATCCCCATCCCGAGATCAGAGTGCCTGGAGCGGGCACCGCTCACGACCTGCTCCCGAGCCAGTGACAAGGCACGTTCATACGAGTTCAGGACTTCGGGCGGCCAGGCGTCATCACTGTGCGCATCGATGTGGGCTGCATCGATGCCAGAACGCAGCACGTGAAGAGCTTCGCGATGAACACGCACAACGTCCGTAGGGCGAACTCCGTTTGCGAGTACGAGCTCGCGGACCCGGGCACGATTCTGACTGATCACATGCAGGACCCTCCCACAGGCAGCCAGCTGACTCCACCAAGAAATGCCTCTTCGACGTGATCATTATCAGACAGGCCCTAGCCCGCAGCACCGTGTCGCCGTCCGCCACTTTGGCCCTGTTGCCGCTGATCGTGCCCCGGCGGATGGCGCGGACCGTCACCGCGACCAGGCCGCCCACCAGCACGACGAAGCCGATGCCGAGGCCCCAACTCCACTTCTCCGTGAGAAGGTTCGTCACGAAGCCCACGGCCACGCTCAGCAGAACCGTCAGCGCCGCCACCCACTTGGTACTCCATCGCTCCGCACAGGTCGATCGACGTCACGGGGCACGTCAACCCGCCGCTCCGATATCGACCTAGGGTGCCATACAGCCCGGCCCACGTGCCGCGCTCAGTCCGCGAGCAGCAGGTGGTACGTCTCCCCCGGCGCCACGCACACCACCCGGTCGGGCAGGCGGATGTCGATCGGTTCGCGGTCGGAGTGCGGCACCGTCACCTCCAGTCGGCCGCGTTCCAGGCGGAGTTGGACGCCCCAGTGGCCCTGGTAGTGGAGGGAGAAGCCGTAGGACGACAGTTCCGGCAGCGGTACCGGGTCGAGCCACAGGGCGCCTTCGCGGGTCTCCAGTCCGGGCAGGCCGCGCTGGACCAGGTCGAGGGTGCCGGCCATGGCGCCCAGGTGGATGCCCTCCCCGGTGGTGCCGCCCTGGAGGTCGGCGATGTCGCCGCGCAGGGCCTCCTGGCAGTACGTCCAGGCCGCGGCGCGGCGTGCGCGGGCCAGGACCCAGCCGTGGACCAGGCCGCTGAGCGTGGAGCCGTGGCTGGTGCGGTGCAGGTAGTGGTCGACCGTCCGGTGCCAGGTCTCGTCGTCCAGCCGGTAGCCCAACCGCTCGAAGAGGCCCCGGAGTTCACGCGGCGAGAAGAGGTAGCCGAGCATCAGCAGGTCGGCCTGTTTGGACGCCTTGTAGCGGTTGACGGTGTCGTCCTCCGCCTCCAGGATCCGGTCCAGGCGCCGGATGTCGCCGTACCGGTGCCGGTAGCCCTCCCAGTCGAGTTCGGCGAGGTCGCCGTAGCCCTCGAACTGGCTGATGACGCCTTCGTGGAAGGGGACGTGGAGGGTGCGGGAGACGTCCTCCCACTGTTCGAGTTCACCGGCGTCCAGGCCGGTGCGCTCGGCGAGTTCGCGGCGCCGGGGCTCCGGGAGGGTGCGCACCACGTCCAGGGTGCGGGAGAGCACCCAGGCGGCGGTGACGTTGGTGTAGGCGTTGTCGTCGAGGCCGGGCCGCAGCGCGTCGGGGTAGGCGTCGTGGTACTCGTCGGGGCCCATCACGCCCAGGATGCGGTGCCGGCCGAGACGCTCGTCCCAGGTGGCCGAGTCCGCCCAGAAGCGGGCGATCTGGAGCAGCATCTCCGCCCCCTTGGTGTGCAGGAACTCGGCGTCGCCGCTGGCCTCGCAGTACTGCCACACGTTGTACGCCACCGCCGAGCCGACGTGCCGCTGGAGCCGTGAGTGGTCGGGAAGCCAGCGCCCGGAGCGGGGGTTGAGATGGACCTCCTGGGTCTCCTCACGGCCGTCGCTGCCGCTCTGCCACGGGTACAGGGCGCCGCGCCGGCCGGCCGCGCGGGCGGCGGCGCAGGCCCGGTCCAGGCGGCGGTGCCGGTAGCCGAGGAGGGCGCGCGAGACCTCGGGGAAGTGCAGGTTGAGGTAGGGCAGGACGAACAGCTCGTCCCAGAAGACATGGCCGCGGTACGCCTCCCCGTGCAGCCCTCGGGCCGGTACGCCGACATCGAGTTCCGCTGTGTGCGGGGAGAGGGTCTGGAGGACGTGGAAGAGGTGCAGGCGCAGGATGTCGCCGGCCTCGCCGGGGACGTCGAGTTCGGCGCGCCGCCACAACTGGTCCCAGGCCGTCAGATGCGTTTCGAGCAGGTCGTCGAAGGCGGGGGCGGCGGCGACCCGGTCGATCGCGGCGTCGAGCGGGTCGCTGATGGCGGGGTCGCGGGAGGTGTGCAGGGCGACGGTCTTGTCGACGGTGACGGTGCGGCCGGGCAGCAGGCCGAGCCGTACGCGCTGTCCGGCCCGCGCCTCCTCGTGGCGGTCGGTGACCGGGGCGTCGGCGCGCAGCCGGGCCGCCATGCCGATGCGGATGTCGGAGGTGCGGGTGCGGCAGCGCAGCCACACCAGGTCCGGTTCGACGGAACCCGTGTCCGGCGCGGTGAGGTGACGGCCGTCCAGGTCCCGGTAGCGGGCGACGCCCGAGTTGGTGACGCCGCCGTCGAGCGCCGCCTCCACGTCGAGGTCCCCGGTGAAGCCCTCGGCCGTGAACTCGGTGCGCAGCGCGGCGAGATGGGGGTCGGCCATGTGCACGAGCCGCTGCTGCCGCACCGACAGGACCCGGCCCTCGCCGAGCGCGTACCGGGTGCGGCGTTCCAGGAGGCCGGAGGCCAGGTGCACCATCTGCCGGTGGTCGAGCACCTCGGCCGTCTCGGGGGTGAGCCAGTCTCCGTCCACGAGCCGGAAGCGCAGCGGCAGCCAGTTCGGGACGTTGACGAGGTCCTCGTTCTCCACCCGGCGGCCCGCGATCTCCGAGGTGAGCCGGTTGTAGCAGCCGGCCACATAGGTGCCGGGGTGGTGGATGTCGTCGGCGGCGCATTCGGGCAGGGCGCCCCGGGTGGCGAAGTAGCCGTTGCCGAGGGTGCACAGCGACTCGCGCAGGCGCTCGTCGGCGGGGTCGTAGCCCTCGTACTCCCAGGTCCAGCCGGTCACCGGGGCGTCCCTCCGCCGTCCGCACCTTGTTGGTCGAGCAGCTCTCCGAGGTCGTCGACGACGAGGTCGGCGCCGTGCCGCAGCAGTCTGGCGCGGGTGTCCGGGCGGGCGGCGCGGTCCACGCCGACGACGAGGGCGAAGCCGCCGTTCCGGCCCGCCTCGACGCCGGCCAGGGCGTCCTCCACGACGGCGGCGCGGTCCGGCGGGACGCCGAGCCGGCGTGCCGCCTCCAGGAACAGGTCGGGCCGCGGTTTCCCGGCGAGGCCGAGGCGGGCCGCCTCGCCGCCGTCGACCAGGGCGGTGAACAGGTCGAGGGCGCCCGCCCGGGTGAGCAGCTCGCGCGCGTGCCGGGACGCGGAGGCCGCGGCGACGGGTACGCCCGCCGCGCGCAGGGCGCGGACCAGCCGCAGGGTGCCCTCGAACGCGTCGACGCCCCGCTCCCGGAGCCGCTCGGTGAAGAGCCGTTCCTTGTCGGCCGCCACGGCGCGCACGGTCTCCGCCGTGGGGTCGAGGCCGCGGGAGGCGAGGAAGGCGGCGGCGCCGTCGAGCCGTGACCTGCCGTCCACGTACCGCAGGTAGTCGTCGTGGGAGTCGAAGGGGCGGCGCTGTGCGGGGTCCGTGGGCGGGTGTCCGGCGAGGAAGGTGTCGAAGGCGGTCTTCCAGGCGGCCGCGTGCACCTTGGCGGAGTCGGTGATCACTCCGTCCGTGTCGCACACGACCGCGTCGATGTCACGCAGCACGGGCGCGAGCGCGGCACGGGACCTGGCGGCCATCTTCACTCCCCCTCCGACCCGGCGGCCATCGTCGCCGCCCCTGCGGGCGGGCACCTTCCACGGTCACACCGTCTGCGGTACCACCGCCACCGGGCAGGCCGCGTGGTGGAGCAGGGTGTGGCTGACCCGGCCGAGCTGAAGGCCGAGGTGTCCGTGTCTGCGCCGGGCTCCGACGATCACCAGGTCGGCGGCGGCCGAGCGGTGGACGAGGACGCCGTGGGCCGCTCCCTCGACCGTCACGCGCCGCAGCCGGACGTCCGGATGCTCGGCCACGGCGTCCCGCACGAGGGCGTCGAGCAGCGCCGACGCCCGTTCCTCGTGCCGGTGCGCCGGTTCCGCGGCGAGCGCGGGATCGTCGGCGCTCTCGTGGGCGGGGCAGCGCCAGGCGCGTACGACGTCCAGGGTGCAGCCGCGGGCCCGTGCCTCGCGGAAGGCGAAGCGCGCGGCCTCGGCGCCGGTGACGGGATCGCCGGCGCCCAGCAGGATCCGTTCGTGGGTACCGGCCAGGCCCGCCGTGTCACCGCGGACCACGATCACCGGGCAGTGCGCGCGGGCCGCGACGGCAAGGCCGACCGAGCCGAGGAGCAGTCCCTCCAGCCGGCCACGGCCGCGCGCCCCGGTGACCAGGGCGAACGCGTTGTTGCCCTCGCGCAGGAGGGCGGCGGCCGCGTCGTCGGGGACGATGTCGGTGGTGACCTTCACCTCGGGGTGGCGCCGTACGGCGCGTTCGGCGGCGGTGGCGACGAGGTTCTCGGCGTACACGCGCTCGGAGGGGCGGTCGAGGCCGGTGGAGGGTGCGGGGCGCTCGTAGCGCTCCCAGCGCGAGGCGTGGACCAGGCGCAGCGGGAGGCCGAGCCGGGCGGCCTCGTCGACCGCCCAGTCGACCGCCGTCAGACTCGCGTCGGATCCGTCGACACCCAGGACCAGGGGAAGCGTCAGCGTCATCGTCCCCACCGCCTTCCGTACCGCACGGGGTCATGCCTTCACGGTGTCACCGGCGGGCCCGCCGCACGAGAGGCGAACGGGCCGTCGCCGGGGACCTTCGGCCCATGCGTACCTCAGTCGTGCGGCACCACGGCCACCGGTGCGGACGCGTGCTGAAGCACGCCGTGCGTCACCGGGCCGATGCGGCCGCCCACGCGCGCGTGCTGGCGCTTGCGGCCGACGACGACCAGGGAGGCGTCCCGCGAGGCGTGCACGAGGTGCCGGCCCGGGCTGCCGACGACGGCCTGCGCGCGCACCTCCACGCCGGGGAACTTGTCCTTCCAGGGGAGCAGGACGTCGTCCAGTCCGCGCCGGGTCTCCTCGGCGAGTTCGGCGTCGAGGCCGCCCTCCAGGGCCGCCGCGTGGCCGTAGACGGCCGCCGGGTCCCAGCCGTGGACGACGCGCAGGACGGCGGCGCGGCGCCGGGCCGTCTCGAAGGCGAACCGGATGACGGAGTCGTCCGGCTCCCGCAGGTCGAGCCCCAGCACGACGTCCCGGTAGGCGGTGGTGGCCGACGCGCCGCCCGTGGCGTCCGGGAGGTGCTCGTCCTCGGCCCGCTCGCCGGCCCGCACGAGGACGACGGGCCGCTCCGCCCGCGCCACCACGGCGAAGGCGACGGAGCCGACGAGGAACCCGGTCACCGTGCCGAGGCCCCGGGACCCCAGGACGAGCAGTTCGGTGTCGGCGGCGGCGGCCGCCAGCAGGGCCGGGACCGCCTGTTCCGCGGTCTGCCGGGTCATGATCCGCAGGCCGGGGTGGCGTTCCGTCAGCCCGGTCTCGGTCTCGCGCAGCATCTGCGCGGCCCAGGCGCGCTGCGCCTCGATCACGCCCGGCGCCGGTACGCCCATGAAGGGGGTGTACGGCGGTCCCGGCAGGTCTCCTTCGGCGTGCAGGAGACGCAGGTCGGCGTCTCGTTGCGCCGCTTCGCGGGCGGCCCAGTCGGCGGCGGCGAGGCTTTCGGGTGAGCCGTCGAGACCGACGGTGATGGCGGGCATGCGGACCTCCTTGGGGGATGCGCCGTCAGTCTCACCGCCGCGCGGGGGCCTCAGGAAGGGCCGGAGGTCCCTGCGGGGCGCCGACCGGCCCTCGGGGCCGGGGAGCCGACGTCGTGGCCCGGGGTGGGGCCGGTCGTCAGGCGGCGGCGCCGGGGTCGCCGGTCCGCGCGGCCCGGGTGGTGTCGTCCGGCGGTGCCCGGTGCGGGCCGGTTTCGGCGGGGCGGGCCGGCCCGGACAGGGCGCAGTCCACGTCCACCACGCCCTCCACCGTCCGCACCAGCCGTGTCACCAGGGCGACGAGCGAGGCGTCCCACACGTGGCCGGTGAGCGTCACGACGCCGTCGTGGACCTCCACCCGGACCGGTCCGGTGGGCGCGGCCGGGAAGCGGGCGACGACCTCGCGGCGTATCTCGTCGGCGATCTCCGTGTCGTCCCGCAGGAACACCTTGATCAGGTCGGAGCGGCTGACGACGCCCAGCAGCACGCCGTCGTCGTCGACGACCGGGAGCCGCTTGAGGTGGCGGTGCGCCATGAGGCGTGCGGCCCGGGCCACGGTGTCGTCGGCGCGCACGGTGACGGCGGGGGCGGTCATCAGGTCGCGGGCGAGCACCGCGTCGGCCTTGGTGGCCGGGTCGGGGTGGACCGGGGACCGTCCGAACCGGTCCGGGTCGCCGTCGCGCAGCATCTCCTTGGGCAGGAGGTCGGCTTCGGACACGACACCGACGACGCGGCCGTCCTCGTCCAGCACGGGCAGGGCGCTGACCCTCCAGCGCCGCATGGTGCGCGCGATGTCCTTGAAGGCGACTTCGTCGCGCAGGGCGACCACGGTGTGTGTCATCACGTCGCTCACGAGGGAGAGCATGGCGTCCTCCAGGTGCTCCGGATGCCGTCCCCCGCCACCTTCCAGCCTCCGCCGCGCGGGCCCGCGCGGGCAGGGGCCGGACGGCCCTGCCGTGGGGCCGAAGGCCACCGAAGGCGATGGCTCGCGCGCCTGTCACCGCCTTCCGCAGGGCGCCGGACGTGCGGCGGTGCGGTGATGTGTCACGGTAGTGGTCTGGGGCAGGACGCGGCGGCGACCGGGCCCGACCGGCCCTGTGGACAGGGACCGGCGGCACCTGCCCTCTCGGTCCCGGCGGCCGGACGCTGGAGAGGTATCCGGCCCGCAGCCCATCGGAGGAGACCGCGTCATGGTCCGTTATGTGTACGACTTCGCGTCCGGCGGCCGTGACATGGCCGACCTGCTCGGCGGCAAGGGCGCCAACCTGGCCGAGATGGCCCGGCTGGGGCTGCCGGTGCCGCCCGGTTTCACCGTGACCACCGAGGCGTGCCGGGTCTTCCTCGCCACCGGCAGCGAGCCGGACACCCTGGCCGGCGAGATCGCGGAACACCTCGCCGCGCTGGAGCGGGCCGCGGGACGGCGCCTCGGGCAGCCCGACGATCCGCTGCTGCTGTCCGTGCGCTCCGGGGCGCGGTTCTCCATGCCCGGCATGATGGAGACGATCCTCGACGTCGGTCTCGACGACGACTCCGTGCTCGGCCTGGCGAAGACCTCCGGGAGCGAGCGGTTCGCCTGGGACTCCTACCGTCGCCTCGTGCAGATGTTCGGCAGCACGGTGATGGGTGTCGACAGCGCCCTGTTCGAGGACGCCATCGCCGGGCTGAAGCGCGCTCGCGGTGCGAAGGACGACCTGGCGCTGACCGCGGCGGACCTCGCCGAACTCGTCCGGATCTACAAGGACCTCATCCGCCGGGAGACCGGCGAGGACTTCCCGCAGTCCCCGGCCGAGCAGCTCGGCCGGGCGGTGCGCGCCGTCTTCACGTCCTGGACGGGCGAGCGCGCCCGGCTGTACCGCCGCCGCGAGCACATCCCGGACGACCTGGGCACCGCCGTGACCGTCCAGACCATGGTCTTCGGCAATCTCGGCGCCGACTCCGGCAGCGGCGTCGCCTTCACCCGCGACCCGGCCACCGGCAGGACCGGCCTGTACGGCGACTACCTGGCGAACGCGCAGGGCGAGGACGTCGTCGCCGGCATCCGCAACACCGTTCCGCTGACCGCGCTGGAGGAGCTGGACCCCGTCTCGTACGGCCGGCTGCGGGACCACATGGGCACGTTGGAGGCGCACTACCGGGATCTGTGCGACATCGAGTTCACCATCGAGCGCGGCCGGCTGTGGATGCTCCAGACCCGGGTGGGCAAGCGCACCGCCGGGGCCGCGTTCGCGCTCGCGGCCGAACTGGCCGACGAGGGACTGATCACCCCCGACGAGGGGCTGTCCCGCGTCGACGGGGACGGCCTCGCGCGGCTGATGTTCCCCCGCTTCGACACCTCGGCGGTCGGCACGGCGCTCGCGCACGGACTGCCCGCCTCCCCCGGCGCGGCCGTGGGCGCGGCGGTGTTCGACTCGGCGGAGGCGGTGCGCCGGGCCGCGGCGGGCGAGGACGTCGTCCTGGTGCGCCAGGAGACCACCCCCGACGATCTGCCCGGCATGATCGCCGCGCAGGCGGTGCTGACCAGCCGCGGCGGCAAGACGAGCCACGCGGCCGTGGTCGCCCGCGGCATGGGCACGGTGTGCGTGTGCGGGGCCGAGGAGCTGGACGTCGATCTCGCGGCCCGCCGGTTCACGGTGGGCGACACCGTCGTGGAGGAGGGCACCGTCATCTCCGTCGACGGCTCCGAGGGCGCCGTCTATCCGGGTGCCGCGCCGCTCGTCGCCTCCGAGGTGATGCGCTACTTCGAGACCGGCGAACGGTCCCCCGGACTGGTCGAGTCCGTCGCCCGCGCCATGGAACGGGCCGACGGCGTCCGCACGTTGGAGGTGCGGGCGAACGCCGACACACCCGAAGACGCCGCCCGGGCCCGGCGGTTCGGCGCCCAGGGCGTCGGGCTGTGCCGGACCGAGCACATGTTCCTCGGCGAGCGCCGCAAGCTCGTGGAGGCGATGATCCTCGCCCGCGACGACAGCGAGCGCGAGAAGGCACTGAGCGCGCTTCTGCCGCTCCAGCGGCGGGACTTCATCGGCATCCTGGAGGCGATGGACGGTCTGCCGGTCACCGTCCGGCTCATCGACCCGCCGCTGCACGAGTTCCTGCCCGACCGCACCGACCTCGCCGTACGGCTCGCCACCACCGAGGCCCAGGGCGATGTGCCGGCCGCGCACGACACCGAACTCCTCGACGCCGTCAACCGGATGCACGAGGAGAACCCGATGCTCGGCCTGCGCGGGGTGCGTCTGGGCCTGGTCGTGCCGGGGCTGGTCGCGATGCAGGTGCGGGCGATCGCGGAGGCGGTCGTGGAGCGCACCCGGGCCGGGGGCAGCCCGCGGGCGGAGATCATGGTGCCGCTGGTCGGCGCCGTGGAGGAACTGCGCATCGAACGGGCCGAGGTGGAACGCGTCCTGGCCGAGGTCTCCGAGGAGTCCGGCGTGCCCGTGCGCTGCCCGGTCGGCACGATGATCGAGCTGCCCCGGGCCGCGCTCACGGCCGGACGGATCGCCGAGGAGGCGGAGTTCTTCTCCTTCGGCACCAACGACCTCACCCAGACCACCTGGGGCTTCTCCCGCGACGACGTCGAGGCGGCGTTCTTCTCCGCCTACCTCGACAAGGGCATCTTCGCCACCTCCCCCTTCGAGACCCTCGACCGGGACGGAGTGGGCCGGCTGGTGCGGATCGCGGTCGACGAAGGCCGCGCCGCGCGGCCCGAGTTGAAGATCGGCGTCTGCGGCGAGCACGGCGGGGACCCGGCCTCCGTCCACTTCTTCCACGCCGCCGGCCTCGACTACGTCTCCTGCTCGCCGTTCCGGGTGCCGGTCGCGCGGCTGGAGGCCGGACGGGCCGCGCTGCCCGAGCCGGGGACGGGCAGCGACAGCAGGTGACGGGCGAGAGACGCAGGAGGTGGTCGGCATGGCCCGCATCGTCGGCGAGGTGATGACCCGCGACGTCGTGGAGGCGCACCGCGACACGTCGTTCAAGGACGTCGTACGGCTGCTGGACCGGCACCGGGTCAGCGGGCTGCCCGTCGTGGACGAGGACGACAAGGTGATCGGGGTGATCTCCCAGACCGACCTGCTCCGCCGCCGGGCGGGCCGGACGGGGACGACCGCTCCGTCCCCGGCACGGCGGCTGCGGATGCTTCCGTCGGGGCGGTCGGCGCGGTGGGCGGGGTCGGTCCGGGCCGCCTGGACCGCCCGGTCGGCGCGGGCCCTGCGGTCGTCGGCCCGGGCCGCCGGGCGTCCCGCCACGGGGGCGTACCCCGCCACGGCCGGGGAGCTGATGTCGACCCCCGCCGTCACCGTCCACCCCGAGCAGCGGATCGCCGACGCCGCGCGCGTGATGGAACGTCACGGGGTGGACCGGCTCCCGGTGGTGGACGAGGAGGACCGGCTGATCGGCATCGCCACGCGCAGCGATCTGCTGCGGGTCTTCCTGCGCACGGACGACGCGATCCGCCGCGAGGTCCGGGGCGAGGTGCTGCCCCGCACCCTGGGCCCGTCGGCGGCCGGCGTGAGCGTGTCGGTCGCGGACGGCATGGTCACGCTGCGGGGCTCCCTGGAGCACGGGCACGGCGGGGACCTGGCGCTCGCGATCCGGCTGACGTACCGGGTGGACGGAGTGATCGGCGTCGTCAACAGGCTGACGGTCCCGGCCGGTTCGGGACCCGTCCCGGGACCGTGAGGGCCTGTCGGCCCCGTGCCGGGACCTCCGGGACCTGGGGCGCGGCACCCCTGACGCGGGACGCTACGGGTGGACGAGCGGCAGGGCCCGAGTCCCGGGACCGGATCCCGGGCCGGCACCGGTGATGCCGCCGTCCCCCGCGCCGCCGACCGTGCGGCGCCGCCCCCTCGACGACGGAGGCTCGCCCCCATGACCCGCCACCACGACCACGACACGAAGAACCGTGCCGTGAAGGACCGTGACGCGAAGACCCGTCCCGCGACCGACCGTCCCGCCACCGCACCGTCAGGGAACGCGCCGTCCGAGATCGCCGTGACGGTGGACCGTCTGGTGACGAACGGGCTCAAGGCGCTCGCCGACTACGAGTCGCTCGACCAGGAGCAGGTCGACCACATCGTGAAGAAGGCGTCGGTGGCCGCGCTGGACCGGCACACGGACCTCGCGCGGCTCGCGGTGGACGAGACCGGGCGCGGTGTCTTCGAGGACAAGGCCGCCAAGAACATGTTCGCCTGCGAGTACGTCACGCACAGCATGGGCCCGATGAAGACGGTCGGTGTCATCGCCCGCGACGACCTGGACGACATGACGCAGGTGGCCGAGCCGGTCGGTGTGGTGTGCGCGGTCACCCCGGTCACCAACCCGACCTCCACCACGATCTTCAAGGCGCTGATGGCGCTGAAGACCCGCAACCCGGTGGTGTTCGCCTTCCACCCCAACGCGCAGCGGTGCAGCGAGGAGGCGGCCCGGATCGTGCGGGACGCGGCGGTCGCCGCGGGGGCGCCTGAGCACTGTGTGCAGTGGATCGAGACGCCGTCGGTGGCGGCGACCGGTGCCCTGATGCGGCACCCCGGGGTCTCCCTGATCCTCGCCACGGGCGGCAACGCCATGGTGAAGGCCGCCTATTCGGCCGGCAAGCCCGCCCTGGGCGTCGGCGCGGGCAACGTCCCCGCGTACATCCACCGCAGCGCCGACGTGCGGCGGGCGGTCAACGACCTGGTGCTGTCCAAGTCGTTCGACAACGGCATGATCTGCGCCTCCGAACAGGCCGTCATCCTGGACGAGGAGATCCACGACGAGGTCCTCGCCGAGTTCCGCACCCTGCACGCGCATGTGGCGACCGCCGAGGAGAAGGCGAAGCTGGAGGCGTTCCTGTTCCCCGCCAGCCGGGCGGACGCCACCGGCGTGGGCTGCGAGCCCAAGGTCAACTCCGCTGCCGTCGGGCGGAGTCCGGCGTGGATCGCGGAGCAGGCCGGGTTCTCCGTGCCCCGGGACACCTCGCTGATCCTGGTCGAGGCGGACCGGGTCGGCCCGGACGAGCCCCTCACCCGCGAGAAGCTCTGCCCGGTCCTCGCGGTGCTGCGCGCCGGCACCTGGCAGCGGGGCTTCGACCTGGCCGCCGACATGGTGGCCTTCCACGGACAGGGCCACAGCGCCGTCATCCACACCGGGGATCCGGAGCTGGCGGAGGCGTACGGCCGGCGCATGAAGACGGTGCGGATCATCGTCAACGCCCCGTCCTCGCAGGGCGCGATCGGAGGCATCTACAACAGCCTGCTGCCGTCGCTGACCCTCGGCTGCGGCTCCTGGGGCAGTACGTCGGTGTCCGACAACGTCTCCGCCGCCCAACTCCTCAACGTCAAGCGGGTGTCGACGCGGCGCAACAACCTCCAGTGGTTCAAGGTGCCGCCGAAGGTCTACTTCGAGCCGCAGTCGCTGCGCTACCTCACCTCGATGCCGGACGTGCACCGGGTCACCGTCGTCACCGACGCGACCATGACCCGTCTCGGTCTGGTCGGCCGGGTGGAACGCGTCCTGCGGCGGCGCCGCGAGCCGGTCACCATCCAGGTCATCGACAACGTCGAGCCGGAACCGAGCATCGACTCGGTGCGGCGCGGCGCCCGCCTCATGGGCGACTTCCGCCCGGACACGATCATCGCGCTCGGCGGCGGCTCCCCGATGGACGCCGCGAAGGTGATGTGGCTGCTGTACGAGCAGCAGGCCGAGGGCAGGGACGTCGACTTCGCCGACATGCGGCACAAGTTCTCCGACATCCGCAAGCGGGCCTTCCGTTTCCCGGTGCTGGGGAAGCTCGCCCGGCTGGTGTGCGTGCCGACCACGTCCGGCACCGGCGCCGAGGTGACCCCGTTCGCCGTCATCTCCGACCCGGCCACCGGCAAGAAGTACCCGCTGGCCGACTACGCGCTCACCCCCAGCGTGGCCATCGTCGACCCGCTCCTGACCTCCGCGCTGCCCCGCGCGCTGGCCGCCGACAGCGGCTTCGACGCCCTCACCCACTCCATCGAGGCGTATGTGTCCGTCTACGCCAGCGACTTCACCGACGGGCTCGCCCTGCACGCGATCCGGCTGATCTTCGACAACATCGAGGCGGCCGTCCATGAGGGCGCGGCCCGGCCGCGGGCCCAGGAGAAGATGCACAACGCGGGCACGCTGGCGGGCATGGCCTTCGGCAACGCCTTCCTCGGCATCGTCCACGCCATGTCCCACACGCTCGGCGCGACCTTCCACATCGCGCACGGCCGGACCAACGCGGTCCTGCTGCCGCACGTCATCCGCTACAACGGCACCGTGCCCACGAAGCTCACCGGCTGGCCCAAGTACGAGAGTTACCGGGCTCCCGAGCGCTTCCAGGACATCGCGCGCACGCTCGGTCTGCCCGCCGCGACCCCGGCCGAGGGCGTCGAGTCCCTCGCCTCGGCGGTGGAGCGGCTGCGGGACGCCGTCGGCATCGAACCGTCCTTCCAGGCGCTCGGCGTCGACGAGCCGGCCTTCCTCGACGCCCTGCCCCGCCAGGCCCTCAACGCCTACGAGGACCAGTGCGCGCCGGCCAACCCCCGGATGCCGATGCTCGACGACATGCAGGAGCTGATGCGCGCGGCGTACTACGGCGGCCGTACCGCGGACCGCGAGGAGTAGGGCAACGGCACGCGCACGGTGGCGCGCCCCCACGGCGGGAGACTGTGGGGGCGCGCGGTTCCGATCGACCTAAGAACACGAGGAGTTGTGGGATGGCGAAGGCCTATCTGGTGGGCGGCGGGATCGCGGCCCTGGCCGCGGCGACGTATCTGATCCGCGACGGCGGCTTCGAGGGGAGCGACATCCATCTCTTCGAGGGCCACCGGGCGCTGGGCGGCAGCCTGGACGCGAGCGGCGGTCCGGACGTGGGCTACAGCATGCGCGGCGGGCGGATGTTCGACGGCGAGTCCCGCTGCACCTACGACCTGCTGTCGGGCATCCCCTCGCTCGACGACCCGGCCGTCTCGGTGACCGACGAGATCCTCGCCGGACACGCGGAGTCCCCCTGGGACGACGCGGCCCGGCTGGTCGACGCGGACGGCAAGATCGTCGACACGACGTCGATGGGCTTCTCGGAGCGCGACCGGCTGGAGCTGGTGCGCTGTCTGGCCGTGTCCGAGGGCCACTTGGACGGCAAGCGGATCAGCGACTGCTTCGGCGAGCACTTCTTCACGACCGCGTTCTGGTTCATGTGGTGCACCACGTTCGCGTTCCAGCCCTGGCACAGCGCCGTCGAGTTCCACCGCCATCTGCGGCGGTTCGTGCACCTGTTCCCGGAGTTCTCGTCCCTGTCGGCCATGCGCCGGACCCGTCACAACCAGTACGACTCGATCGTGCGGCCGCTGACGGCCTGGCTGCTCGCCCGCGGCGTCACCGTCCACCCCCGCTGCCAGGTCACGGACCTCGGCTTCACGCCGGGCATCCACAGCGGCACGGTCGACGCCCTCCACCTCAGCCGGCGCGGCCGCGACGAGAAGATCGCCGTCGCGCCCGAGGATCTGGTCCTGGTCACCAACGGCTCGATGACCGACGCCTCCAGCCGCGGTTCGCACACCGCCGCGCCGCCGCCGGCCCCGCCGCGCTCGGACGCCTGGCTGCTGTGGCACCGACTGGCCCGCGGGCGCGCCGACTTCGGCGATCCGGGCGTCTTCGACAAGCGGGTGAAGGAGTCGCGCGGGGAGTCCTTCACGGTCACCACCCGCGACCCCGAATTCCTGCGGGCGCTCGAGGAGTTCAGCGGCCGGCCCGCGGGCCGGGGCGGTCCGGTCACCTTCACCGGGTCCAACTGGCTGCTGACCGTGCTGGTGGACCGTCAGCCCGTCTACCGGGACCAGCCCGAGGACGTCACCGTCTGGTGGGGGTACGGCCTCTTCCCCGGGCGGGCCGGCAACGGCACGCCCAAGCCGATGACGATGTGCACGGGCCGCGAGATCCTCGAAGAGGTCCTGCACCACCTGCCGTTCGACGCGGCGACGGAGGCGCGGATCCTGGAGACGTCGACGGTCGTGCCCTGTGTGATGCCCTACCTCACCAGCCAGTTCCTGGCCCGCCGCCACGGCGACCGGCCGCGGGTGATCCCGGAGGGGTCGGTCAACCTCGCCTTCATCGGCCAGTTCGCCGAGGTGCCCGACGACGTCGTCCGCACCGTCGAGTACTCGGTGCGGACCGCCTGGACGGCGGTGGCGGGGCTGCTGAAGCTGGACCGGCGGCCGCCGGAGGTCTACAAGGGCCACCACGACCCGCACGTCCTGGCCGCCGCCCTGGAGCGCATGCACCGCCGCTGAGCGGCCCCGAGCCGCCCTGGTCCGTTCAGACCGCGATACGGCGTCCCGTGACGGCGTACGGCTCGATCCGCACCCACAGATCGCGCCGGCCGCCGGCCCACGGCTTGCTGCGGGCGCGTTCCGCGAGCCGCCGCTTCTCGCCGAGGTCCGTCACGGTGCGCGCGTATCCGCGGGCGAGGACGCTCCAGCCCTGGCTGAACACGTCGTCGATGCGGTCGACCTCGAAGGCGACCGGGCAGCCGTCCGCGAGCGAGGGGGTCGCGCCGCGGGCGGTGCGGAAGACGATCGCGTCGTCGACCACGCTGTAGTTGACGGGCACGATCGTCGGCCCGAGTTCGGTCGCGACCGCGAGCCGTCCGACCCCGTGCGAGGACAGCAGCTCGGCGCACTCGGCCCGGCTCAGTTCGGTGAACTCCGGTGCGCGGCCCGCCTGTTCACGGCCGGGCGGTACTTCGGCGTCGCCGCCGGTGAGCGCCGAGACCGTGGTCTCCAGCGCGGCGGCGAGGGTGAGCAGCGCGCCTCGGCCGGGCACGGCGTCGGCGTGCTGTTCCAGGTGTGCCACATAGCTGGGGGCCATGCCGGCCCGGTCGGCGGTCTCCTCGCGCGACAGCCCGAGGGCGAGCCGTCGCGCGACGAGCCGCCTGCCCAGGTCGCCCTTGGGCGTCAGGGCGTCCGTTGGCGTCTGGTCGTCCTCGGACGCGCCGTCGGTGCGTCGGGCGTCCGCAGCCGGTTCGGTCATGGCCCCTCACTTCCTCGCGTCAGGCCGCCGGGACGGCGATCTCGTCGTGCGACGGCTCGCCGAGCACCACCTTGAGCGCGCCGGTGTCGGCGGCGCGGGCGAAGACGTCGTACGCCTCCTCCATCCGGTCCAGCGGGAAGGTGTGGGTGACGAGCTGGGTGGTGGGCAGACGGCCCGCGGCCGTCATGCGCAGCAGGGTGGGGGTGGAGTAGGTGTCCACGAGACCGGTGGTGATGGTGATGTTCTTGATCCACAGGTCTTCGAGGTGCAGCGTGGCGGGCTTGCCGTGCACGCCGATGTTGGCGACATGACCGCCGGGGCGCACCATGCGCGTGCACAGCTCGAAGCTCTCGGGCACCCCGACCGCCTCCACGACGACGTCCGCACCGAGGCCGTCGGTGAGGTCGGCGATGAGCTGCGCGGGGTCCTCGGCGGCGTCGGCCACGGCGTCCGCGCCGAGCCGTTTGGCGGCCTCCAGACGGGACGCGGCGAGGTCGACGGCGACGATCCGTTCCGGCGAGAACAGGCGCGCCGTGGCGATCGCCGCGAGGCCGATGGGGCCGGCGCCGACGACGGCGACGGTGTCGCCGGGGCGGACCCGGCCGTTGAGGACGCCCACCTCGTACGAGGTGGGGAAGATGTCGGCCAGCAGGACGGCGTCCTTGCTGTCGACCGCGCCGGGCAGGGCGTGAACGGACAGGTCGGCGAAGGGGACGCGCACGTACTCGGCCTGGGTGCCGTCGATCAGATGGCCGAGGATCCAGCCCCCGCCGCCCAGGCACTGGCCGTAGGCGCTGTCGCGGCAGTAGCGGCAGCGTCCGCAGGCGCTGATGCAGGAGACCAGCACACGGTCGCCCGGACGGACGGTCCGGACGTCGCTGCCGACCTCCACGATCTCGCCGACCGCCTCGTGCCCCAGCACGGTGCCGGGGCGCACCTCGGGGACGTCGCCCTTGAGGATGTGCAGGTCGGTGCCGCAGATGGTGACGGCGTCGACGCGTACGACGGCGTCGGTGGGCTCCTTGACGGCAGGGTCGGGGACCTCTTCCCAGGCGGACTGCCCGGGGCCGTGGAAGACGTAGCCTTTCATGGTGCTCCTCCCGATCCTTTCCGGTGGCGGTAGTGGCCCGCATATCCAGCTTGTCCGGTAATCGCCGGATCCGCTTGGGCCGACCGGCCCCCAGTCCTCACTTCAGCGCGTCGGCGACGCCCTGCGCCCATTTCTCGACCGCGCCGAAGTCCCGGAAGTCGCCGCCCTTGCCGGAGCGGAGGATCATCCCGGCCACCCACCCCTTGGCGCCGTCCTCCAGCCGCCCGCCGAACGTGATGTGCTCCTCCACGCCCAGCCGGTCCATGGCCCGCCGTACGCCGCGCACGGGCGGGATGTCCCGCTCGGAGGCCGAGGCGTCCAGCGGTCCGCTGTCGAAGAACCACACGGGCCGCTCCTTGAGCAGGGCGCGGTGGCGGCGGACGAAGCGCCGCGCGTCCTTGTGCCAGCGCCCCGCGTAGAGCCCGCCGCCGACGACGACGGCGTCGTAGCGCGCCACGTCGGTGACGGAGCGGGCGGGGAGCACCTCGGCGGTCAGGCCGCGGGTGCGCAGGACGTCGGCGACGGCCGTGGCGATCTCCGCCGTCGATCCGTTCGTCGTTCCGTAGGCGACCAATACGGTGCCAGTGCCAGTGCCGGTGTTGTCGGTGCCGGTCATGGCGGTCCGCCTCCTCTCGCGGTCCGCGCGGCCGCGCTCAGCGCAGCCGGCGCAGGTAGGGGTCCTGGGGGCGGCGCGGCAGCAGGCGTATCCGGGTGTCGAGCGCGGTGACGCCGTCCGGCCTGGCCAGGACGGGGTTGAGGTCGGCCTCGGCGAGCTGCGGCAGATCCGCCGCCATCCGGGACAGCCGCAGGAGCAGCCGTTCCAGCCCTTCGAGGTCGACGGGGGCCTGTCCGTTCGCGCCCAGCAGCAGCGGGGCGCAGCGCGGCGAGGTGATGAGGTCGTGCACGTCACGGTCGGTGAGCGGGGCGAGCCGGGCGGCGTGGTCGGCGAGCACCTCGGTGGCGGTGCCGCCGAGCCCGAACAGCACGAGCGGGCCGAAGACCTCGTCCTGGGCGACGCCCGCGAAGAGTTCGATGCCGCGGGCGGCCAGCGGCTGCACGACCACGCCGGTCATGAGTCCGGCGAAGCGCCTCTCCAGGTCGCGGAACGCGGCCCGAACCTGGGCGTCCCCGCGCAGGTCCAGATGGACGGCGTGCTGCTGCGCCTTGTGCAGCAGTCCCGGCCAGTGGGCCTTCATGACCACCCGGCCGTCGGCGCCGCGCAGCCGGTCGGCGGCCAGCACGGCCTCGTCCTCGGTCTCGGCCCAGGCCCAGGGGATCTGCGGGATGCCGTAGCAGTCCAGCAGGTCGGCGCAGAGCATCGGGTCGAGCCAGCCCCCATCGGGGTGGTCCGACAGGTAGCGGGCCACGACCGTGCGGGCGCGGTCGGTCTGGACGTCGGCGAGTGCGGGAACGGCGCCGGAGGGCCGGGCGAGCCAGGCGGCGCGATCGGCGGCATGGGCGAGCGCGCGGGCGGCCGCCTGCGGTTCGGCGTAGGAGGGGATCGTGCCGCCGTCCGCGGCGGGCAGCAGCGTGACGGACCGGTCCTGTTCCAGGCGTACGGCGAGGACGGGGCGGGCCCGCCGGCCGGGGGCGGCGGTGAGGGCGCGCACCAGGTCGTCGCCGGTGGCCGCGGCGACCGCCGTGGGCACGAGCGCCACCACGACGGCGTCGACGCCGGGGCAGCGGGTGAGACGGTCGACGCACTCGGTGAGCTGTTCCTCCGACACGGCGGCGGTGGCGTCGACCGGGTTGCCGACGGCGGCGCCCTCCGGCAGGACCGCGAGCAGGTCGTCGATCACGGTGGGGGTGAACGGGGGAAGGGCGAGGCCCGCCTCCGCGCAGGCGTCGGCGGTGAGCACTCCGGCGCCGCCGGCGTTGGTGACGATCGCGACGCGGGCGCCCGCGGGCAGCGGCTGGGAGTGCAGCAGGGCCGCGGTCTCGAGCAGCTCGCCGACCGAGCGGGTCGCGGTGATGCCGGCCTGGGTGAAGAGGGCGCCGCGGGTCATGGTGCGGGTGGCGGCGGCCGCGGTGTGGGAGGCGGCGGCCTTGCGGCCCGCCTCGGTGCGGCCGGCGTCGACGGTGAGCACCGGGATGCGGCGCGTGACACGGCGGGCGGTGCGGGAGAAGGCGCGCGGGTTGCCGAACGACTCCAGGTGCAGCAGGGCGAGGTCGGTGCGGCCGTCGCTCTCCCACCACTGGAGCAGGTCGTTGCCGCTGACGTCGTACTTGTCACCGAGCGAGACGAACGACGAAACCCCGATGCCGAGGCGGGACAGTCCGTCGAGGAGGGCGATGCCCACGCCGCCGGACTGTACGGCGATCCCGGCGGTGCCGGGGCGGGGGTGCTCGGCGGCGAAGGTGGCGTCGAGGCTCAGTTCCGGGTCGGTGTTCGACACGCCGAGGCAGTTGGGGCCGACCAGCCGCATGCCGTGGGTGCGGCAGGCGGCCAGCAGCGCCCGCGCCTGGAGATGGTCGAGCCCCGCGGTGAGCACGACGAGCGCGCGTACCCCGGCTATGCCGCACTCCTCGGCGAGAGCCGGGACGGCGGCGGCGGGTACGGCCACGATCACCAGGTCGGGCACCGTGGGCAGGGCGGCGACCGACGGGTAGGAGGGCACGCCGAGCACGGTGGCGACGTGGGGGTTCACGGCGAACAGGCGTCGGGGGAAGCCGCCCGAGCGCAGATGGTGCAGGACGGCCCGGCCCACCGAACCGGGGGTGCGTCCGGCGCCGGCCACGGCGACCGCGGACGGCCGCAGCAGCGGGACGAGGCTGGCCACGTCTGCGGCGCGGCCGCGCGCCTCGACGGCCGACAGGTAGGTGTCGTCCTGGCCGAGCCGGACGGTGCAGCGCACCTCGGGCCCCTCGAAGCGGCGCGCGGTGTGCAGGCCGAGGTCGGCGAAGAGGCGGAGCACCTCGTGGTTCTCGCTGAGCGCGTCGGCGGTGAAGGCCGTGACGCCCTCCGCGCGCGCCGCCGAGACGAGGTGCTCGACGAGGAGGGTGCCGACGCCCCGGTGGTGCAGGCCGTCGGCGACGGCGATGGAGACCTCGGCGGTGCCCTTGTCCTCGGCGGTGCCCTTCTGCTCGGCGCGGGCGTCGTCGCCGGTGCCGGTGTCGTACTCCGCGATGCCGATGATCCGGTCGTCCGCCTCGGCCAGCAGGGCCCGGTATCCCGGCCGGGCCGGGCCGCAGGCGCGGTCGGCGGCCTGGGCGGCCGAGCGCGGGCTGGCGGAGAAGAAGCGCAGCCGCAGGTTCTCCGGCGACATCTCCTCGTAGAAGCCGCGCACCTGCCGGTGGTCGCCGGGCCGCGCCGGGCGGATGCGGACGGTGGTGCCGTCCGCGAGCAGCGCGTGGACCGTGGGCCGGTCGAGCAGGTCGTCCGTCATCGCGGGTCGCCTCCATGGCTTCGGTACTTCGATCGTCCGGCGGAGCGGCGCCGGGGCCCAAGGGCCGGACGGCCCCGGTGCCGCCGCCGACCGGCCCCGGGACGGGTCAGTCGTCCGCGACCAGGGCCGTCAGGTCCAGGAGACGGTTGGTGTAGCCCCACTCGTTGTCGTACCAGCCGAAGACCTTGGCGAGGGTGCCGTTGGCCTGGGTCAGGGCGGGGTCGAAGACGCAGGACGAGGGGTCGCCGATGACGTCGCGGGAGACGATCGGCGCCTCGGACACCCGCAGGACGCCGTGGAGCGGGCCATCGGCGGCGGCCCGGAACGCGGCGTTGATCTCCTCCGCGGTCGCCTCCCGGGCGAGGACCACGGCGAGGTCGGTGAGCGAGCCGTCCTCCACGGGCACCCGGACGGCGATCCCGTCCAGCGCGCCGGCCAGCTCCGGGACCACCAGGCCGACGGCGCGGGCGGCGCCGGTGCTGGTGGGGATGATGCTGAGGGCGGCCGAGCGGGCTCGCCGCAGGTCCTTGTGCGGTCCGTCCAGCAGCGACTGGTCGTTGGTGTAGCCGTGGATGGTGGTCATCACGCCGCGTTCGATGCCGAAGGCGTCGTCGAGGACCTTCACCATCGGGGCGACGCAGTTGGTGGTGCAGGAGGCGGCGGAGACGATCCGGTGCCGGTCGCGGTCGTAGGCACGGTCGTTGACGCCCATCACGATCGTGGCGTCCACGTCCTTGCCGGGCGCCGACAGCAGCACGGTGCGGGCGCCGCCCTTCAGATGCAGCGCCGCGGAGTCGCGGTCGCGGAAGCGGCCGGTGGACTCGACGACGACGTCGACGCCGTGGTCGGACCAGCGCAGGGCGGCCGGGTCGCGTTCGGCGGTGACGGCGATCCGCCGTCCGTCGACGGTGATCGAGTGGTCGTCGTGCTCCACGTCCCGTCCGATACGGCCGAACGTCGAGTCGTACTCCAGGAGATGGGCCAGGGTGGCCGGTGAGGTGATGTCGTTGACGGCGACCACCTCGACGTCCTGGGCGCCCTGTTCGGCGCGGTCGAGGGCGGCGCGCAGATAGGTGCGGCCGATCCGTCCGAAGCCGTTGATGCCGACGCGCGTGGTCATGGCGTGGGGTCCTTCCTCAGGAGGTGGAGTGATCGGTCGGATGCCGGGTCCCGGCATGGCTCGGCGCGGTGGGCCGGGGCGGGCCCACCGCGTCGTGGCCGCTCAGCGCAGCCAGCCGTGGTCGCGGACGATCGGGAGTCGGGCCCAGAGGCGGCCGATGCCGAGGGTGTTGCCCGCGGCGGTGGCGGCCAGGACGATCAGGGCGACGGCGTAGATCACGTGGTAGTCGACGAAGGGATTCGTCGACATGGTCGGTGATCCGTCCGCGAGGTGCTGGGCGGGTGGCCATTCGGCGACCCACATCAGCGCCATCATCAAGGTGCCGGCGACGGCGGAGATACGGAGCGCGACCCCCGCGATGAGGGCGACGCCGATGCCGAGCAGGCCCAGCATGAACAGCCAGTTGGCCCACGGGTCGCCGGCCCAGGAGTGGAAGGTGGACTCCATCGGCCCGACCGCGACCGAGCCGAGGAAACCCTTGGTCGGCGAGCCGCCGTCGATCCAGCCCTTGCCGGATCCGGTGGCGTAGCCGAGGCCGAAGGTCTTGTCGAGGAAGGCCCACAGGAAGACGAAGCCGGTGAGCAGTCGCAGGGAGGCGAGGGCGTAGGCCCGCGCGGTGTGGGTGCCGGTGCCCGCCGACTCGGCCGGCTCGGTTGCGGAGGTGGTCCGGTTCCTGCGGAACGACGGCAGGTGGAGTCCGGAGCTCCGGTGCGGGGTCTCGTGCACGGCCATGGTCATGGTCCCTTCGGGGGCGTTCGGGGCGGTGCCTGACACCACATACTCTGGCCGTGCGCGGGGCCGGGCGGCGGATGCCGAAGGTCCGCGGCCGCAGGGCCGAACGTCCCTGTTCTCAGGGGACGTTGGGGGCGCCGGGTCCCTACGCGCAGACACGCCCGTCAGTACGCGGGCACGCCCCGCTTCCGGAAGCGCTCACGGACGCTCTCGGTGAGGGCGGGGTCGGGTACCGGGGTGTCGCGCAGCGGGAAGGGGATGCCGAGGGCCTCGTACTTGGGGGCGCCGAGCTTGTGGAAGGGCAGCACCTCGACCCTGCGCACGGTACCGAGCCCGGCGACGAACTCGGCCAGTCCGTCGACGGCTTGGGGATCGTCGGTCCAGCCGGGGACCAGGACGTAGCGGACCCACACGGGGACGCCGAGCCGGTCGAGGCGGGTGGCGAACCCGAGCGTGGGGGCGAGCCGGCCGCCGGTGAGCTTCCGGTAGGTGCCGATGTCGAAGGACTTGATGTCCAGCAGCACCAGGTCCGTGTGGGCGAGCAACTCGTCGGTGGCGCGGGCGCCGAGGAAGCCGGAGGTGTCCAACGCCGTGTGCAGACCGGCCTCTTGGCAGCGGCGCAGTATCTCGCCGGTGAACACGGGCTGGAGGAGCGGCTCCCCGCCGGTGATCGTCACGCCGCCGCCTGCGGTGGTGAGGAAGGGCCGGTACTTCTCGATCTCGGCCATCACCTCGTCGACGGTCGTCTCCCGGCCGTCGCGCATGTGCCAGGTGTCGGGGTTGGCGCAGTACAGACAGCGCAGCGGGCAGCCGCTGACGAAGAGGACGAACCGGGTCCCGGGCCCGTCCACGCCGGTGGACAGGTCCCAGGAGTGGATCCGGCCTCGCGTCATCGTGCTCACAGCGTTCCGTGGAAGGTGCGGCTGATGACGTCGAGTTGCTGTTCGCGGGTCAGGCGGACGAAGTTGACCGCGTAGCCGGAGACCCGGATCGTCAGCTCGGGGTACTTCTCCGGGTGCGCCATCGCGTCCTCCAGCACGTCCCGGTTGAGCACGTTGACGTTCATGTGGAAGCCGCCGGAGGCCATGTAGGCGTCGAGGATGCCCACCAGGTGCCCGGCGCGCTCCTGCGGGGCGTGTCCGAGCCCTTCCGGGGTGATGGTGGTGGTGAGCGAGATGCCGTCGCGGGCCTGTTCGTACGGCAGCTTGGCGACCGAGAGGGCGGAGGCGGCGACGCCGTGGCGGTCGCGGCCGTTCATCGGGTTGGCGCCGGGTGCGAAGGGCTGTCCGGCCCGGCGTCCGTCGGGGGTGTTGCCGGTGTGCTTGCCGTAGACGACGTTGGAGGTGATGGTCAGCACCGACTGGGTGTGTTCGGCGTCCCGGTAGGTGGGGTGGCGGCGGACCTTGGCCATGAAGGACTCCACGAGTCCCACGGCGATGCTGTCGGCGCGGTCGTCGTTGTTGCCGTACGCCGGGAAGTCGCCCTCGGTCCGGAAGTCGACGGCGAGGCCGGTGGCGTCCCGGAAGACCTTCACCCGGGCGTACTTGACGGCGGAGAGGCTGTCGGCGGCGACCGAGAGGCCGGCGATGCCGCAGGCCATGTAGCGGTGCACGGGGTGGTCGTGGAGGGCCATCTCCAGCCGCTCGTAGGCGTACTTGTCGTGCATGAAGTGGATGACGTTGAGGGTGTCGACGTAGGTCTCGGCCAGCCAGTCCAGGACCCGGTCGTACGCCGCCGCCAGCTCGTCGTGGTCCAGGTAGTCGCCGGTCAGCGGGGGCATCGCCGGGGTGACCTGGTCGCCGGTCATCTCGTCCCGGCCGCCGTTGACGGCGTACAGCAGCGCCTTGGCCAGGTTGACCCGGGCCCCGAAGAACTGCATCTCCTTGCCGACGGCCATGGCGGAGACACAGCAGGCGATCGCGGTGTCGTCGCCGTTGCGGGGGCGGATCAGCTCGTCGGACTCGTACTGCACGGCGCTGGTGTCGATGGACACCTGGGCGCAGAACTCCTTGAAACCGGCGGGCAGTCGGGGCGACCAGAGCACGGTGAGGTTGGGTTCCGGGGCGGGCCCGAGGTTGTAGAGGGTCTGGAGGAAGCGGAAGGAGGTGCGGGTGACCAGCGGGCGGCCGTCGGTGCCGATGCCGCCGATGGACTCGGTGACCCAGGTCGGGTCGCCGGAGAACAGGGCGTCGTACTCGGGGGTGCGCAGGAACCGTACGATCCGCAGCTTGATCACGAAGTCGTCGATCAGTTCCTGGGCGCGGGACTCGTCGATGAGGCCCTCGTCCAGATCGCGCTGGAGGTAGACGTCGAGGAAGGTCGAGGTGCGGCCCAGCGACATCGCGGCGCCGTTCTGCTCCTTCACCGCGGCGAGATAGCCGAGGTAGAGCCACTGCACGGCCTCGTGCGCGGTGACCGCGGGGCGTGAGACGTCACAGCCGTAGGTCGCCGCCATCCGGGTCAGCTCGCCCAACGCCCTTATCTGCTCGGCGAGTTCCTCGCGGTCGCGGATGACGTGCTCGGAGGACGGCACGGCGTCGAGCAGGGCCCGTTCGGCCCGCTTGGCCTCGATCAGCCGGTCGGTGCCGTACAGCGCGACGCGCCGGTAGTCGCCGATGATCCGGCCGCGCCCGTAGGCGTCGGGCAGGCCCGTGATGATGCCGACCTTGCGCGCGGTGCGCATGGCCGGCGTGTAGGCGTCGAAGACCCCGTCGTTGTGGGTCTTGCGATAGGTCCCGAAGACCTTCGTCACGAACGGGTCGGCCTCGTAGCCGTACGCCCTCAGCCCGCTCTCCACCATGCGCAGACCGCCGTTCGGCATGATCGCGCGCTTCAGCGGGGCGTCCGTCTGGAGGCCGACGATCAGTTCACGGTCGCGGTCGATCCAGCCGGGGGCGTGCGAGGTGATCGTGGACGGTGTCGCCGGGTCCACGTCGAGGATGCCGCGGGCGCGTTCCTCGGGGAACAGCGAGCTGACCTTCTCCCACACGATTCGGGTGCGGTCCGAGGCGCCGGCCAGGAAGGAGGCGTCGCCCTCGTAGGGGGTGTAGGTGGCCTGGATGAAGTCGCGTACGTCGATCAGCTCGCGCCAGCGGGTCCCGGCGAAGCCCCGCCAGGCCGCGGTGACACGGTCGCCGGCGGTCACGGTGGGCACGGTCGTGGTCATCGCCGTTCCTCTCTTCTCTGTGTCGTGGTGCGTCTCCTTCGATGCTCGTCGTTCCCGGCCGGCGCCGGGAGTGCCGGTCAGCGCCCTCGCGCGGGCCGTACGGCCCGGGTCACCGGGCTGGGTGGCCCTGGCCCGGGCGGGGGCCCGCGCACACACTGGAGGCGGAAGTCCGTCCACGCCGTCACGGAGGGCTGTCATGGACACCGCCCACACACCTCTGTTGCGCTCACTGACCGAGGAGCACCGTGAACGGCTGCTCCGCATCGCCCGCGAGGTGTCGTTCCCGCAGGGTGCCCGCCTGTTCGAGGAGGGTGAGCGCGCCGACCGCTTCTGGATCATCCGCACCGGCCGGATCGAACTCGACATGCGCGTGCCGGGCCGGCGGGCCGCCGTCATCGAGAGCCTCGGGCACAACGAGCTGATCGGCTGGTCCTGGTTCTTCACCCCGCACGTCTGGCATCTGGGCGCCGAGGCGACCACACCGGTGCGGGCCTACGAGTTCGACGCGGTCGCCGTCCGCTCGATGTGCGACGACGACCCCGCGCTGGGCGACGACGTCGCCCGGTGGGTCGGCGACGTCGTCGCCCACCGGCTGCGCTCCGCCCGGACGCGTCTGCTCGACCTGTACGCCCCGTACGGGTCCGGCAGCGCGGTCTGACTCCGTCGGCCCGGCCCCGTACCTGTCCGCCCTACCTGAGGAGTGGCCATGCACGGCACCCCGCACATCGTCAGCGACGTCATGACGCACACGGTCGCCGCCGTCGGCCGTGGGGCGACGTTCAAGGAGATCGTCAAGCTGATGCAGGACTGGAAGATCAGCGCCCTGCCCGTCCTGGAGGGCGAGGGCCGGGTCGTCGGGGTCGTCTCCGAGGCGGACCTGCTGCCGAAGGAGGAGTTCCGCGACAGCGATCCCGACCGGTCCACGCAGCTCGACCGGCTGGCCGACCTGGCGAAGGCCGGCGCGGTCACCGCGGAGGAGCTGATGACCTCGCCCGCGCTCACCGTGCGGGCCGACGCCACGCTCGCCCAGGCCGCCCGGACCATGGCCCGGGCGAAGGTCAAGCGGCTGCCCGTGGTCGACTCGGTGGGGCTGCTCGAAGGGGTCGTCAGCCGGGCCGACCTGCTCAAGGTCTTCCTGCGCACCGACGAGGACATGGCCGAGGAGGTCCGGCGCGAGGTCGTGGCCTACCTGTTCCCCGCACCGGGATCGAACGTGCGCGTCGCGGTGCGCGAGGGCGTCGTGACGCTGGCCGGGCGGGTCCGGGACACCTCGCTGGTGCCGGTGGCGGCACGGCTGGTCCGGGCGGTCGAAGGCGTCGTGGACGTCGACTTCGACCTCACCGGGCACGGGGGTCAGGCGGACGCTCCGGCGGACGCCTGACCGCGGGTCGCCGAGGGGCGGAGCCTCAGGCGTCCGCGCGGCGGAACGCGGCCGCGACGTCCAGCGCGACCCGCGCCGCCCGCCGGGCCGCATCGGTCTGCTTGGCCTTCTTGTCGACGCCCATCTCCTCGTCGCCGAGGTCGCTGACGCACTTGAGCATCGCCCCGCCCACGAAGTCCTTCGCCTTGAACGCCTCCCAGATCGCGTGCAGCACGCCGTGCGCCTCGGTCTCCACTCCCCCGATGTCCAGGGACAGGCCGAGCAGCTCGGTGCGCAGCTCGGCATCGCGCCAGGCGATGACCTTCTCGCCGCTCGCGAAGTCCTTGATCAGCAGTTCGTGGCTGTCCAGCGACGCGTCGAGCCGGCCGCGGGCGTCGAGCCTGCCGACGAGCCGCAGCACCTGCTCGTCGGCCCGGTACACCGGCGGCCGCAGACCGGCGCCCTCGGGCCGCACCCGCTCCGGGCCGTAGTCGAACACCTGGCGTGCGAAGAGCACGTCACCGAGGGACACGCCGTGTTCGGCGAAGCCGCCGCAGACCCCGATCAGGAACACCAGGTCCGGCCGGAACGCGGACAGCAGGTCGCGGGTCACCGCCGCGGCGGACTGGCCGCCCTGGTCGGTGGCCTGGGTGGTGACCACCCGGACCGGGGTGCGGCCGGCGGAGTCCAGCTCGAAGACGTCGTAGTACCGGCCGTCGCGCTGCACCTCGGTGATCTCGACGCCCCGCTCGTCGAGCGTGTGGAAGAGCGCCTTGGTCTCCACGGGCACGGCGGTGAGCAGGGCGACGTGATACTCGTCGCCGGCGTCGGGCGCGGCTGCCGCGGCACTGGTGTGGGGTGCGGTCACTTCGAACCTCGACGTGCGTTGTGCGCGGAACCCGGCGAGGACCGCCTCGGGATTGCTGGTGAACGACTCGACCTCGGCCTCCACGCGTCTGCGCTCGGCGAGGGACTCCCGTTCGGCGAGCAGGGCGGGCTCCACGAACGGGTTCTCCGGCGGGGTGGCGTCGATGAGCGCCGTGAGCCGGCGGAAGATCTGCTCCGCGACGGGCAGCGGCAGCAGTCGTAACTGGGTGAGCGGCGGGATGACCGTGGCCCGGAAGGTGTTCTTCTGCACCAGCATGTGGACGACGCTGGGCAGCAGTGCGTCGGTGTAGGCGGGATCGTCGGCCGCCGCCCGTACGACGGCGGTCGCCGCGACGCCGAGGACGCCGGCGTCGCTGTCGCGGGGCCGCTTGTCCGCCCGCGGGTGTTCGGGCGCGATGATGAACTTGATCAGGTCGGCGTCCGCCTGGCCGGCCCGTGCGAGTCCTTCGAGGGCCGTGGTGCGGTTCAGCGGGTCCGTGTCGTCGCGGATCACGCCGACCAGCCAGTCCTTGGTCGTCGGTGTGATCTCCCGGCGGCCCACGAGGTCGACGATGGCCCCGCGCAGGGCGCGTCCGTGCCGGTTGTTGCGGGCGGTGTACTTGAGGCGGTCGGCGACGACCGTGATCCACTCCTCGTCGCCGGTGTCGAGGTGGGTGAGGGAGCCCACGGCGGCGCGCCGGGTGCGGTACGTCTCCTCGGGGTCGCGGATCGTGGTGCGCAGGACGTCGGCCGCCGCGGTGTCGCCGAGGTGCCCGAGGGCGTTGGCGGCGGAGCCGCGCACCCAGTCGTCGGCGTCGCCGACGAGTGCGGCGGTGAGCGGGCCGAGGGCGCCGGGGTCGTTGATCCGGCCGAGGGCGTTGGCGGCCGAGCCCCGGACGTTGGCCTCGCCGTCACCGGCCAGGGCGGTGGTGAGGGCGGCGACGGCCTCGGGGTCGCCGATCCGGCCGAGGGCGTTGGCCGCCGCGCCGCGCACGATGGCCTCGCCGTCGTCGGCCAGGGAGATGCTGAGGGCGGGCACGGCCTGCGCGTCGCCGATCCGGCCGAGCGCGTTGGCGGCCGCCCCGCGCACGATCGCCTCGTCGTCACCGGCCAGGGTGGTGCTGAGGGCGGGCACCGCCTCCAGGTCGCCGATCCGGCCGAGGGCGTTGGCCGCGGAGCCCCGGACGCCGGAGTCGCCGTCGGCGAGGGCGGTCGTGAGCGCCGGTACGGCTCGTGGATCGCCGATGCTGCCGAAGGCGTTGGCGGCCGACCCCCGGACGATGGGCTCCCGGTCGTGGGCGAGCGTGCCGGTGAGGGCGGGGATCGCCTGCGGGTCGCCGATCCGGCCGAGCGAGTTCGCGGCCGAACCCCGCACGCTCGCGTCGGTGTCGGTGAGTGCGGCGGTGAGCGCGGCCACGGCCTGCGGATCGCCGATGCTGCCGAGGGCGTTGGCCGCCGAACCGCGGACGTTGGACTCGGTGTCCTGGGCGAGGGCGGTGGTGAGGGTGACGACGGCCTGCGGATCGCCGATGCTGCCGAGGGCGTACGCGGCCGACCCCCGCACGCTGGACTCGGCGTGGACGCCGAGGACGGCGGTGAGCGCGGGCACCGCCTCCGGATCGCCGATCCGGCCGAGCGCGTTGGCGGCCGAACCCTGGACCCCGGCGTCGGGGTCGTCGGCGAGCGCGGCCGTGAGGGCGGGCACGGCCTGTGGATCGCCGATGTGGCCCAGGGCGTTGGCGGCCGAACCCCGCACGCTGGCCTCGGAGTCGGAGCCGAGCACGGTCATGAGCCTGGGCACCGCCTGCGGATCGCCGATCCGGCCGAGCGCGCTGGCGGCCGAACCGCGCACGCTGGGCTCGGCGTCGTCGGCGAGCACGACGGTGAGCGCGGGCACCACCTGGGCGCCGCCGATCCGGCCGAGGGCACTGGCGGCCGAGCCGCGCACGCTGGTCTCGTCCTCGGTCTCCAGGGTCCGCAGCAGGGCGGGGACGGCCCGGGGCGAGCCGATGCGTCCGAGGGCGGTGGCGGAGGCGCCGCGCACGGCGGTGTCGGAGTCGGCGTACATCGCCGTGAGCAGGACGTCGACGTCCTGCTCGCCGCCCTTGCTGCTCAGCCAGTTGGCGCTGCGGCGGCGGGCCGCCGGGTCCTTGGACTCCAGCAGCCATCCCCGGCGCTTCGCCGCCTCGGCCTCGTCGCGGTCGGGTCCCCGCGGTGCCGGTTCCTTCTTGTTCCGCTGGTGGGTGCGGCGCAGTCGCTGGAGCGCCTGGGCGTCCAGGGAGCCGCTCCACAGGGCGGCCAGGATGTGGTCCGCGAACTCCGGGTCCTTGGTGTTGAGCGCCCGGAGCAGTCCGCGCTGGAGGCCGTCGCGCAGCACGGTCGACGGCAGGGCGGCCAGGGCTCCGGCCAGCCGGTCGCGGGTCTGGCGGCCCTGGTTGAAGCACTGGCCGAGCTGCTGCCACAGCACGCCGCGCACTTCGTCGCCGAGGACACCGCGGTTGGCGAGGAGGACGTCCACGAGGAGTTCGGGCGGCAGCGGTTTGGCGTCGGGGGCGAGGAGGCCGAGCGCGGCACTGTCGGGGTCGGACTGGAGGCCGACCCAGTCGCCGAGGCACTGGTCCAGGTAGGCGGGGTCGAGCACGACGGGCGGCGGGCTGGTGCTGCGCCAGGCGAGGGCGAGTCCGAAGTCGACGAACGCCGGGTGGATCAGGCTGTACTGGTCGTCGGCCGTGTCGCCGACCGGCTCCACCATCTGGGTGTCCAGGAACGCCTTCACGGTGTGGACGATCTCGTCCCGGTCCTCGAAGACCCGGCCGAGCAGCGCCTCGACGTCCCGGGCGAGGAAGTCGGCGTTTCCCTTGCGGGTGGTGATCGCGGCGAGCGCGGCCGCGCACAGGGCGGCCTCCATGCCGAGGCCGCGTTTCGCCGCGTCCTGCTCGGCCCTGCCGAGTCTGCCCTCGCTGTCGGGCCGGGCCACGGTCTGCCGCAGCAGGTCGGCGCGGCTGCGCGGGATCGCGCGGTCCTTGACGGAGCGGGTGCCGAGCAGCCAGTCGGTCAGCAGCGACAGCATGAAGGGGTTGGAGGCGACGCCCAGCATGTCGCCGGACCTGATCTCGGCGAGCGCGTCGGTCGCCGACTCGTCGCGCATCCCGAGGTAGGTCTCGATGTCCTGTTCGCCGAGGGGCTCGATGGACACGGTCTCGACATCGCGCAGGATGGTCCGGTCCAGGTCGTCGACCTTGCTGCGGGATGTCACCAGTACGGTGAAGTCATGGGATCCGGCGACCAGTTGCCAGATGAACCTGCCCTCGGCGGAGCCGCCGAACTCCCGCTCCAGTTCGTTCAGCGCGTCCACCAGGAAGACCACGCGGTTCTTCTTGACGTGCGCCTTCCACAGCTTCTCGTCCACGCCCGCCGGACGTAACTGGCGGGCGAGTTCCTTGACCGTCAGCCCCTGCACGTCCAACTGGCGGATGGTGCGGTTGTCGACGACGACGCAGGGTGTCTCACGGTCGAGGAGCGCGATGGCGTACTGGAGGACGGCGGTGCTCTTGCCGCTGCCCGCGCCCCCGGTCACCAGCCAGGTCTTCGGCCTGGGTGCGTACTTGGCCCGGTGGGAGGGCAGCAGGTCGAGCAGCGCGTCGAACCGGAGCCGTTCCCCGGAGTCGTCCGCGGCGGCGCGGACCCGGAAGGTGGGAGGGAGGTAGTGCGCGACGGTCCTGCTCACCAGCCGGGCGCGCAACGCACTGTACGGCGAATCGGCCATCCGTCCCCCGTGACGCTCTACGCCTCTCCATCAATGTCAACGAACGTACCACGCGCGGGGGTTCGTGATGTCTGCTTCGTCACCTCCGACGATCAAGGTCCGCCGGTCACCTGCGCCAGAAGAGATGGTGTGTGACGCCGCTCGGGCTGGGCACGGCCTCCAGGTGGTAGCGGTCCAGCAGTTCGTCGGGCGAGTCCCACAGGCGCAGCCCGGATCCGAGTTTCACCGGTGCGACGACCACGTGGAGGGTGTCGACCAGGCCGGCGTCGAGGAACTCCCGGATCGTGGTCACGCCGCCGCCGAGCCGGACGTCCTTGCCCTGCGCGGCCTCCCGCGCGCGGGCGAGAACGGCGGCGGGGTCGTCGTCCACGAAATGGAACGTGGTGTCGGAGAGCGTGAACGAGGGCCGTTCGTGGTGGGTCATGACGAACACCGGTGTGTGGAAGGGCGGTTCCTCACCCCACCAGCCGCGCCACTCGTGGTTCTCCCAGGGGCCGCGCTGGGGTCCGAACTTGTTGCGGCCCATGATCTCGGCGCCGATGCCGTGACGGAAGTCCCGGGCGAAGTAGTCGTCCAGGCCCCGGCTTCCGCCGGGCGCGGTCCGGATGGGCCAGCTCGCCGTGGCACCGGCCCACGCGAAGAGCTTTCCCGGGTCGATACCGCTCCCGAAGGGCGCCTCCAGGCTCTGGTCCTCTCCGGCGGCGATCCCGTCGCTGGAGATCGTGAAGTTCTGCACGCGCAGTAGCTGGTCCATCGGTTCGCTTCCCTCGTCAGGTCCGCCCCGCCTCGCAGGGCGCCGGGTCCTACGTCAGGATGTCGAACAGGACGTGGCCGGATCGACAGCGACGCGAGGATTCGCCGCCGCTGGGTGCAGGAGACGTGCATGAGTGACCTCAAGTTCGAGCAGAAGCGCTCGCTGTCCCGCCGTGAGGCCGCCGACCTGCTCACGGCGCTCGCCGGCGTGCTGCGCGAGGGCGGCCGGGCCGAGCTGGACCTCGGCTCCGGGGTGCTCGGGCTGCGGGTCCCCGACCGTCTGCACGGTGAGATCGAGGTCGAGGTCGAGGACGGGAAGATCGAACTGGAGATCGAGTTCACCTGGCCGATCACACCGAACGAGACAGCGGCCGGCCCGGAGCCGGCCACCGCCCCCGCGCGCAAGAGCACGCCCGCCAAGCCGGGCAGGGGCAGGAGCACCAAGCGGGCGGCGGCGAAGGCCGCCTGATCACGGCCGCGGTGCGCGGGGAGCGGACGGTTTCGCCCCGAGCGCGCCGCTCCCCGCGCACGTTCACGGCGCCGTCGGGGGCGGGATCTCCAGGAGCCCCTTGTCGGCGGAGCCGGCCGGGGTGTCCGCGCCGACCGGAGTGGCGGTCATGGGGCGGGCGGCGGCGCAGCGCTGCTTCTCGGCCTCGGACATCGGTCCGGTGCGTTGCAGGAGGCGGTCGGGGACCGCGCGGGACGGGCCGTCGACCACGGCGTGCAGCCGGTAGTCGTCCTTGGCGCTGACGAACCAGCCCTCGACGCGCTCCCTGCTGGGCTGGATCTCCACCCAGCCGACCTCACCGGGCTGGATCCGCTCCACGATCTCCCGCTGGTCGCTGCTGAACCACTGCCAGGGCCGCTGCCAGGTCCGCTCGTAGGCGGCGGCGAACTGGGCCGCCATCGGGCGTTCCTTGACGCGTTTGACGTCCTCGGCCCGGTCGCCGGAGGTGGGCAGCCGGGCGACCTCTTCGAGCGGGAGGTTCGCGGCGGCGTAGGTCTGCGCGATGCTGTCGTGGCCGCGTTCGGCGTAGCGCAGGACGCGGGTGTGCTCCAGGGGGTTGCGGGTGCAGTTGACGAACGCCTCGCCGATCACGCGCGCCCGCCCGTAGTAGCGGAAGGAGGTGCGCCGGTCGGGGCGGAAGGTGCAGGCGTTCTCGCCGTTGCAGGCGGCGGCCGCGTTGTGGAGGGTCTTCTCGCGTTCGTTGCCCTTGTACGCCTCGGCCGTGCCGAGCGCGGTCCGGTCGACGCTCTGGTTCACGGCCGGCGGCACCTCCACCGCACGGATCCGGGTGATCATCGGGGTGCAGGTGACATGGGTGCGCGCGGCGGTGACCTTCGAGGTGAAGGTGAGGAGGGGTTCGTTCTCGGCGGCGGTGAACTCGTATCCGCGACCCGTCCACCGGCCGGTGCCCGGGGTGCCCTTGACCCGGCCGGGGTCGGGGGCGGTCGTCACCGCCCGGACGGGTCCTCCGCTCGCTTCGACGGTGTACGGCTGCCCGTTCTCGACGTCGGCGGCGACGCATTCCTTGGAGACGGCGGGGCTGTCCTCGTAGGAGACGGTGACCCTGGCTCCGGCGCGCACCCCGCGCAGCCGCTGCTGGAGGGTGTTGCCGTCCTTCTGGAGGGCCACGCCGTGGGCGCCGTCGGTACGGCCCGAGGCGGCGGCGGAGTAGCGCTGGTTGGCGCCGGTCCAGTGGTCGAGGCCGACGGTGGTGGGGCCGTCGCCCCTGATCGCCGGGGAGGCGAAGTCGCCGTTGAGGACCTCCACGGGCTGTTCGCCGACGGCGGCACCGGCGGCGAGGGGCGGGAGCAGCAGGGCGGTGGCGGTGAGCGCGGTCAGGGTGGTGAGGGTGGTGGCCAGGGGTGGGCGGGGTCGGTGCCGCATGGGGGTTCTCCTCGGGAAGGGGGCTCAGGAGGCGGCCGGGCTCAGCACGACCTCGCGCTGCGGCGCCGCGTCGGGCGGTACGGCGGTGCGGGCGGGGATCTCCCGGGGAGTGCCGTTGCGCAGCCCGCCGGGGCCGCCGCCGGTGTTGTCGTCGTCGCGCGCGGTCGCGTCGGGGGGCCGCGTACCGCTGCACACCCCGGCGGGGGCGGCGTAGGTCTGGGCGACGAAGTGGCTGTCGTTGACCATGGAGGGGCTGTCCACCGCCACGTTGAGGACGCTGCCGCCGCCGTCGGTCACCAGTTGTCCGACGACCCGGCGCATGGCGACGGTCGCGCCGAACACGAGCATGTCGTGGGCCCTGACGGTGGTCTTGTAGGTCGTGCTCTCGGTGCTCTCGACGGTCCAGGTCTTGGCGTACGCGGCCTTGAAGGCGGCCTGGAAGGCGAGGCTCGCGCTGGTCTGCCCGGTCAGCCTGGCCCCGGCGCCGACGCTGGTCTTGGTGCCGGACTCGGAGGTGGGGCCCTTGCTGAGGTCGGGTGTCTTGTGGGAGCTGGTGATGTCGTTGGCGAGCGTGGTGGTGACCTCGCCCGAGGCGCCGATGGAGCCCTCGGCGGTCACGGAGCCGGAGATCTCGCCGCTGATGTTGTCGGTGGTGCCGGCGTGCAGGGTCACCGTGCGTTCGATGGTGATGGGGTCCTGGGTGCAGTTGACGACGGCGTTGCCCAACGACCGCACGGTGGTGGCGAATTCGATGCCGAGCGCGCGGTCGATCAGGAACCGGCAGCCCGACCGGTTCTTCTCGCAGTGCTCCAGGACGTCGGCGATCTTCGCGGGGCGGCCGTCGGCGGTGACGGCGCGGGGTTCGGGCAGGGGGCCGGGGCTGTTCGTGGTGGGGGCGGGGCTCGGCGCGGCGAGGGCGGGGAGGGGTGCGGCGAGGGACACGGCGAGGGCGAGGGCCGGGGCGGCGAGCAGGACGCGGCGCGCGGGCATGGGGATCCCTTCTTGCGGGGTGGACGGAAAGCGGCGAGGGAGGTGGCCGGTCAGCCGCCCAGCAGGGCGCACAGTCGGGAGACGGGGAACGGGCTCCGCCCGGGGTCCGCGGAGCCGGCCGGGAGCGAGCCGGGGAAGCCGGCGCAGGTGCCGGTGACGGCGGCGGACGCCTCGCCGGCCGGTCCGGGCTCGAAGCCCTTGACGGTGGCGGTCATGTCGGTGATGCCCTGCTTCTCGCCCATGCCAGGCCCGGCGAGCTGGTCCATGCAGGCGCTGTTGCCGGGCCGGCACTCCTCCAGTTGTCTGCCGACGTCCTTGATCGTCTGGTCGGCCTTCTTGGCGTCCTCCTCGGTCTTCTGCTGCTGTTCCTCGACCTTCTGCGCCTGCTCGGCGTTCTCCTGCTCGTCCTTGCACGCCTGGTCGTCGGGGGCGCACTCCTCGGCGGGGGCCAGGGACGAGGGGGGCCGGGCGTGCGCGGGCGGGGCGAGGAGGACCGGGGCGGCGAGGGACAGCGCGGAGGCGAGGACGGCGGTGCACAGGACGCGGCGTGCGGACGCGCGTGGGATCACGTGAACTCCCTGCGGAATCGGGCGAGTCGACGGCCGGAGCGGCTCGGAGAGGCTCGGTGGGAGGCCGTCGCCGCGAACAGCAAAGATGATCAGAAGCTAGTCCGACCCTCCCCGGTCGCCCGGAAGAACACACGTGCTCCGGGGTGACGTGAGCAGTGTTCACCGCATCGGCCCCATGCCGTTCGGACAGACCTCGGGCATATGTCGGACCCTCTTTCAGGTCATCGAAGGGGACCTCGTGCAGAGGTGCCGTCCCGCCCGTGCGGATGAACCCGATCGCCCGGCACCCCGCCCGGTACCGGCCCGCCGACCCCACCGGCCGCGTCCGACCGGCGGGCGGCGCACCGACGGGCCACCGCGCGCGGGGACACCTCCGAACGGGGGCGCCGAAGGCGTCTGGGCCCTTCGGGTGTTTCGCCCGCTCCGGGGTCGCGCCGGTGATCGTTTGCGGACACGCTGCTCAGGGGCCCGGCGACCTCCCCGGCCGTCCGGCCCCACCCCACAGCCTTTCCCCCCGCCTTTCCCGCACCGCTTTTCGCCACCGCCTCCCCCTCAGCCCGCACGCGGTCCGACGCGAAGGAGAGCACAGCCATGTCCCCACGCCCTCGTCCCCGTCCCTCCCAGGACGTGACCGGCACCCGGCGGGCGGTGACCCGGCACCGCCGCACCCTCGCCACCCTCGCCGTCGTCGCCACGGCCGCCGTGGTGCTCACCCCCGTCGCGGCCGCGTCTCCCACCGCGGCCAACGAGGGGAACCCGACCGTCCTGAGCTGGGGCGCGGGCCGCACCGGTCAGCTCGGCAACGGCACCCTCGCCGACAGCCTGTCCCCCTCCTCCGTCACCAGCCTCTTCCGCGGCGACGTCGACCAGGTCTCGGCCGGCGGCACCTCGTCGGCCGACTCCTTCGCCCTCGCCCGCACCGACAAGACCGTGAAGTCGTGGGGCCACAACTCCTCGGGCCAGCTCGGCAACGGCGGCAACGCCAACCAGACCGTGCCGACCACCGTGCCCCGGCTGACCAATATCAAGGACATCGCCGCGGGCGGCCGGCACGCCCTCGCGCTCGACACCTCGGGCCAGGTCTACTCCTGGGGCGACAACGCGTACGGCCAGCTCGGCAACAACCGCACCGGGGACAGCCGTACGGTCCCCGACCGGGTGCAGGGCATGCCCAAGGTCAAGCAGATCTCGGCGGGCTGCGACTTCAGTCTCGCGCTGCTGGAGAACGGCAGGGTCTACGCCTGGGGCCGCGGCATCCACGGCCAGCTCGGCAACGGCAGCCGCGCCACCAGCTCCGTGCCGCGCCTGGTGAGCGGCCTGGAGGACGTGGTCGAGATCGACGCCGGCTGCCATCACGCGCTCGCGCTCACCGCCGACGACACCGTCAAGTCCTGGGGCTACAACCTGTACGGCCAGCTCGGCAACTCCTCCACCAAGTCCGCCACGGTCCCCGTCGACGTCGACTGGCTGGAGGGCGTCTCCGACATCGAGGCCGGCGCCCACCACAACTACGCCATGACCAGCGACAGTCATGTGTGGGGCTGGGGCAACAACCAGTACGGCCAACTCCTGGAAGGCGACGAGGCGTTCGGCGACAACGTCTCGCGCACCAACCGCACCGCGCCCGTCGAGATTCCGCGTCTGGAGGGCGTCCAGCACCTCGCCGCCGGGGCCCGGCACGGGGTCGCGGTGACCGCCGACGACGTCTTCACCTGGGGCCACAACGGCGAGGGCCAGCTCGGCAACGGCACCACCGTCTCCCGCTACGACTCGGTGCGGATCCTGACCGAGGGCTCGGCGATCAAGGACGTGGCGGTGTCGCTCGGCGGCAACACGACGTACGCGTACTGAGCGGCCGCGTGACGCTCATGTCGCCGTACCCGTACCGACGCACCGCCCGCGCCCTCCTTCCTCCGAAAGGCACGCCGATGACTCCACCCCTGCGCCGCACTCTCCTCACCGCCGTCGCCCTGACCACCGTCCTGGCCGCCCCGTGCCTGACCGCTCCGGCCGCCGCGGGCACCGACCCGTGGGTCCGTGCCTGGGGCGAGAACGCCCAGGGCCAGCTCGGCAACGGCGGGCTGGCCGCCCAGCAGACCGCGACCGCCGTGACCGGCATCGCCCGTGACGACGTACGCGAGTTGTCCGCCGGAGGCGGCGGCGCCGGCGCGGCCGCCAACCCCTTCGCCGTCGCCCTCCTCAAGGACGGCACCGTCAAGAGCTGGGGCTCCAACGCCACCGGGCAGCTCGGCAACGGCACCCTCGTCAGCCAGCCCGTCCCGGTGACCGTCGCCGGGCTGTGGGGTGTCAGCGAGGTCTCCGCCGGCGCCAACCACGCGCTCGCCGTCAGGGCCGGGCGGGTGCTGGCCTGGGGCAGCAACGCCAGGAAGCAGCTCGGCACGGGTCTGGACACCACCAACCCGTACCGGGCGCCGGTCCCCGTGCAGAGCCTGGACGAGGTCAGGGATGTCGGCGCGGGCTGCGACTTCAGTGTGGCCCTGCGGCAGGACGGCACCGTGTGGACCTGGGGTTCGGGCGCCAACGGCCGTCTGGGCACCGGGGCCAACACCGACCGGGACACCCCGCAGAAGGTGCCCGACCTCACCGACGTCGAGTCCGTCTCGGTCGGCTGCGACCATGTCCTCGCCCTCACCGCCGACGGCACGGTCAAGGCGTGGGGCCGCAACACCGAGGGCCAGCTCGGCAACGACAGCACCGCCGACAGCAACAAGCCGGTCGACGTAGCCTACTTGGACGCGGTGGCCGAGGTGTTCGCCACCTCGGCCTCGGGCTTCGCGGTCCTCGACGACGGCAGCCTGGCCGGCTGGGGCAAGAACAGCGACGGCCAGCTCGGCGACGGCACGAAGTCCCACCGCACCACGCCGGTCGTCCTGGACCAGCTCCGTGGCGTCCAACAGGTCGCGGGCGGAGCCGACTTCACCATCGCGGCGCTGGACGACGGTTCGGTGATCGGCTGGGGCGCCAACGCGGCCGCCCAGCTCGGTGACGGCACCACCACCTCGCCCGCGTCCACGACCGTCGCCCTGCCGCCCGGCAGCGGGATCACCCATGTGACGACGACGATCACCGGCAAGTCGGGGTACGCGTACTGACCGTCCCCGGATGGCCCTCACGGTTCGGTGGCGAGCGCTCTGCGTCGGTCGGTCACGTAGCTCGCCACCGTTTTTCGGTCACGTTCCGTCAGGAGCCGTTTCTCCACGGCCTGTTGGGTGTCCTGTACGGCCTCCGCGAGTCCCGTCGACGCCTGGCAGTCGGCGTCGGCGCGTGCGGTGCGGATCTCGTCGCGGCCGAGGGCGCGCACGGCGTCCTGGTCCGGCCCGGTGCCGCCCTCCGCGACGGTCGTCCGCAGACGGGAGTCGACGGCCTGGCGCGGGGCCTGGAGGTCCTTCGCCGGATGCCCCGCCTTCGACATGCACGCCGACCAGCGCCGTACGGCGGCACGGTGGTCCGGGTCCGCCTCGACGGCGGCGATCACCCGGTTCGCGAGCCCCACGGTGACGGGCTCGACCGTGTTCCAGTCCGCCCCGTAGACCTCGGTGCGGGCGCGGGCGACACAGCCGTCGGTGGAGTACTCCAGGCTGACACCGTCGGGCAGCCGCAGGGTCACCCGGTGCGCGGGCGTGCCGGTGAGGGCCTGCTGCCAGACCGTCTCGCGGGGTTCGTCGGCTGGCGCGGGGGCGGTGAGCCGGTAGAGGTACTCGCCGACGATCCCGTACCCGTCCTGGGCCGCCCTGCGCGGGGTGAGCAGCCCGTAGGGGTTGGTCTCCTCGCTGCGCGCGGACGCGGTGCGGGGCTGGGCCGTGTACCGCTGCCCGCGGTCGCGCATACAGGCGGCGACGGCGCGTTCCTCACGGTCGTGCAGGCGTACGGCGTCGGCGTGGCTGATCGCGGTGGCCCCCTTCAGGGGACGGACGTCGGGGGCCGTGGACCCGCGGCCGGGCTGCTCACCCCCGTAGGAGCAGCCGGCCGCGGTCAACGCCACGGACACCGTGAGGAGTGTCCGCCACGCCGTCGGGGGGACGATCACACGCACCAGTCGTTCGAGGCGACGTTGTGCCAGTACACGGTGTTCGCCAGGGAGCCGTTGTAGTAGCCCCGGGAGAGCACGTAGCTGGAGCCGGTGTAGCCCGTGCCCGAGTAGATACGGACGTTGCAGCTCGTGCCGTTGTTGTAGAGCGACTCGGCGTTGTTGAACTTGTTGTACTGAAGGAGGTTGGTGTTGTCGCCGTAGACCACGCCGGGGGTGCCCGAGCCGTTGACTCCGAGGTAGGCGCACAGCCCGCCGGAGGGACAGTCGGACAGCGCCGCGTTCGCGGGGGCCGCAGTGACGACCGCGCCGGTGACGGCGAGCGCCACGGTTCCCAGGGCGATGCCGGCCTTGGCCAGGATCCGCTTCATTCTGTGTGTTCCTCCATCGCTCACGCCGCCCATGGAACGGAAGGCGTCCATCGGTGCGGCGGGGTGCCGTGAACACGATGGAGGAGGGAGGTGGCCGGGGAGCTTGCGTAAAACTTGCCTCGCAGGTGGCGCGGTGGTTGGGTGACGCCCGGCGGGGGACGGGACGGCGCGTGCGGGGCGGGGCGGGGCAGGGGGACGGTGTGACGGGATTTCGGCTGCTGGGGCCCGTGGAGTTATGGGTGGCGGGCCGCCCGGTGGATCTGGGGCCCGCGAAGCGGCGTACGGTGCTGGCGGCGCTGCTGGCCGACGCGGGCGGCTGGGTGGCGGCCGAGACGCTGATCGACCGGGTGTGGGGCGAGGACCCGCCCGCGCAGGTGCGGTCGACGCTCTACGCCCATGTCGCCCGGATCCGCCGGGTCCTCGTGGACAGCGCCCCGCATCTGCGCGGCGCCGACGACGACACGGCGGCCGCGGCCTCGTTGGTGCGCGGGCCGGGCGGCTACCGCCTCGACGTCTCGCGGGACTTGGTCGACGTCCACCGCTTCCGGGGTCTGGTGGGCCGGGCCCGCGGCGCGGGCGGCTCCGACGCGGGGCGGGTGGCGACGCTGCGGGAGGCGATGGGCCTGTGGCGGGGCGAGCCGCTGGCCGGGCTGCCCGGTGCGTGGGCGGCGCGCACCCGGGAGACCTGGCTGCACCAGCGGATCGACGCCGTTCTGGCCTGGGCGGACGCCGAACTCCGGCTCGGCGGGCAGGTGGTGGTCGTCGACACGCTGTCCGTCCTGGTGGCCGAACACCCGCTGGTCGAGCCGCTGGCCGTCGCGCTGATGCGGGCCCTGCACGCCGCGGGGCGCGCCCCGGAGGCGCTGGCCTGCTACACGGCCCTGCGCAAACGGCTGGCCGACGAACTCGGCACCACGCCGGGGGCGGAGGCGCGGCGGGAGCACCGGGCGGTCCTGAGCGGCGGTGCGGGCACGGCACCACCGCCGAGCAGGCCCAGTTCACGAGTTGGCGTGATTCCCGCTCAACTCCCCATGGAGGCGACCGGGTTCACCGGCCGTGAGGAGGAACTGACGCACCTGGACAAGGTGGTGGCCGCGGACCGGGCGACGGCCGTGGTGATCTCGGCGGTGTCGGGGACGGCGGGTGTGGGCAAGACGGCGCTGGCGGTGCGGTGGGCGCATCGGGCCCGGGACCGTTTCCCGGACGGCCAGTTGTATGTGAACCTGCGCGGATACGACCCCGACCGGCCCATGACGGCCGCCGAGGCGCTGGTGCGGTTCCTGACCGCGCTCGGGGTGGCCGGGCAGGACGTCCCGCTGGAGGAGGACGACCGTGCGGCGCGCTACCGCACCGAGGTCGCGGGCCGGCGGATGCTGATCGTCCTGGACAACGCCGCCACGGTGGAGCAGGTGCGGCCGCTGCTGCCCGGCACCGGTTCCTGTGCGGTGCTGGTGACCAGCCGGGACAGTCTGGCCGGGCTGGTCGCGCGGGAGGGCGCCCACCGTCTGGACCTCGACCTGCTGCCCGTCGACGCCGCGCGTACCCTGCTGCGGCGGCTCGTCGGCCCGCGCGCGGAGGCCGAGCCCGACGCCGTGGACGCCCTCGCCGCGCAGTGCGCGCGGCTGCCGCTCGCGCTGCGGGTGGCGGCGGAGCTGGCCGTGGCCCGCCCCGGCACTCCGCTGGCCGACCTGGTCGACGAACTCGCCGACCAACAGCGCAGGTTGGACCTGCTGGGCGCGGACGGTGACCCTCGGACGGCCGTCGCCGCGGTGTTCTCGTGGTCGCTGCGGCAGTTGCCGGCCGACGCGGCGCACGCGTTCCGGCTGCTCGGCCTGCATCCGGGCCCCGACGTCGACGCGTACGCGGCGGCCGCGCTGACGGACACCGGTCCGGCGGACGCCCGCCGTACCCTCGACGTCCTCGCCCGCGCCCATCTGATCCAGCGGACGGACACGGCCCGCTACGGCATGCACGACCTGCTGCGCGCCTACGCCACCCGGCTCGCCACCGCCGAGGAGACGCCGGGGGCCCGCGAGACGGCGCTCGACCGGCTCTTCGACCACTGTCTGGCCACCGCGGCCGCCGCCATGGACTGCCTCCACCCGGCCGAGGCCCACTTACGGCCGGCCGCCCCCGAGACCGTCACTCCGGTGCCCGACCTGTCCGATCCCGATGCCGCGCGGGCCTGGCTGGACACCGAGCGGCCGGGCCTGACGGCGATGTCGGCCCATACGGCGACCCGCGGCCGCCCCACCCACGCGATCCGTCTCTCCTCGACCCTGTACCGCCATCTCGTCAGCGGCCAGCACACCGACGGCCTCACGATCCACGGGCACGCCCGGGACGCCGCCCGCGAGATCGGCGACCCGGTGGGCGAGGCCCGGGCGCTGATCGGACTCGGCATCGCCTACTGGCAGTTGGCCCGCCACGAACCGGCGCGCCGGCATCTTCAGCAGGCGCTCACGCTGTTCCGGCAGGCCGACGACGTGACCGGCCAGGCCCGCGCGCTGGTCAACCTCGGCCTGGTCGACGAACGGCTGGGCCGGTTCCTGTCGGCCGTCGAGTACCTCGAACAGGCGCTGGTGCTGTACCGCCGTATGGACGACCGGTTGGGCGAGGCGACGGCCCTCAAGGACCTGGCCAGCGTCGAGAGCCAACTCGGCCGCTACGACCAGTCCGCCGACCACCTCCGCCAGTCGCTGTCCCTCCTCCGCAGGACGAGCAACCGCTACCTGGAGGCCCACGCACTGAGCGACCTCGGTGCGGTCGAAGTACGCCTGGATCAATTGGACTCGGCCGCGGGTCACCAGCAACAGGCCCTGACCCTCCTCCGCGAGGTCGGCGACCGCTACGGCGAGGCGGGCGCGCTGCACGGCCTCGGCCTCGTCCACACCCGGCGCGGCCGGCACCCGGACGCCACCGAATGCCACCGGCAGGCCCTCACCCTCTACCGCGAGAACGGCGACCGCGACGGCGAGGCCCGAGCCCTCAACGGCCTCGGCGAGGCCGCCCGCGCCGCCGGCCGCCCCACCGACGCCCTCACCCACCACACCGAGGCCCTCACCATCGCCGAGGACATCGGCAGCCCCGCCCAACAGGCCCGCGCCCACAGCGGCCTGGCCGCCGCCCACCACTCCCCCACCCTCACCGCCCACCACTACCACCGAGCCCTCACCCTCTACACCCAACTCGGCATGCCGGAGGCCGACACGATCAGAACGAACCTGGCGGACCTGACCGGCACGTCCTCCTTCTAGGGTCCGTCTTCAAACGGATCTTGCCCAGAGCAGGAGTGACGCGAGACTGACCGCTGCCTCGTACGAGGTGGCGGTCTTGTCGTACCTGGTGGCGATGCCGCGGAAGCCCTTGAGACGGTTGAAACAGCGCTCGACGACGTTGCGTCGGCGGTAGATCTGCCGGTCGAACGCCGGTGGCCGACCGCCGCGGCGACCGCGGTTGCGGCGGTGTCGCTGCTGATCGTTCTTCTCTGGGATGGTGCACGCGATGCCGCGATTACGCAGGTAGGAACGTAAGCCTCGGGAGCTGTAGGCCTTGTCGGCGACGACCTGGTCGGGTCTGCAGCGCGGGCGGCCGAGGCCGGTGCGCGGGACCCGGATCCGTTCCAGGAGGGGACGTGCGCAGACGCTGTCGTGGCGTTCACCTGGGGTGAGCAGGACGGCGAGGGGACGGCCGCGGCCGTCGCAGGCGAGGTGGATCTTGGTGGTCAGTCCTCCTCGGGATCGTCCGAGGGCGTGATCGTCCGGTTCGTCCTGCCGATGCCGCCCCCTTTTCGGCCGGTGGCGGCGGCGTGCTGGTGGGCGCGGACGATGGTGGAGTCGATCTGGACGAGCCAGTCGATGTCGCCGGCGGCGTCCGCGCGGGCCTGGATCTGCTGGAGAGCCCGGGTGAACACGCCGTCCAGGGCGTAGCGGCGGAAACGGGTGTAGACCGTCTTCCACGGCCCGTAGCGTTCCGGCAGGTCACGCCAGGAGACCCCGGTCCGGATCTTATAGACCATCCCGTTGATGACCTGCCGGTCCTCCACGCGGGGCCGCCCCGTCGCAGCCCGCGGTATGAGGGGAGCAAGCAACTCCCACTCCTGGTCCGTGAGTTCATGACGACGTACCACGACACCATGATCCACCACCCGGATGATCTTTGAAGACGGACCCTAGTTCCCCGGCCGACCGACAGCGAGTGTGTTGCCGTTCCCCTACAACACCTTGTAGGTCACGTGTGTGACCTGGCTCGCTCGTCGTGATGTCGTCTGTTCGAGGTTCAGGGGTGGTACGCCGTCGAAGAGGTGGGTGCCGGTGGCGAGGGTGAACGGGACGATGTGCAGGCGGAGTTCGTCGATCAGGCCGGCCGTGAGGTACTGGTTGACGGTGGTCGCGCCGCCGAGGACGGAGATCTCGCCGTCGCCCGCGGCCTCGCGTGCCTGGGCCAGTGCCGAGGTGATTCCGTCGGTGACGAAGGTGAACGTCGTGCCGCCGGCCATCGGCTGGGGCTCGCGTGCGTGGTGGGTGAGGACGAACACCGATGCGTGGAAGGGCGGTTCGTCACCCCACCAGCCGTTCCACGGCCGGTCCCACGCGCCGCGGACCGGGCCGAACATGTTGCGCCCCATGATGAACGCCGAGGCGGCGGTCATCCGTTCGATCTCGGCTCTGTTCTCCTCGGGCGTGTCGAACATCCAGGCATGGAACCTGCCGCCCGAGCCGTCACCGCCGTCGTTCCCGAACGGCCGCTCCTCCGTCTGGTCGGGCCCGGCCGAGCAGCCGTCGAGCGAGATCGTGATGTCGCAGATCACCTTGCCGGTCGGTGTCGTCACAGCACTCTCTCCTTCGCCGGCGGGCCGTGGAGTCCAGCATGACGTGCCCGGCTCTCCGACACGGGGCCACCACGCGCGCGGGCGGTCCCCGTCACCGTCCTGGCAGGATGACCTCATGGAACGTGTGCTTGGTATCGGCGGCTACTTCCTGCGGTCCACCGACCCCGTGACCCTGAGTGCGTGGTACCGCGACTGTCTGGGGCTGGACGCCGACGACAACGGGCTCTGGAACCAGCCGGCCGGGCCCACCGTGTTCGCTACGTTCGAGGCCGACACCGACTACTTCGGCACCCGTACGCAGCAGACGATGCTCAACTTCCGGGTCCGCGACCTGGACGCGATACTCGCGCAACTGCGCGCCAAGGGCGCCGACGTGGCCGAGGAGATCCAGGACATGGACGGCGTCGGCCGCTTCGGCTGGGTCACCGATCCCGAGGGCAACCGCGTCGAACTGTGGCAGCCCGCCTGATCCGTCCCCACCTCGGCAGTGATAGAAAAATCCCTGGTCACGCCTGATTGACCTGATCGAAGGGATCACCTCATGCCTGCTCGTCGCATCGTCGTCATAGGTGGCGGCGTCATGGGTTCCGCGGCGGCGTGGCGGCTGGCCGCGCGCGGGGGTGAGGTCACGCTGCTGGAGCGGTTCCGGCCCGGGCACGACCGGGGCAGCTCGTACGGCACGTCGCGGATCTTCCGGCTGGCGTACGCGGATCCGTTCTACGTCGATCTGGCCGTGCGGTCGCTGCCGTTGTGGCGGCGGCTGGAGGAGGAGACCGGGCGGCAGGTGCTGTCGCTGACCGGTGCCGTCGATCACGGCCCGGCCGCGGTCACCGACGCCCTGTTCGAGACGCTGACCGCGGCCGGGCGACCCGTCGAGCGGATGGTTCCGGACCAGGTGGCCGAGCGGTGGCCGGGGCTGCGTGCCGACACGGGCGCGGTGTTCCATCCGGAGGCGGGGCGGCTGCACGCCGATGACGCCGTCGCCGCGTTCCAGCAGGCGGCGCGGGCCCATGGCGCCGAGGTCCGGCACGGTGTCCGTGTGACCGGGGTGCGGGTGCTCGACAGCGGCGGTGTGCGCGTAGTGGCCGAGGCCGGCGAGGAGTGGACGGCGGACGCGGTCGTCGTCGCCGTCGGCGGCTGGACCCCGGCCCTGCTCGGCGACGGCGCGTCTGCTCCGGTCAGCGGGCTGCCGGCGCTGCGCGTCACGCAGGAGCAGCCCGCCCACTTCCCCGCCGCGGACCCCCTGTCCTGGCCCAGCTTCATCCATCACCCGGGCGCCGCGCTGCCCGCGACCGGCCGGTCGACGGACGGTGTCTACGGGCTCGGCAGCACCGACGGCGTGAAGGCCGGCTTCCACGGGATCGGCCCGGTCGTCGACCCCGATCACCGCGACCGCACACCGGACGCCGCGACCCTGGACGCGCTCGCCGCGTACGCCGAGCGCTGGCTGCCCGGCGTCGACCCCACCGCGCCCGACCCGCTGACCTGCCTCTACACCACCACCGTCGACCACGACTTCCTCGTCGACCGGCAGGGTCCGGTCACCGTGCTCGGCGGCTGCTCGGGCCACGCGTTCAAGTTCGCCTCCGTGCTCGGCGAACTGGCCGCCTCCCTCGTGCACGGCGAGCCCGGCCCGTCCCGCTTCGCCCTCGGTCCTCGCCCACGCCCACGCCCCGCCGTCTGACCGGACGACGGCACGACCCTCTCAGCCGCGCCGCCGCGCCCCCGGTCCCGGGCGGGCGGACACGTCCCGCGGGGAGTAGGCGACGTCACCCGGACGGGCGCACACCACTTCCGCACGCCATGTGGCCCGCACTCAGCCCTTCCCGGGTACCGGCATCGGATGTGTGGCCGGTTGCCGACCGACGGCATGCACACCGATTGCGAGAACCAGCAAGCGATCGTCACTCCCATGGGAGAGCTGACGATCGGTCACCTGCTCAACCCTCGAACACCTGGGCCACGCACAGGCCGTCGCGGGCTGCAGAGCCGTAGAGCCGCCAGAGGGCATCCAGGGTCTCATGCAGGTCCTCCAGATAGCCCACGGGGATACCGCCGCGGATGATCCCGCTGAGCACATCCGGGGCATTGCGCATCACCTCGTCGACGTCCACGGAAGCGATGAAGTCTGCCACGCCGACGACTTCCTGAGGCGACAGAACGGTACATACGGTGCCAACGCCGTCGTCTCCCAGAACCGTCTCCCCAGATACCGCGGACAGCGCGCCTTCGCCGGCGCCCGCCCTCTCCAGCAGTCGTTCCACCACATTCGCGTCCTCGCCGAGGTCGCACAGGTCGTCCGACTCGTCGTCTTCCAAGGCTCGCCAACGGGACAACACCTGCTCGAGACCGCCATGCACCTCATGCCGAGGGAGAGCGAACAGGGACACATTCATTGTTGTTCATCGCCTTTCACTCGATTTGAAGTCAGTAGGCTAGCAGAGGACCAGCAAGCCCCGGGAAGAGAGACGAGGAATCAGAGGAACCTCCGAACGGGCTTCTGGACCAGTCGTGATTCTCCACGTTATTGTGCCACCACTCCTGGGACCGTTCTTTCCATTGCGAGTACCAGGGCTTTTCCTCAGTCACAGGAGCACGATTCGGCGGAGGGTTGGGGTTTCGGTTCTTGTCGTCCTTGATGTTCGATTTCCTGTACGCGATGACGCCATCACTCTGCACCGACGGAAAGGCATCCACCCACTCACCGGTCTTGAAGAGATTCGGTCCCTTCATCGGCGTCATCTTGAAACCGACTTTGACCTTGAGTTCCTTAGTTTTCGGATCGGCCGCGAGCTGCTTCCTGAGGCTGCTCACATAGTCTTTGACCTCTTGTTCACCTGCAATTTCTGCCGCGCCTCCGAAATGCTTCACATCCCACACATACACCGTGTCCTCCGTCCAGTAGAGAAGGTCGGCCCAGCCCCCCTTCTTCTTCCCTGGCACATTCCTGATGTAGTTCTCGGAGTCGCGGTACCCCCTGGTCTGCTGCAGATCAACGGTCACCTTGCCCTTCCCCTTGGGCTGCAAGAGACGCAACCACGTCATATACATGATGATCGCCGTGTCGTGCGCCTTCGTATACTTTTCCTTGATGATTTCGGCGCGACGCCTCTTCTTCTGCTCCTCCTGCTGCTTCGCATGCATGGACTCGGCCTTGACAAGGTCCATGAGGCCCGTGGGGTCGCTACGTGACACCGGGCTGTTGTGGCTGTAGGCATAGCCGTTCATCTGAAGCGGATCGGCGATGTCGACCACAGGGTCCGCGGAGAGAAAACGTCCCGAGTCCTGGTCGTATTCGCGCGCGCCAATGTGTGTCAGTCCGGTGGCCGCGTCGTCAACACCGACGCCAAGATAGCCACGCTTGTTGGGCCACGTCGTCGGCTTGGGGCCGCGGAGCTCACCGTACGGTTTGTACGCACGGCGGGTCACCGGTTGGCTGCCGGACAGTTCCACCGAGGTGGTGGCAGTACCCAGGTGGTCGGCCAGGAGGACGTTGAGCTTGTGACCCGTGGCGGCGCCGTTGCTCGCGGTGCGCGTCACGGTCGGGGCACCGCTCTGACTGTAGGCGCGCGAGGCTCGGGTGACCTTGCCCGCCGAGTCAGTGGTGACCTCGGTCTCGCCCAGATAGAGCGTCGATCCTGCCGACGAATGCTCGAGGATGCGGCTTCCGTCGGCGTCGTAGACGTACGTCGTCTTGTTGCCGTCGTCTGTGATCGTGTCGAGCTTGTTCTCTGATGTCCACGTCAAGCTCTGCGTTGTGTCGTACAGATCGCGGACTTCGGTGTTGCCCACCGCGTCGTAGGAGTAGCTGCTGCCCCTGCCGGGAGGATTGGTGCTGACCCACTGGAGAGTGTGCGGCTGATGTGTGGTGTAGCTGTACTTGTAGGCGACGTCCTTGGTCGCGTCCGCGAGGTCATGCTCTGTCATGGTGGCGCGGTTGCCGAGCCAGTCGAAGGTGAACGACTGGCGATAGGCAGTGGCTCCGGTGGACACCGTGGCCGCTTGGGGAGCGGCAGCGGCCAGACTCGACGTCAGCGCACTGTCCGGGGAGGTGACATCGGTCGCTGCATCCGGAGCGTCAGCGACCGGGCCTGATGAGGTCTCGAAGTCGGTGCGGTAGCCCCAGGAGCTACCGTCCGTGGACGTGCAGCCAGTGCCGGCGCCGTCGGGAGCCGCCTTCGAGGTCCAGGCGTTGACGAGCTCGCCCATCGCATCATAGGTGAAACACTGGTTGTCCCACGTCGCCCCGGAAGCGTCCGAGAGGCGACGGGCCTCGGAGGTGATCACCCCTGCGGCGTCGTACGAGTAGTAGCTGTCCGTCAGGCGATGCGGGCCCGCCGTCTCACGGTCGGCGATGGTGCGTTGCAGTCGGCCCGTCCGAGGGTCGACGAAGTTCGTCGTCCAGACTCGCTGGGGTTGCGAACCGGAGACCGTCCGCAGGACCTCGCCATAGGGCGAATAGGTGACGTCCGCCGTGTACCAGGACTGTCCGGACGTGGACTCCGCCAGGCCGTCACCGTTGTAGCGGGTAATGACCCTTTCCTTCGCAAGACCACCGATCGCGGGCATCGTGACCGACAGCGGCTGCCCGGTGACGGGGGTGTACGTGTACGTGTATGCGTATGTCCCCGCGAGCCCCGTGGTCATCGAGTTGGCCGGGATCACCGTCTCACGGCCCGTGGGCCGGTACCCGGCGTCGTACCCGGTGACCCGGTTGATGTAGTCGCCGTCGGCGGTGTGCCGCTTCGACTCCGCCGGCTGGCCGAGCCCACCGGGCAGCGAGTCGTAGGTGAACTCCTTGACGGGCGTGGCAGTCTCGGATCCCTCACGGATCGCGCTGAGCCTGCCGAGGACGTCGTACTGGGTATAGGTGGTCCGGCCTTCGGCGTCGGTCACCTTGTTCGGCCGGTCCGCCTCGTCGTACCAGGTGTTGGTCCTGCCGGTGTCGGGGTCGTTGACGGAGGTGACGCGGGCGCGCGCGTCGTACGTGTATGTCCAGGTGTTTCCGGCCGCATCGATGACTTCGGAACGGTTGCCGCGGACGTCGTAGTGGTAGGTCGTCGTACGGCCCGTCGTCGACGCGGCACCGCTCTGCGCGTAGTGCTTCAACGAGGTGACACGGCCCAAGGCGTCGGTGTACGTCCGGGTCCGGGGTGCGGTGGAACCGGCCGGGTTGACATAGACGCTGGTGTCGCTGTAGGCCGTCTCGGTCGCGTACCGGTAGTCGCCGTCCAGATAGGTCGACAGACGCACCTGACGTTCCAGACCGTCGTAACGCGTCTTCGTCCAGCTGGGTATCAGCGACTTCGACTTCGGAGCGAAGATTTCGGCCGCAGGCTCGCCCTTGGCGAGATAGCCGCCGGTCTGCTCATCGACCAGACCGTGGTCGTTGTAGGTCGTGTCCTTGACAATACGCCCTGGCCCGTGCGCGTCCTCCTGTGTCTGGACCTGGCGCATCAAACCGTCGTAGATGGTCACCTGGCGCGCGTAGGTGCCGTCGCCCTTCAGCGTCCTGGCAGTGACGGCTGCCGGGCGGGTCTGCTCGCTGGTGGCGATCGCCTCCTGATAGGAGAACTGGACATCCGGGTCCCCCTCGCCGGCACGAGCCGCCGACCAGCCCTTGACCAGACGTCCCAGCGCGTCGTACTCGGTGCGCGTGACCTTGCCATTGGGGTCGGTGACCGTCAACGGCAGGTCTCGCCCCGGATCGAACGTCGTCCTGGTGACATGCCCCATGGCGTTGATCGTTCTGGTGGCGGTCACCGGACCGCCCGTCGCCGGGGTGTACTGGATCTCGGTCGTGCCCTCACCGGGCTTGCTGTGAGTACGCAGTCGGCCCAGCTCGTCGTAAGTGCTCTCGGTCACGACCGAGTACGAGGTGCCGGCACCGTTGATCTCGGCCACCGAGGTGAGTTGCCCCTGCGCGGGGGTTGCTCCGTAGGCCAGCCTGTCGTAGGTGTTGCGTACCGCCTGCTTCAACTCGGTAGCTGGGTCCGCCGATCCGTACCCAGCGCAGGAGGTGGCTGTCGTCCGCCGTTCCTTCGGGAGTCCGATCAGCCAGTCCGAGGTGTTGTGCACGTACAAGGTCTTGGTGCACGTCTGGTCGGAGAGGGCCTCGCCCCCGTCTCCATTGGGCTTGACCACCGCCGTCTCGACCTGCACGGGCAGACCGTAGGTGTCGTCGGGAGTGGTCAGCGTGCGGACGGCCCGCCAGCTGGTGTCGACTGTCTGTATCTCGTCCGTGCGCTTGGTCCCGACACGGTGTGCCAACAGCGGTTCGATGTCCGTGCCGGCCTCCGACTCGCGGGGGCGGGAAGCCGTCTGCTGCGACCACGGGTAGGTGAGTGTTCGCGACTGCACCCGCTTGTCCGAGTCGAGATAGGTGATCGATTCGGCTGTCATGCCCGCATACTGCGGCGCATCCTCCGTGACCAGCGTGTACTTACCTGTACTGTCCTTGACCTCGCCGCCCACGCCCTGGAAGTAGCGCGTCTCGGAGTACGACTGGGACTGCGGGTCGCCCTGCTGAGAGGTGGACTTGCTGCCCTTGGTCACCCCCACTTGACGGTATCCACGCCAGTCACTGTATGTGCGCAGGGCAGGGCGGGTGAACTCGTCGTCGGTCTTGGCCCAGGCAGGACCCGTGTAGGAGTAGGAGGTGTGAACAGGCTTGCCGTGGGATGTGACCTTGTCGGTCTCGGTGACGGAGGCCACGACGTATTTGTTGAACCACGCCTTCGCCGGCGTTTTCTCGTCCCCGTCCGGCGACCAGCGCACCGGGTAGCAGGTGCCGTTGCTCCTGCCCTTGTCCTCGGCGGGCTCACTCGCGCAACCACCGGTGTACTCGACTTCTATGTCACCCCCGTACTCGGTCGCGACGGTGCCGATGCGGGGACGAGTGAAGCCCGGTCGCTGGTCGTTCGGGCCGCTGCCGACGAGGTTGGGCAGCTGGCGGTCCTTGAGGCGGGCGCGCAGTGGTGAGGCGGACCCGACTGTGTACTGGGCAAAGCTCACACCGTCCTTCGACTGAAGCAGACCGGTGGAGTCGCCGGGTGCGAAGCCCCTACGCGTGATCGAGTTCAGCCAGAGGCCGGGAGAGGTGTCGTACCAGTCCTCGGGGAAGGACTGATGCAGCGCATACGTGTCGACGCTGCCGAGGCCGCTCTGCCCGGGGCGGGCCGCCTTCGTCGTCACGGTGTCCAGGCGGACCTGGGTCCAGAAGGACGGGAAGGCGGGGCACAACTTGGACGTGGACTCGCAGTTGAGGTTGCCCGGGGTGTCCCACCATGGACGGTACGCACCCGGGTCATCGGTCTTCGCGAAGTTCGCGGCGGCGCAGATCGTGGCCGACTTCAGGCAACGCTGTGCAACCCCGAACTCGATGGTGGCGGACGGACTGGTCAGGTCGGAAGCACGCATGCCGTACTCGATCGAGGACGGGTAGGCGTAGCGGTCGTACTGTTCGGGGGACTTGAACTTCTTCTTGACCGCGTAGTAGTTCGTCTCCTGCTTCCAGTTGACGATCATCGCGTTGTCGTGCACGTCCACGACCTTGTCCATGCCCCAGCGCCACGCCTGCTTCTTCCCAGCGCCGCAGCGTGAGTCGGCGAAGGTGTCGGCGTGGCACGGCTCCTCGGGGTGGTTACCGAAAACAGGGACGGTGGAGACGGAGTGAGTATCGGCGTGGCCGCCGCCCACCTCGTTGAGGCCGAAGAAGTACCGCGTGCCGTCGGTGGTGGTGACGACCCAGTACTCGCCGTTGTTGTCGGCGTTGCCGCCCCCGGACTTCAGCTCGACGCGTGTGCCGTCGTCCTGCTGTGGCCGGTAGGTGTTGGTCGCGCCGACCCGCACCAGTTCGGTGCTCCTGCCGCCCAGCGACATCACCGCGTTGTACGACACCCAGCACAGGTCGGACGTCTTGTCCTTCTTGGCCGTGTTGTTGGGCGTTCCGGAGTTCAGGCTTTTGCGATCGTCCTGGCAAGGGCGATAGCGCCGCTCGATATGGCCGGGGTCGTAGTCCCAGCCCTCACCGATCCAAGAGGCTTGCGGTGAGGATACGGCGGTACGCCCGTCCACTGTCTGGGAGTTGTAGGAGAAAGCGACGGTGGGGGACGGCCCGGCCGGCGGGGTCGGAACGGCCAGCGGATAGGACCATGTGAAGGCTCCCGAGGATCCACCAGCCTCCCACTTGCCGTCGGAAGAGAGGGGGGTGGCCTTGAACGACCCTCCCGCGCCACCCCCGGAGTCGACCGCGCCGATGACGGCGGTGTCGCCGGACGTGGTCACGGGTGTGGCCGTATCGCGATATGCAGCCTGCACCATCGAGGGAAGGCCGGACGACGCTGACTTGTCGGCGGCGACCGGCGTGACCGTGCCGTCAGCGGCGGTGTCGACCGTGGCGGTGATCGACTGGGCCTCGGAGTCGTTGGTGGTCTCCAACTCCTCGTATGCCTGGCATGCCTCGTCGTCCGGGGTGGTGAGGTAGCACTCGGGGAATTGCACGAAGCGGAGTCGGGAGGCCCAGTCCGCGCCGTAGAGGTTCTTGAACTCGGCGTAGTCGAGCTCGACGGATATGGGGACGGAGCCGGTCGCGGGAGCCTGAACGGTGATGACTGCGCCGTCGACGCCTTCTGACACGGTGGCGGTACGGGCAGCCACGGACACCTGCCAGGTGCCGTTGGGTGCGGGCTGACCGGGTGCCTGCCCAAGGCTCACGGGCAGAGCGCCGACCGGGGTAAGGCCGATCTCCCGGACGTCTGCGGCACCGCGGACGAGGGCCGTCTCCCTGTTGGCGGTTGCCCTCGTGGCGGTGGCCGTTTCTGTGGCCGTGCCGAAACTGACCGTGCCGGTCTCCGCGGTGGGCGCTGTCGCCGTGCCCGCCGGTGGCTGCTCCTGGTCGGCGGGCACCTCGACCTTGAGGCTTTCCAAGTCCCGTTCGAAGGTCTCGCCCGTGACCGGCGTCTCCTTCTCCAGGGTCTCCAGTTCCAGTGTTTCGCGGCCCTGTTCGGCAGCTGTGGGGTCGGGCGGCAGTGCCAAGGACTGGACGGGCAGCAGCCCCACCAGCAGGGCAGCGCCGACCATGGGCACGACGACACGGCCCAGACGGCGGCGGCGGGCAGACGAAAAGCGACCGAACACGGCGAGGTCCCCCCGGACCACTTGTGGCGGGACCGGGAACGGACCACGCGTGATGGCGTATCAGATGGCGAAGATTCTGCGACGACAGCGTGAACACGCGCCAGAGCGGACCATGCCATGTGATCATCATCACGTATCGTAATCGGCCGTAGCCCTGCGTGTCGGACTAAGTCGACTCTGCTCATCTTCCGGAAATCCCTGGGCCTTTCGGTTCGTCCGGCAGCAATCCACTGATCACCTATCAGATCCATGCCATCAGGCGACCGTTAAGGTCGTCACCGACCGTTTCGCCCCTCGGGGTGTGGTCACCCACCGACTGCGGTCAGGCCACGCGAAGCACCACATGCGCTACGACGACACGCCCGCTTCCGCTTTCGCCCCGTCGGTGCACAGGGTGACGAAGGCCTTCACATGGGTCATCATCAGCTGGCCCTGCCATGCCCTGACCGGATCGGGAAGATCCGCGCCGGGGAGCCGATGTCTCATGGCCCGGCTTCACCATTCCGGCCGCGCCCGCCCCGCGCGCCGGCTCCAAGGGGGAAGGGACCTCGTCCGATGACGCGTACCCGGCGCCGGATGCCTGGCCGCCGCACCAGCGCGGTGGTGCTCACCGCGGCCGTGCTGGTGGGCGGCCTCGCCTACACCGGTTTCCAGTTGGAAAGCCCGAAGGGCGCCGGCAGCCACCCCGACCGACGGCCCGGGCCCCTCTCCGAGGCAGCGGCAGTGGAGACGGCCGCGCGGACCGGCAAGCCGGTCGAGGTCACCGCCCTGCGTACTGCGCGCTCCACCACCTGGGCCCGCCCCGACGGCAGCATGGCCAAGAAGCTGTACTCCTCCCCCGTACGGGCCAAGGTCGGCAGCGAGTGGAAGGACATCGACTACCGCCTGCACCGGACAGCGGAGGGCTGGGAACCGCAGGCCACCAACACCCGGGTGGTGTTCTCACCCGGTTCCCGGGCTGCGGGACGCACATCCCGAAGCTCCGTGCACCGGATGCCCCTGGTCAAGGGCGCCACGAATGGGGACGGCACCGACACGGCGCTTGCCACCCTGCACATCGACGACTACGAGCTCCAACTGACCTGGCCCGGCACCGTCCCCGCCCCGATCATCGACGGCTCCCGCGCCCTGTACCCCGAGATCCTCCCGGGCGCCGACCTGGTCCTCACCGCCGACGACGACGGGTTCGCCCAACTGGTCGTCCTGAAGAACCGGCAGGCCGCCTCCGACGCCCGTGTCCGGCAACTGTCGTACGGCATCACGTCGGAGGACCTGACCTTCCGGCTCGACCCGGTGTCCCACGTCCTCATGGCTGAAAACGCCTACGGCAACGAGGTCGCGACCTCGCCCACTCCACTGATGTGGGACAGCAGCGGCCTCCCGGCGGTCACCGACAGCACAGTCGGCGCCACCGCCCAGCCGACCGAGGCAGAGTCACCGATCCCCACGGACGAGGGCGCAACGCCGGAGGACAGCGCCAGCCCCAGCGAGGACACGCCAGCCGAGTCGGACGAGCAGAGCGACACCAGCCCCGAAACCCTCCCGTCGGCCACCGATGGTCCCGAACCTACGGTGTCCGAGTCCCCCTTGCCGCCTGCGCCACCCGAGCCGACCCCCGCGCCCTCGCAGAGCGGATCGGCGGCCACGCTCAGTCTGCCCTCCATCGACGGCCCGTCCCCCGACTCCCGCGGCGATCTGGTCGAGGTCGGCCTGTCCGGGGCGAACTGGGTCTTCACACCCGACCCGAACTTTCTCACCGACCCTGCGACCACGTACCCGGTCTTCATCGACCCCTCGGTGAAGAAGCACACGCAGAACTGGACCACCGCTTACAGCAGGCACCCCAACGCCTCCTTCTACAACGGTAAAGGCTTCAACAAAGGCGGTACGCACGAGGCTCGGGTCGGCTTCGAGTCCGACACCTGGGGAACTTCGCGCTCATTCTTCAACATCGATTTCGACAAGGACCTCAAGGGCACGAAGATCACCAGCGCGAAGCTGCGCGTCCTGGAGACATATGCGTGGTCGTGCAGTTCCCGCTCGATGACGGTTCACCTGACCGGCGCCATCAACTCCCACACCAACTGGAAGAACGCCCCGAAGCTGCACAACGGCAACAAGTACGCGACCAAGAGTTTCGCCCACGGATACAAGTCGGGCTGCCGGGATGCCTACGAGACCTTCGATGTGAAGAAGGCCGCCCAGCTCCGCGCCGACCAAGGGAAAGACAGCATCACCTTCGGCATGCGGGCGTCCGACGAGCACAGCCAGTACGCGTGGAAGAAGTTCCAGGCCGACGGTGACAATGCGCCTGTCCTTGAGCTGGTCTATAACCGCCGGCCGACCATCGACCCCAAGGCACTCGACCTTGGCCCCGACGCAAAGTGCACCACCACCGAGCCGTACGTCCGCATGGGGTCGGGCAACCTGACCTTCACCGCCCGCGCATCCGACAAGGACAAAAACCTCGACTTCTTCGATTTCGACCTGTGGCCCACAGGCAAGTGGGACAACACGGGTGACCTGCTGGGGTCCACGGGCAAGGTTTCCACGGGCAGTGACACGGACACCGCGCTGCGCACCACCACAGGCTTCTCCACGAGCAAACTGAGCAACGGGACCCTGTACTCCTGGCGGGTCCAAGCACGCGACGATGCTGGCTCCACCTCCGGATTTGCGCCGGCGAAGACACCGTGCCGTTTCGTCCTGGACACCAGTGCGCCCAAGCCGCCCAAGGTCAGTTCCACCGACTTTCCCAACGCCGACGGCGACGAGAACGGCTTCGGCAACGACGCCGAGGACGCCAACTGGAGCGCCAAGAAGTTCGGAACCCCCGGCTCGTTCACCGTGCGGGCCCTCAATACCGATGTCGTCCGGTATGAGTACGGGTTCAACTCCGCCAGTTACCCCTTCTCGCTCGCTCGCACATCCGGTACCGCCACCACAGTGACCGCGACGCTCGCGAACGCGAAGCCGCCCACCGCGGGGCCGAACGTCCTGTACGTCCGTACCGTGGACGCGGCCGGCAACGTCTCGCAGCCGACGAAGTACTTCTTCTACGTCTCGCCACGCGACCAAGCCGACGCGCCGGGCGACTTCACCGGCGACAAGCTCGCCGACCTCATGGTCGTCACGGAGGGCGGGAACCTGGCGCTCTACCCCTCGCAGGCCACCAACGACCTCGCCAAGGGCAGCGGCGACCTGGACTACTCCATGTCCGGCGCCTACCGCGCCAATCCCGACAAGGACCCCAACGGCGACGACCTGCCGCCCTTCGTCGCCGCCCCTTCCGGGCACTTCAAGGGTGCCCTGATCACCCACAACGGCGACATCTACGGCGGAGACGGCCTCCAAGATCTCGTCGTGCGCGTCGGCGGCAAGTTGTGGGTCTACCCGGGCGACGGCTACGGCGCCGTGAACGTCGACAAGCGCCGCGAGATACTCCTGCCCGACAATGCACCGAAGCCCGCCGACCTCAGCCAGATCGTGGCGGCCGGCGACATCACCGGAGACGGACGAACCGACTTCTTCGCCACCTCCGGCGACGCACTGTGGGCCTTCACCGGCTACCACGGAGCCACCGTCGACCAGGCCGTACGACTGTCCGCCTCAGCCTGGACCGAACGCGACATCGTCACCGTTCAGGACATCAGCGGTGACGGCGTCAGTGATCTCGTCTACCGCACCGACGTCTCCGCAAGATTGCTGCTGCGTAAGGGCATTGCGGCTTCCGGCGGCGGAGTGACACTCACCTCGCTTGCCTCCGCGGCCAACTCCTCGGGCGGCGTCGACATCGAGTACGGAGCCGCGGGCTGGGGCAGCGCCAGTATCCCGCACCTCATCGGGACGCCCGACGTCAACGGGGACTCCGTGCCCGACATCTGGACCGTGCGCTCCGACGGAGCGGTGCGCTTCTACGCGGGCAGTAAGACGGCACTGTCAGGATCTGGTGCCGAGATCATCGCTCCGGCGAGCTACTGGAAGACCCGTATCGCCATCGGCTGAGCCCTACACTCCGCGACGCCCAAGGCCACGGTCCCGCCCCCTATGGGCGGGACCCGCTCTCGCCCATGGTTCACCGCCTCGCTTGAGGAGACGCTGAAGGGCGCGATCCCCTGGTCACGAGGTCGAGGGCGGCTACGCGGATGTCGCAGTTGACAGACGCGCGAATGCGGGCGTCCGCGCTGGCGCCGCAGCAACCCGACCACCGCCGGGCCCCCGTTCCCGGGAGCCCGGCAGCTCGGTGGCGTGGGTCAGGCCGCGTTCAGGGTCCACTTCTGGTTCGCCCCGCCCGTGCACGTCCAGATCTGGGCGGGCGTGCCGTCCGCCGAGTTGTTGCCGGTGACGTCCAGGCACTTGTTCGCGCCGGTGTTGACGACGTCGTGCGTGCCGGCGTTGTACGACCACTGCTGGGCCGCGGTGCCGTTGCAGGTGTAGAGCTGCACGCGCGCCCCGTCGGCCGCCGAACCGCCGCTCACGTCGAGGCACTTGCCGAGCGCCCTCACCGTGCCGTCGGCTCCCACGGTCCAGCGCTGGGCGGTGGTGCCGTTGCAGCCGTAGAGCTGTACGGCGGTGCCGTCGGCGGTGGCACCGCCCGCGACGTCCAGGCACTTGCCGGCCAGACCGGTGAGGGTGCCCGTGGTGCCGCCGCCCGGGTTGCCCGACGGGGTGCCGGACCAGGTGAAGGTCGCCGTCGTCCGGGCGGGCAGGGTGTAGACGAGGGACTGGCTGCCCCAGTCCACACGCACCGACCGGGCCGAGGTGGAGCCGTTGTGGGCGATCAGCGCCTTGGAGCCGTCCGGGTTGCGCCAGGCGACGTTGGGCACCGAGGAACTGGCGGTGGAGGCGATCCGGTAGGCGCCCGGCCTGACGAACTTGGTGAGATGGCCTGTGGTGTAGTACTCGACGGTGTAGTCGACCTGCCCGGCGCGCGGGCCGCCTTCCTGGACGGTGATCAGGCCGGTGCAGGTGCCGCAGCCGCCGTTGTGCGGGCCCATGTCCTGGTTCAGGGCGAGGCTCCATTTGACCAGGCTGCTGCTCCAGTTGCGGGCGTAGGTGACGATGTCGGCCAGGTCCTCGTTGTGCTGGTTGGTGATCCAGGTCCCGCCGGAGTGCTCGGTGCTGAACTGCCGTACGGTCGGGTACTGATTGTGGACCTGGGTGCCCACGGCCGGATCGCCGAAGTAGCCGTGCCACGCGATGCCGCCGAAGAGCGGGTCGTTGCGCACACCGGCGTCGGCCAGGATGGCGGCACCGAAGTTCGCGTAGTCACCGTAGTTCCAGTCGTGGATCAGGACCTTGGTGTCGATGCCGGCGGCCCGGAAGGCCGGGTAGACATGGTTCTTGGTGAACTCGACCAGGCCGGACGGATTCCAGCTCATCCCCGGGTAGTTCATGGCGGTGGGGTTGCCCGCCTGACAGCAGTTGGGCTCGTTCTGCACCGACAGATAGTCGACGTGCACTCCGGCGGCCTGGTAGCTCTGGACGTACTTGACCAGGTACTGGGCGTACAGCGGGTAGTACTCCCACTTCAGCCAACCCATCTGGTCCATACGGCCGTTGTCCTTCATCCAGCCGGGCGCGCTCCACGGCACGCCCTTCACGCGCAGGGCCGGGTTGAGCTGCTTGGCCTGGACGGTCAGCAGGCGCACATTGGCGTCGTAGCCGTTCGCGCCGAAGTCGCTCAGCGTGCAACAGGTGTCGTCCAGCGAGACGTTGCCGGGCCGGGACAGGTCCGAGGCGCCGATGGGGTTCCGGACGAACGACAGCCCGATGCCGTCGGCGGGCGAGAACAGCTTGCGCATGACGGTGTCGCGGGTGGCGGCGCTGATGGCTCCGCCGCGCAGCAGATGGGCGGTGGTGTCGGTGATGGAGGCGCCGCCGCCCTCGAACTGCTGGTAGGTCGTGCCCTCGTCGACGGTGATGGTCTGGTCGGCGCCGCCGCCCGCGGAACCGAAGTTCACGGCCGTCTGCTGGGCGAGACCGCGGGTGACGTTGCGACCCGCCGCGTCGGACGTCGTGGTCAGCCAGACGTCGACCCGTTCACCCGCCGCGGCGGCCCGGGGTGTCAGACCGGGGCCGACGCTCAGCGCCAGCACGAGCAGCAGGACGGCGGCCACGGTGGCGGGCAGCCGGCCGGACGAGGGGGTTCCGCGCCGGGGCGGGAGTCTGTGCGGCAGAGTCATGACGAGACCTCTCGTGGGGGGGGCCGTCGCCTTCAGGGCTTGAATGCACGCCACAACGGTCCGGACGGCTCCGGACGTCCGGGCGCACGCCTGAGAGGGCACGGTGAGGGGCAGGTGTGCGGCTCAGCGACACCTCGGTGACTTATCTCAAGGCGTGATTCAACTAATAAGACATGCACTCGTCAATACTGTGCGTCCACATCTCCAAGCTTTGCCGCGCCCCTTGACAACTCCCCCTACAGGTTCCGGCAGCAGTGCCGTTCCGACTCCGCGCCGGAGATCCTGGGGATGCGCAGCCGGTGCATCAGATCGCGGGTGAGACGGGTGTCGAGCGTGGTGCGCCAGGTGACCTCGGGGTACCGGGCCCGCAGATGCGACAGCGCCCGGGTGCCCAACCCGCAGCCCAGGAAGGGTTCTTCGAGCACGACGTCCGTGATGACGCCCTCGGCGCACCGGTCGCACGCGTGATACGTCACGCGCCCGACGACCTTGCGGATGTGCACCAGCAGCAGACACTCCTCGCCCGGGCCGTCCGGTGAGGAGGACGGCAGCAGTTCGACGCCGCGGTAGGCCAGCAGCCTGCGGTGCCACCGGCCCCCGCGCCCGCCGCCGCGCCGGTGCCTTCCCCCGGACCGGCCGGTCGGCCGCCGTGGTGAGACGTCCGCCCGGCGCCCGGGCCGGCCGTGCGTGTCCGTCGTGGCATACGTCTGGTTTCCGTGCATGCGGTCGCGGGTGCCCAGGCCCGCGGACACCATGCGGGATCCGTGATCGTCCGATCCGATGGCGGCAGGTTGCCCGGGACAGGCATACAACCCCCCGCCACCGGGCACCAGAGGGACACAGCTCGGGACAAGTGCCCTCCCCCCGGCCACCCGAGCGCATGTCGGCCCCACCCCCGTCCCCCCGGGCAGTGGGGCCGACGCATGCCGTGCGCCACCTGTTCACGCGTCCGCGACGGGGGCGGGCCCCAACTCCCGTACCGCGCGCGCCAGGGCGTCCAGGACCCGGTCCGTGTCCGTCTCCGTCGTACGCCAGTTGCTGAACGCGGCGCGCAGCGCGGGCGTTCCGTGCAGGACCGTGGGCGTGAGGAACGCCTCGCCCGAGTCGGCGACCGCCCGCGCCAGAGCGCCCAGCCGCTCGGGGGTCGCGCCCTCGGTGAGGGTGAGGCAGACGACGTTCAGCCGCACCGGCGCCAGGAGCCGCAGCCCCGGGACGGCCGCGACACCCTCGCCCAGCCGCCGGGCCAGCGCGACACAGCGCCCGACGATCTCCGCGTGGCCCTCACGGCCGTAGGCGGTGAGCGAGAACCAGGTGGCGAGGGCGCGCAGCCGCCGGGAGTTCTCCGGGGTCAGATGGAGGAAGTCGGGGGTGCCGGTGGGCAGGCCGAGATACGGCGACTCGTTGTGGAAGACCCGCACCTGGAGGTCCTGGCGGCGGGTGAACTGGACGGCGGCGTCGTAGGGGACGTTCAGCCATTTGTGCAGGTCCACACAGATCGAGTCGGCGGCGTCGAGGCCGTCGACCAGAGCGGCGTGGGCCGGTGAGAGCGCGGCGAACGCGCCGAAGGCGGCGTCCACATGGAGCCAGAAGTCGTACCGCTCCTTGAGGGCGGCGATCGCCCGCAGGTCGTCGAAGTCGACCGTGTTCACCGTCCCGGCGTTGGCGACCACGACGGCGGGATGCCCGTCGAGCACGTCGAGGGCCTCGGCGAGCCGGGACACGTCCACGGCCTCGCGGTCACCGCCCAGCAGGGGGACGGGGCGCAGCCGGTCGCGGCCGATGCCGAGGACGGACAGGGCCTTGGTGATGCTGGAGTGCGGGCTGCCGGACAGCACATGGACGGGGCCGAGAGCGGCCGCTCCTTCGCGGGAGACGGACACGCCCTGCCGTTCGCCGAGCCACTCCCGGGCCACGGCCAGGCCCACGGTGTTGGACATCGTCGCGCCGCTGACGAAGGCGCCCCGGTGCGCCTCGCCCAGGCCGAACAGTTCCCGCAGCCAGCCCAGCGTCTCGCGCTCCAGGGCGTCGGCGCCGGAACCGCCGCCGCTGGAGCCGTTCTGGTCGTAGACGCCGGTGAGCCAGTCGCCGGTGAGGGCCGCGGGGGTGCTGCCGCCGGTGACGAATCCGAGGTAGCGCGGGCCCGCCGAACCGGAGAAGCCGGGCTCCCACTGCCGGGCGAAGCGTTCCAGAGCGCCCTGTGCGCCGACCCCGGCCGCCGGGAGCGGGCCGGGGTCGGGGGCGGGTACGGCGGCGGAGACCGGTCGCTCCCCGATGCCGGCGAGCGCACGGGTCGCGAAGTCACGGGCGGAGGCCAGGAGTTCCGGGAGTCGGTCGAGGTCGGCGCGGAGCGTGGGGTGCATGTCCGCAGCGTAGGCGGGCGGTCCGGGCGGACGCGGGAGCCAATCCGGAGGAAGTGGACCGGAATCCCAGACGAGGAGCACGGCGGGCGGCCACGGGGTGCGCCGTGGCCGCCCGCCGGGGTTCAGGGCTTGGCGGTGTACGTCACTCCGGTCAGGTTCTGGGCCGCGGCGCCCCACACCTGGTCGTGGAGGGAGGAGTCGACGCCGAGGGTGTGGAGCAGCCAGGCGGTCGTGATGCCGTAGGTCAGGCGGAGCTGGGTGGCCCGGGTGACGGTTCCGCTGTCGCAGCCGATGCCGGAGCTGTCCTCGAAGCCGCAGTGGAACCCGCCGGTGATGACGCGCAGTTGGCTGGCGGACTGCTTGGCGTCGTACATCTTGCGCTGGTGGTCGGCGACTTTGGCGATGGTGTCGGAGCTGCCGCCGACATACTGGACGGGGATGGTCAGCGAACCGGAGGCGGTGACGGCCGAGGGGTTGGTCTCGGCGGCCGCGAGGGTGGAGACGGTGGCGACGGCCGGGTTGCGGCCCGCCGCGACCAGGGCCGCTCCCCCGCCCATCGAGTGGCCCGAGAGGGCGAGCCGGTCGGTGCTGACCGCGCCCGCGAAGCGTGAACCGGCGGTGCCGTTCTGGGTGGTGAGCCAGGTGAGCGCCGCGTTCAGGTCGTCGGCGAAGGCGGTGTGGCTGGGGAAGAGACCGCCCTGGGACTTGGGCGCGACGGTGATGACGCCCCAGGACGCGTAGTGCCTGAGGAGGCTCTCGTACTGGCCGATGCCCTGGAAGAAGCCGTGTCCGAAGGCGAGGCCGGGGTGGGTGCCGGTGGCGACCGGCGCGTTCGCCCCGGCCGTCGTGCCCGGGTACCAGACGCGTGCGCTGTAGGAGCGGCCCGAGGCGGAGACGGTGAGGTCGGTGTAGGCGACGGGGAACGACCCGGTGGTGAAGGGGTCCGTCGCCCGCACGGCGGGGGCGGCCTGTGCGGCGGGTGCGAGGGTAAGGGCGGCTGCCGCGGTCAGCAGCAGCGCGGTCAAGGAGCGCAGGAGCGTACGGAACACGAGATCACCTTTTCTGTGGGGAGGAAACAGTGATGTCTGAGCCGCTCGCGGTCGAACTCGGCGGAGGCGTAAGGCCGTTGGCGTGTCGGCCGTGGCGCGTTCAGCCGCCGAAGCGCAGGGTGAAGTCGCGCAGGGTGAGACTGATCAGCGGGGGCCGGCCGCCGAGTGCGGCGAGCGGGCTGCCGGCCGGTGCCGTCCATTCGGCGCGTGCCCGTCGCAGCTCGGCGCGGCTGCGCACCGGGCTGGTCCTGATCCGGCCGTCGAGGCTCTGCGCCACCTTGTAGGCCAGCGGCCAGCGCCCGGGCAGGCGTCCCCGCTCGGTGCAGCGGCCGGTCGCGAGCACCTCTTGCCCGGTCCGGGCGGTGAAGGACGCGCCGTCGTCCGTTCGCTCCGCGTCGAAGGCCGCCATCTCCTTGGGGATGCCCCACAGGGCACGGCCGCCCGCCATGGACGCCTCGCTGTCGACCCAGATGTCGGTGACGCAGACCCGGGGCCGGGCGCCGTCCCGCACCAGGACCGCCCGCAGCAGTTCGGTGTAGTGCAGGACGCTGTCGTTCTCGTAGACGACCCAGGCGGCGCCGACCAGTCCTCGGCCCGCGACGGTCAGGGGGCGCAGGCCGGGTGTGACGGGGGGAATCGCGGCACGTCGTACGGCCCACAGGGACAGGTACATCTGTCCGGCCAGGTGCCAGGGCTCGTCCGGGTAGGCGGTCATACCGCGTCCGTTCCGTGGGGTGGGGGGAGGCGCAGGGCGGCGGGGGCGGTGGCCGCGACGGCGGGGCGGCGCGGCGGGACGGGTGCGACGGGGCGGTACGGGAGTCCGGGTGCGGGGCGGGGGTCGGTCTCCCCCAGGTTGGGCCACAGGGCGGTCGCCCGCTCGGCGAGGGCGGTGATGGTGAGCGAGGGGTTGACGCCGAGGTTGGCGGAGACGGTGGAGCCGTCGATCACGTGCAGCCCCGGGTGGCCGTGGAGGCGGTGGTAGGGGTCGACGACTCCGGTGTCGGGGGTCTCGCCCATCGTGCAGCCGCCGATCAGGTGTCCGGTGGTCGGTACGTCGAAGAGGTCGGCCCAGGTGCCGCACGCCTGTCCGTCGATGCGGGCGGCGGCCGTGCGGGCGGCGCGGTGTCCCGCGGGGATCCAGGTCGGGTTGGGCGCGCCCTCGCCGGGCCGGCTGGTGAGGCGGCGGCGGCCGGTCGGGCCGCGTCGCAGGTAGGTGGTGACCGAGTTGTCCACCGTCTGCATGACCAGCAGCACCACGGTCTGCTGCGACCAGCGGCGCGGACTGTGGACGGCGGGCAGACGGCGGGCGCCGCGCGCCATGGCGGCGAGTCCCACGAGGAGGCGGGATCGTCCCGGCACCGGGTCGACGAGCATCGCGCCGAGCAGGGCGAGGAGGTTGCTGCCGCGGCCGTAGCGCACCGGCTCGACGTGCGTGGTGTCGTCCAGGTGGACGGAGGAGGTGATGGCGACGCCGCGGGAGTAGTCCGCGTCGCGTTCCCGGGCGCGGACTCCGAGGATGGCCTCCGAGTTGGTGCGGGTCAGCAGGCCGAGCCGGGGTGAGATTCCGGCGAGCGAACCGTCGTCCTTCAGGGTGTGCAGCAGCCGTTGGGTGCCCAGGGCGCCGGCCGCGAAGATCACGTGCCGTGCGGTGAGGGTCCGCCGCCGTCGGCCGGGGACGGCGCCGGTGTGGACCGAGGTGACGGCCCAGCCGTCGCCCGCGCGGCGGACGCCTGTCACGGTGCGGCGTTCCATGACGTGTGCTCCGGCGCGTTCGGCCAGGCCGAGGTAGTTCTTGGGCAGGGTGTTCTTGGCGTTGTGACGGCAACCGGTCATGCAGGCGCCGCAGTTGACGCAGGTGGTGCGGTCCGGTCCGGCGCCGCCGAAGTACGGGTCGGGTACGGAGGTGCCGGGTTCGGCGCCGGGCGGGCCGAAGTGGACGGCGACGGGGGTGGGTCGGAAGGTGTCTTCGCGGCCGAGGTCGCGTGCGGTGTCCCTCAGCAGCAGGTCGGCCTCGGTGAACAGCGGGTTGGGGGTGACGCCGAGCATCCGGCGTGCCTGGGCGAAGTAGGGGGCCAGTTCGCGGCGCCAGTCGGTGAGGGCCGCCCAGCGCGAGCCCTCGTAGAACGCGTCCGGGGGTTCGTAGAGGGTGTTGGCGTAGCCAAGCGATCCGCCGCCGACGCCGGCGCCGCTGAGCACGAGGATGTCGCCGAGCAGGGAGGCGCGCAGGATGCCGGTGCAACCGAGGCGGGGTGCGAAGAGGTACCTGCGCACCCGCCAGGACGTGCGCGGGAAGTCGGCGTCGGCGAAGCGCCGGCCGGCTTCCAGGACGCCGACGCGGTAGCCCTTCTCGGTGAGCCGGAGGGCGCTGACGCTGCCGCCGAAGCCGGAGCCGATGACGAGGACGTCGTAGTCGTGCGGGTCCTGGGCGGGGGTCATCGGTCGTCTCTCGCTCTGAAGTCGGCGAGCAGCGGGGTGATGAGACGTTCGAGGTTCTCGCGGCGCACCTGGGGGTGGACGCCGGTGAGCGGAAGGGGGCCGTCGAGGCCGGGGACGTGCGGGACGAGCGCGAGGTGGGGCAGCAGGACGAGGAGGTGCGAGAGGAGGGCGTCCAGGTCGGCGTCCTTCCTCAAGTCCCGTGCCGCGACGGCGCGTTCGAGGAGGGGGCGGAGGCCGGCCTGGTACAGGGCGTCCACGGGGGCGCGGACCGCGTCCCGGACCGCGGGGTCCATCTCCATGTTGGTGGCGGCGGTGACCCCGCGCTCCAGAGGGTGTCCGGCGAAGTAGTCGAGCCAGGCTTCCAGGGCGTCGACGAGATGGGTGGCGAAGTCCGTGCTCCCGTCGTAGCCGTCGAGCCAGCGCCGCATCCGGGCGTAGATGCGCAGCGAGGTCTGTTCGGCGACGTAGGTGAAGAGGTCGAGCTTGCCGGAGAAGTACTGGAAGAGGGAGCCCTTGGCGACGCCGGCCTCGCGGGCGATGACGTTCAGGCTGCCCGTGGAGTAGCCGTGGGTGCCGAACTCGTCCATCGCGGCGACCAGGACGCGCTCGCGGCGGGCCGGCGACAGCCTGGTCCAGGTGGGCGTGGGCATGGACACTCCTCCGTATGACCGGACGGTCATGTGACCGCCCGGTCATGGTGGGGGCGGCGGGTGCGGGAAGTCAACGGCCTTGCGACAGAAGGCTGTTGAGGGGCTCGGTGCCACGCCGCGCCCGTTGACAGGAGGCGACGGATACGCCCAGCCTGTGACCGGCCCCCGATATGACCGGGTGGTCATGAGGAGGTCGGCATGCAGAAGGTGTGTGTGATCGGGGCCGGTTCTTCCGGGATCACCGCGTGTCAGGTCCTGGCGGAGCGGGGCATCGCCTACGACTGCTTCGAGCTGGGCTCGGACGTGGGCGGCAACTGGCGCTACCTGAACGACAACGGGCAGTCGTCGGCGTACCGCTCGCTGCACATCAACACGTCCCGGCAGATCATGCAGTACGCCAGTTTCCCCATGTCGGACGCGTATCCGGTCTACCCGGGGCACGCGCATATCGCGCGCTACTTCGACGCGTTCGTGGAGCACTTCGGGCTGCGGCCGTCGATCCGCTTCCGCACCGAGGTGACCGAGGTCGTCCAGGACGGGGACGGGTGGGTGGTGACGTCACGCCATCGCGACACGCACGAGGAGGAGCGGGGGGTGTACGACGCCGTACTCGTCGCCAACGGCCACCACTGGAAGCCCCGTTGGCCCCGGCCGGGCATCCCGGGGTCGTCGGATTTCGTGGGCGCCCAACTCCACTCGCACGACTACCGCACACCCGAACCGTTGGCCGACCGGCGGGTGTTGGTGGTGGGCATCGGCAACTCGGCGTGCGACATCGCCGTGGAGACCTCGCGCGTCTCCCGGCGGACGTATCTCGCGATGCGCCGGGGCGCGCACATCGTGCCCAAGCATCTGTTCGGCGTCCCCACCGATCACCTCACGCACTCCTGGCTGGCCAGGGCGCCCCTCGCGGTCCAGGACCGCGGCCTCCACCTCCTGCTCCGCCTGAGCCGCGGCCGGCTGGCGGACTACGGCCTGCCCACTCCCGCCCACCGCGTTCTGGCCGCCCACCCGACGATCTCCGACGACCTGCTGTCCCGGCTCGCGCACGGCGACATCACGGTAAAGCCCGCGCCGAACAAGGCGGATGAGGGTCATGTCTTCTTCGAGGACGGCAGCGTGGAGGAGATCGACACGATCATCTACTGCACGGGGTACGACATCTCGTTCCCCTTCCTGGCGGACGGCGTGCTCGGCCTCCGGGACAACAACCCGGCCCTCTACCGCCGGGTCGCCGCACCCGACCGCCCCGGCCTGTACTTCATCGGCCTCGTCCAGCCCCTCGGCGCCATCATGCCCCTGGCGGAGGCCCAGTCCCACTGGGTCGCCGACCTGCTCCAGGGCCACTGCACCCTCCCCGACCGCGAGCACATGCACGCCGAGATCCACACCTACCGCACCCGAACGGCCCGCCGTTACGTGGCGTCCACCCGCCACACCATCCAGGTGGATGCCCAGGCGTATCTGCGGGAGCTGAGGAGGGAGCGGAGGCGGGGGGCGGTGCGGGGGCGGGGCGCGGTGCGGGGTGGCCTGCGGTGACGGTCTACGGTCCGGCCTCGAGGTCGTCGCGCATGGCGGCTCTGAGGGCGTCGAGCGCGGTGTCGTACCGGACGCGGTGTTCCGCGTAGGCGCCGTCTTCGAGGAGGAGGCCCTCGGCCATGGCGTTCCGGAGGTCGCGCAGGATGCGGTACAGCTCTTCGGACGGCGCGACGACGCTGCCGGGGGCGGAGATCGTCATCTGATGGCGGAACCCGGAACACGGGTCGAAGGCGTCCCAGGCGGCCTTGCCGCGCTCCGTGTCGGAGGCGCCCGTGTCCCGCGAGAGGCGGCTGAAGGTCAGCCTGGCCTGGGACAGGGCGGCCAGGTAGTCGCCGTAGAGCGCGCGGCGCGCCTCGGTGCGCTGGTCGATCCGGTCGCGTCTCCACCGTCGGCGGTCGAGGTACCCGGCGGACACCGTGGCGATCGCGCCGCCGGCCAGGGTGCTCGCGAGAGCCATCCAGTCCATCGTCACCACGATAGGGGGCCGTCGGCCGCCGCGTAGGGCTCCTGGTGCGGTGGGTAGTGTCCGTGGATGCATGTCCTTGCCGCGGAGACCTTGTTGCCCGTCGATCTGCGGCTCGGTGTCGCGTTGGTGGTGTTGTTGGTCGCCGCCGCCGGGGTGGCCGTGGTGTTTCGGCTGGCGCCGGACGCGTCGTTCGGGCGGGCGTGGGAGATCGTGGCGGCCGGGGTGCGGGCCGCCGCGCAACTGGCCGCCGTATCCCTGGTGATCGGGTGGGCGGTGGGGCATACCGCGGCGCTCGTCGGGTTCTTGTGTCTGATGTTCGGCGTCGCGACCCGGACGGCGGGTCGGCGGATCACCCGTAACTCGACGTGGTGGTGGGCGGCGTTGCCGATCGCCGTTCCGGTGGCGCCGGTCGTGGCGGGACTTGTGATCGGCGGGCTGTTGCCCGTGCCCGGGATCGCCATCGTTCCCGTGACCGGCATTCTCATGGGCGGGGCGCTGACCGCGACCGTGCTGGCGGGTCGGCGCGGTCTGGACGAACTCGCCCAGCGGCACGGAGAGGTGGAAGCCGGCCTCGCGCTGGGCCTGCTGGAGCGTGAGGCGCGGCTCGAAGTGGCTCGGGGTGCCGCGTCGGAGGCGTTGGTGCCGGCCCTGGACCAGACCCGCACCGTCGGGCTGGTCACGCTGCCGGGGGCGTTCGTCGGCATGCTGCTCGGCGGAGCCTCACCGGTGCTGGCCGGTGCCGTGCAGGTCTTCGTGCTGATCGCCCTGCTCGCGGTGGAGGCGCTCGCGGTGGCCCTCACCCTCGAACTGATCGCCCGCCGACGGATCCACCGGTGAGCGTCAATCGCCGACCTGTGCGATACCCGACTCATAGGCGAACACGACCGCCTGGGCGCGGCTGCGGAGGTTCAGCTTGGTCATCGCGCGGTGCAGGTGGGTCTTGACGGTCGACTCGCTGACGCTCATACGGTCGGCGATCTCCTCGTTGGCGAGACCCTTGGCGACGAGCCCGAGCACCTCGGCCTCGCGGTCCGTGAGCACGCTCGTCGCGTCGCCCCCGGTACGGGACCGTTGTTGCCGTACGGCATGCTGCTCGACCAGCCGCCGGACGCGGGCCGGGGCCACCAGGAGGTCGGCGGAGAGGGTCGCGGTGACGGCGCTGAGGAGCTGCTGCGGCGGCATGTCCTTGAGGAGGAAGCCGCTACAGCCCGCGCGCAGGGCGGCGTAGACGTACTCGTCCTCGTCGAAGGTGGTGAGGACGACGATGCGGGGCGCCGGGTCGAGGCCGAGGGCGAGGATGCGCTCGGCGGCCGCGAGTCCGCTGAGCCGGGGCATCTTGATGTCCATGAGGATCAGATCCGGGCGGTGTTCGCGCGCGGCGGCGACGGCCTCCTCACCGTCCGACGCCTCCAGGACCGGGCCCAGCCCCTCCACGGTGCGCAGCAGCGTCACGATGCCGGAGCGGATGAGGTGCTGATCGTCCACGACCAGGATGCGGGCCACAGCGCTCCTCGGAGATGCTCACTGCTCGGGTCTCGGATCAGCCGCCGTCCCGGTCCTGCCCCAGGGGGAGTCGTAGCTGTACCTGGTATCCGCCTCCCGGGCGCGCACCGGTGGTCAGCGAGCCGTGCCACATCTTGGCCCGTTCCCGCATTCCGATCAAACCGTGTCCGGAACCGCCGCCCGTCGTGGCCGGAAGCGGGCCTCCCCGGTCGAGGACCGTGACGCGCAATTCGTCGTCCAGGTAGCGGACTTCGACGTCGGCCGTACCCGATCCGGAGTGCTTGACGACGTTGGTGAGAGCTTCCTGGACGACGCGGTAGGCGCACAGTTCGAGCCCGGGGTGCAGGGGTCTGCGTTCACCTGTGAACCGGATCCCGACGTGCAGGCCGGCCGCCTCCAGGCGCTCCGCGAGCGCGGGGATACGGCCGATGTCGGCCAACAGGTCGTCGGGGAGCGGGTCGTCGGGAAGCAGGTCGGCCGGATCCTCCGCGCCGGGCGTGCCGCCGAGGTCGTGGGTGCGCAGGACGACCAGCAGTCGGCGCAGTTCGTCCAGCGACTCCCGTCCGGCCGCGGCGGCGGTGCCGAGGGCCGTACGGGCGGCGGGCGGGTCGGCGTGGAACAGGTACTCGGCCACACCGGTCTGGAGGGTGACGATCGTCATGTGCTGCGAGATCGTGTCGTGCAGCTCGCGCGCGATCCGGAACCGCTCGTCCAGCACGGCCCGCCGGGCCTCCTGGCGTTGCTGCCGGTCGAGCAGCGCGGTCAGCCGCCGCAACTCGGCGTTGCGCGCGGCCAGTCGGCGCTGGGTGAGTCCGACGGCGAAGGCGACGGCCGGCACGATCAGCGCCTGTACGGCCACGACCGGCCAGGGCAGCCGCCCGCACACCCCGCTGAGCGCGATGACGGCGGTGAGCAGCGCGGCCCCGCAGACGATGCGGGCGCGGGCCGCCCGGGCCGCGACGGAGACGAACGCCACCGCCGGGACCCAGAAGTTGAGCGAGGGCTGATACCCGAGCAGCAGATAACCGGCGAAGCCCGCCGCCGTGACCACGAGCACGGCGAACGGCCGGTTCTCCCGCAGCGCGAGCGGGAGGGCGATCAGCAGGGTGAGCAGGTGGGCCCACAGGTCGAACGGCCGCCACGGCGCCGGATGGTAGAAGGCGCCCGCCAGACAGCCGGCGACGGCGAAGCCGGCGGCGAGGGCCACGTGGGCCGGGCGCGGGCGGAGGGCCTGCGTCGCGGGCATCCGGTCATGGTAGACGACGGTTCTCAACTGATCCGCCCCCACGCGGAGTCGCGGCCCCCGGCCGTCAGGAGTCCATGATGAAGTCCAGCGCGAAGCCGGACGCGGTCGTCCAGTACGTGACCCGGGCGCCGTCGTCGAACGCCACCACCCCCGGCAGGTCCACGCCGATCGGCCCGCTCCCGTCACTGCCGTGCTCACGTCCGTGCAGGAGAAGGGTGACCGAGTCCGTCTCGTACTGGTCCATGGGGACACCGGAGGCGAGCAGCGCGGCGTACGCCTCGTCCCCGGGTGCGAGGACGACGGGGCCCTCCCCGGGGTCGCTGTCCTCGTACACGTCGATCGGGTACCGGGCCTCGGCGTAGTCGCCGAGGAAGAGGTACGGGTAGTGGTGGACGGCGCACTTCTTGTCGCCCGCGTTGGTGACGGCGATCAGGAGATGCTTGGGGACCTCTCCCTTCCCGTCCTCCAGGGTGGTGCCGAACGAGAGGTCCTCCTCGGCGCAGTCGGGAACGGCGGCGCTGTCGCCGCCGTTCCCGCCGCCACCGGTGGTGCCCCCCGAGTTGTCACCACCGGAGTCACTCGGCTTCGCCGGACTCGACGCGCTCGGCCGGCCCGAAGGAGTGGAGCCGGCGCCGTCGGTCGTGTCGGGCTCGCACGCCGTGGCGGCGAACGCCGCGGCGACCGCGGCGGCCCCCACGGCGTAGGACCTCCAACCCCCGTTCGTCCTGGGGCCCTTGGTCTTCCTGGGTGTCGTGCGGTTGTCGCAGGCATCGGTACGCATGATGTTTTCCCCCGTGGCCGGCTGGTCCCGGCCGTACTCGACTCTCGGTGGGCGACGTCTGTCGCCCCCGCGATGTCGTCGAGGCTAGGAGAGCGAGGGTGCCGACGGCGTCCGCCGCGGAGCCGGAGACGCCGTCGACTTCGGGCGTCGGGAACGGCGTTCACGTAGACCGTGGACCGACGGCGGGGTCGTCCTGCGGTTGACCCGGTCCCTGAGGGCGCTATCTCGTGGTGAAGGCACCGCCGTTGACGTGGATGGTCTGGCCGGTGATGTGCCGGGCGCCCGGCGAGGCGAGGAAGTGGGCCGTCTCGGCGATGTCGTCGACCGTGCCCGCGCGCTTGTCGTGCGTCTCCCCCACCAGCGACGCGTGGCGCTCGTCGGTCATCTGCCCCTGGAAGAAGTTGGTTCCGGCGATGTAGCCCGCGGAGATCACGTTGACGGTGACCCCGCGGGGGCCGAGTTCACTGGAGAGCGAGGCGCTCCACGCGGCCAGTGCCGCCTTCGCCGCGCCGTAGGAGCCGCCCCGGCGCTCGGCGCCGATCGACCCGATGCTGAGGACCGTGCCACCCGGGCCGAGCTTGTCCTGTACGGAGGCCGTGGTCAGCACCGCGCCGAGCAGGTTCTGGGCGAGGTTGGCCCGCCACTGCGCCAACACCCCTTCCAGGGGCGGGACATCGCCGGGTGCCGGGCCGGGCAGACCGCCGGCCGCGTTCACCAGGACGTCCAGCGCGTCGAACCGGGCGGCGAGTGCCGCGACCTGCCCGGGGTCGGTCGCGTCGCAGGTCACGCCGTGCACGCCCAGTTCCTTCGCCGCCCGTTCGACGGTGTCGGCGTGGCGGCCGGTGATGTACACCTCCGCCCGGTCGGCGGCGAACCGGGCCGCGACGGCACGGCCGATGCCGCTGGTTCCTCCTGTGACGAGCACGGTGCGGGTCAAGGGTTCCTCCTCCAGGCCTCGCTGCTACGTTTAGACCTAAACATAGCCGAACCGATTCCGTGCGGAGGGATTCCACCGTGGACGACAGCGGCGCCGTACCCGAAGAGCACGTGCCCGAAAGCCACGTACCCGAAGAGCACGTACCCGAAGAGCAGGTGCCCTCCTACCCGCCCGCGGAGATCGCCGCGGCGTGGCGGCGGGAGCGGCCGGGCACACCCACCGAGTCGATCGAGATCGTCACGCCCATCTGGTGGTTGGGGAAGCTGTTCGCCGACGACCGCGGCCGGGTGCTGCGCGAGGCGGGCATCGACGCGGCGACGCTCGACCTGCTCTCCGTCATCCGCCGTTCCGGGCCACCCTACTCGCTCAGCACGCGCGAGATCGCCCGGCGGACGCTGGTGACCGCCGGCGCGGTCTCGCAACGCGTCGCCCGAGCCGAACGGGACGGTCTGGTCCGGCGGGCGGCGGGGACCACCGGCCGCCGGTCCGTGGAGGTGTCGCTCACGGCCGACGGCCACGCCCTCATCGAACAGTCCGTCGACGCCGTCCTCGGCCGCGAGGCCACACTCGTCAGCGATCTGTCGGCGGACGAACGCGACGTCCTCATCGGGCTGTTGGGGAAGCTGATGACCGATGTACGGCGACGCACCGCCCAGTCGTGACGTGAGAGAGCCCAAGTCCCGGTCTCAGGAGATCGGTTCGATGACGACCCGCCGGTTCTCGCGGGCCGCCGAGAGGTCGTGGGTGCCGTCGGGGAGGATCTCCGGGCGTTTGGGCCGCGTCGCGCCGACGCCCCGCACGGTGAGCCGGTCCCGTGGGACGCCGAGCCGGACCAGCGCGTCGCGTACCGCCGTCGCCCGCTGGACGGACAAGGTGCGCCGGCCCGCCGCGGTGCCGTACGCGGCGGTGTGACCCGTCACGGTGTAGCGCCGGGCGCCGGGGGCGGCCCGGATCCGGTCGGCGACGTCCTGGAGCGTGGTCTCGGTCGACGGCAGCAGCCGGGCGCTCTCCGGGGCGAACAGCAGCGCGGCGGGGATCTCCCAACCGTCGTTCAGCGAGACGACCTTCGGCTCCGGGACGGTGTCCTGCGGCAGACCGGAACCATCGGTCCCGCCGGACGGCGTGGCGGTGGCCGCCGGTGCCGCGCGGTCGTCGAACTCGATGTCGTCCGCGGACACCCCGGACGCCGTCAGGAGGGCACGCCACAGAGCACGCAACTGCTCGACCTGGGCGGTGCCCAGCGGGACGCTGCTGCTGCCGAGCGACAGCCAGGTCACCCGCACCCCCTCCGGCAGCCGAGGCAGCGAGCCGCTCTCCCGGAGCTGGGCCACGAGGTCGTCGGGGGACACGTCGTATCCCGTGTCGGCCAGGTCCAGGGCACCGGCGGTGGAGATGCCGTCGGAGTCGATCACGATCCAGGAGGGGCGTTCCCGTGCCGCGGTGGCCAGGGCGGTCAGCAGATCGCTGCCCGGCTTCCGCGGGCGCAGGGCGCTCCCCCGGGCGTCGCGGCGGGCGCAGGCGACGGCGGCCGCCCGGACACGGTTCGCGAACGCCGAGCGGTTGTCCGGCAGCGGGTCGAGGCTGTACCCGGCGACCGGATCACGGACGGCGTCCGTGCCGTCGACGGGGACGAACGTCACGCGCGCGTGTTCCTTCTGCGCCACCGTCAGGACGTCCGCCGCCCCCGGCGGGGCGACCTCGTGGGCACGGACGGACGCGGTGACGTCGCCGATCAGGGCGACCGTCTTCGCCGACGCGGGCTGCTCGGCGTTCCGTACGTCCGCGCACTGCTTGTCGTCCACGTTGTTCTGTACGGTCGTGTTGTCGCCGCCGCCCTCGTCCTGGCAGCCGGCGAGCGCCGACGCCATCAGCAGCGCCGCCGCCAGGACGGCCGTCCGGCGCGGTGTCGTCCTCTTCACTTCTCGCTCCCCCTAGTGGATCCACTCGTGTCCCGAATGTCCGGGCGGCCTCAGCGGACGACCAACGGCCGCCCGGTCAGTGCGGCGAGGCTCACCCCGAGGGCGAGCGCGACGTCCTCCGCGTCCCGGCCGTCGTAGACGCGCGGCGCGGGGCCGTGCGGCGGGTCCCAGCCGGGGACCCGGCCGAGGCCGGAGCGGTGGAAGGCGGGCATACGGACCGCGCGCAGCCCGATGAGCGCCAAGTGGTCAGTGTCGCCACCGGAGTTGTGGTCGGGCAGCCCGGTCAGCTCCCCCGTGCTCAGGACCACCAGGACGGTGTCCCGGTCGACGGCGCACAGGGCCCCGACCGGCCCGGTCAGGGCGTCCAGCGTCGATGCGGTGTGGCCGAGTTCGGGCCCGAGCGGGGCGGGCAGGGCGAACGGCCGTCCGATCGGGGCCGGTTCGAGGCGGACGCGGGCGGTCTCCGCGAAGTCCACCACGGCGAGTTCGTCGTCGTCCCGCAGTTCACCGCCGAGCCAGACGGCGAACGCGTCGAGTCCGGGCGCGGCGGCGGGGAGCGCGCGCAGGGACGACAGGGAGACGTCCAGCGCCACGACGAGACGCAGCGGCGGGCCGAACGGCTCGCCGCCGAGGCGGGCGCAGACCAGGCGGGCGGGGAGCGGGGCCGCCGGCAGCTCCACGGACCGCGCTCCCGCCAGCCGCTTCGATCGCGCGAGACGGGCGTGCACCGCCAGCCGGGGAGCGCCGCCCGGGCTCACCGGTCGCTCCCGAAGCCGTCGTCAGGGGTTCCGGTGTCCTCCGTACCGCCCGCTCCGCCGGCCCCCTGGGGCGGGAGCGCCCGCGGCAGTTCCCCCTCCAGTCGCGCCCGCAGCGCCCGCGCGGCCCGCACATGGCGGAACGCCACGTCGGGGACGTCAAGTCCCGCGATGTGCAGTCGCGGATCACCGTCGGGGTGGGAGGAGGCGGACAGGCCGCTGTCCTCCTCGCCCGACACGGGCGGCTTGTGCCGGGAGCGTTCGGCGAGGATGAGTGCGGCGGCCGCGGCCCGGCTGCCCACGGCCGTCACCATCAGGTCGTTCACGAGCCGGTCCAGCTCGATACCCGCTTCCTCGTAGGCCGTTCGGGCGCTCCGCCAGTCGCCGCGCAGGCGGTGCTCCCTGCTGTCGTCAGCACGCACCTCCTTGTCCCGGGCCGTCTCCACCGCGTCCCGATTCCGCTCGCGTCCGAAGATCCGGGCGAGGAGGTCGGCCAGGAGCAGTCCGGCGAAGACGAGGGCGACCAGTGGCCCGCTGGGGCTGAGGTCCCCGAACGCGGCGAAGGCGGACGAGCCGTCGAGGCGCTGGGCCGTGAGCAGGCAGGTCACCGCGATCAGGCCCAGAGCCACCAGCAGGGCGGCCGCCGGGCCGACGGGCGAGGGGCGGGGACGGGTCGCCCCGTCGCCGCCGGAGCTGCCGAGCCGCGCGGCGAACGGCCGGCACAGCGCGCCCGCCACCCGCACCGCCAGCACGCTGCTCACGGGGATCACGGCGGCCAGTGCGTAGCCGCGCAGGTCGAGTCCGCCGGTCGCGTCGCCGAACGTGAAGGCGTTGAGCCAGAACAGGAACTCGGTGAGCACCAGGATCAGTTCGGTGACGATCAGCAGATGCCGGGGCAGGGTGAACAGGGCGGCCGGACCGCGGTCCGCGGCGCGTTCCTCGGCGGCGCGGGCGCGTTCGGCCTCGTACGCCGTCTCCCGCCGGATCGCGGGGCGCGGGTCCCTCGCCCAGATACGGAAGGCGTCGTCGGCCGCATGCCAGCGCCGGTGCTCGGCGAGCAGCGTCCGCTGGGCGTCCATCAGGGGGTCTGCGGCCGCGAGTTCGCCGACCGTGTCGGTGCTGACGACGGTGACGACGGCGAAGTACTCGCCGGGGGTGGGGCTTTCGGAGCGGACGGCGCGCTCCGCGGCGAGCAGCGCGGCCACCTGCTCGCTGCCGTCGGCGGTGTACGTCGGAACGGTGCGCCGGGGAAAGGTCGTCATCGGTGTCCCTTCGTCCCGCCGGGCCCCTCGCCGGGCCGCGGTGGTTCTTCGTCAGGTCGGGACGGTGGCGGCAGCGCCTTCAGGGCCTCGCCGAGTGCGTCGCCGGCCTGTCGCAGCGCGTCCTCGGTGTCCTCGGTGTCCCGCTTGTGGTGCTGTTCGAGGGCGAGCATGACCTCCCGTTGCCCGGCGGCACCGCGCGTCATCCACCGGGTCACGGCCTCGCGGTGCTCGTGGCGCAGCCGCTGGAGCTCGGTCGCCTCGGCGAGCAGCGCCGCACGGTATCGGGCGTCCTCGGGGTGCGCGCCGTCCTCGACGCCCTCCTCCGTGGCGGGCGGGACGTTGTCGAGCAGGACGGTGAGCGCCGTGAGGTGGTCCCCGGCCGAAGCCATACGGTGCGAGCGCGCCACGTCGTCCCGGCAGCGCCGGGCCTGGACGCGCAGTTGCTCCACTTTCACCCGGAACACGGCGTCATCGGTGTCTTCCATGTACGACCGCGCCTCGCCCAGTACGCCCGTGACGTCGGCTAGTTGGCGTTCCACGGCCGTGTGGACCCTGGCCCGTACGGCCGAGGCGTCGAGGCGCGGGACGGGTTCGGAACCGGCGGAGTAGGAGGCGTGGGCTTCGTCGATGCGGGTTCTGAGGGAGTGCTCGACGGCCTTCTGATGGGCACTCAGGGCCTCGTCGTAGGCTGCGGCCAGGGCGGGCATCCTGGTGCCCGGGTCGTCCTCGGCGAGGCCGCGAATCCAGTGCATGACGAAGCGGCCGACCGCGGCGCCCACGACCGGCGCCACGAACAGGCCGACGCCGGAGAGTCCGAGCGCGGCGCCGACGATCATGCCGGCGTGGGCGCCGATCGCGGCGGACGCCGTGTCCTCCACGACGTGCTGGGCCGCCAGCCACATGTCGATCTCGCCTCGCCGCACCTTGCGGAACTCCCGGGCCGAGGAGAACAGCAGTCCGAAGAAGGGGATCCCGGAGTCGGTGATCGCGTGGAGCACGCCCGTGCCCATGTGTTCCAGGGCGTCCAGGCCGTGCTGGGCCGCGAGATCGAGGTGGGCCGTCATGTCCTCGCCCAGCGGATGGTGGAGGAACTCCTCGAAAAGGGTCTTGCCGACACCGAGGGCCTGGTCGTGCAGGGCGCGGGAGACGAGTCCGCCCAGCGACACGTCCGCCTCGGCGCTGATGTGCAGCAGCCCTTTGACGGTGTCCACGAGGGTGGGCAGCGCCTGCTCCTGGAGGACGTCCCACGCATGGTCCAGGTAGTCGGTGTGTGCCACGACGTCACGCAGATAGTGGACGGCCGCCTCGCCGGCGTGCGACAACTCGGCGTGCACGGCGTGCAGATCGCCGATGCCGGTCGCCATCAGCGTGCCGGACAGTTCGACGCCGTGCGGCTCGCCCCTGGCCGCCATGGCGAGCAACGCGGCCTCTACGGTGCTCAGTTTGACGCCCCGGTCGAGGGTCTCGGAGAGCCACCGCCAGGCTCCGCCGGGGCGACGGGGATCGGCGTCCGGCGGGTCGGGGGACGGCGGTTCGGGCAGGGCGCCGTGCAGCCGCCGTTCCAGGCCCGACGCGGCGGCGTCCTCGTAGCGCGCGAGCACGACGGCCTCGCGCAGTTCCACGACGACACCGGGGACGGGCCTGGCCGGATCCGGCGCCAGCGCCGCGACGCGAGCCGTCACCGACCGGCGGCGCTCGGCGTGCAGTTCGGCGCTGGAGGTTCGGGTACGGGTTGCGAACGATGGTCGGAACGACGACGGCGGCATACGGAGCCTCCCGCCGGGGGTTCTTCAGGCGTGCCCGAGGCACGGACGGCTGCGCGCGAGGGGCCTGCACCGTCGCACCGTGGCGTGGGAAGGACGCGGCGTCCGGAAGCCCCCCGTCATGCCTCCGCGCCGTGTGCTCACGCTACTGGCGGCGGTACGGGGCGAATTCCCGCCCGTGCGGGAGTCGTGACGTCACGCCGGATAGGGAATCGCCTCCCGGGCCGTGCGCAAGGCCCCTGCCCACCAGGCCAGTTGGTCGAGCATCGTCTTGGCGTAGCCGGGGGCGTCCGGGTCGACGGGGCTGCCGTCCCGCCATTCCGTGTAGAGGAGGGGAAAGGCGAGGCCGTCGCGGATCGTCACGGCGTGCAGTTCGCTCAGCACGTTCTCCAGATGCAGCACCGCGTGACGTCCGCCCGCGGCACCGCCGTAGCTGACGAAGGCGACGGGCTTGGCCGCCCACTGGGTGAAATGCCAGTCCACGGCGGCCTTCAGGGAGGCGGGGTAGCTGTGGTTGTACTCGGGTGTCACGACGAGGAAGGCGTCGGCGCGGGTCAGGGCCGCGGTCAGCGGGGCCATACCGGCGGGGCGGGGGTAGTCGTCGCCCGCGTGCTTCGGGGAGGCGTCGGGCAGTGCCAACGGGAGGTCGTAGTCGGCAAGATCGACGGTGTGGACCTCGAATCCCCCGTGGGCCGCGGCCTGTTCGGCGGCCCAGGAAGCGACCGTCGGTCCGAACCGGTTCTCGCGGACGCTTCCGACGATGACGGCGAGGTTGTGTGCGCTCTTCATGACCTCCACGATCGGGCCGCGCCCCGGTCGCAGCCAGGCCGTGGCCAGGCTGGCCCTCGTGGGGCCACGCTGAGCCCGCGCCGCTCGCCCCGGCGGCCCATATCCTCGGGTCATGGGTACGCCGTTGGGGGATTTCATCAGGGCCAAGCGGGACAGCATCCAGCCCGAGTCGCTGGGGCTGCCGGACCGCGGCCGCCGCCGTTCACCCGGACTGCGGCGCATCGACCTCGCCGCCCGGGCCGGCATCAGCGTGGAGTATCTGACGCGCATCGAGCAGGGGCGGGACCGCAACCCGTCGATCGCGGTGGTGCACGCGCTGGCCGACGCGCTGAGTCTCGACGCCGCCGAGCGCGACCATCTGCGCCACCTCACGAAGATCACCGGCGGTGAGTGTTCCGCCCTCGGCCGCGGGCCGCAGCCGCCGGGCCGGGACGTGCGCCCGTCGGTGCTGGAGACGCTGCGGCTGCTGGAGCCGGGCCTCGCCCTGGTGACCAACCGGCTGGGCGACGTGCTGGCCCGGACCGACGCGTTCGAGGCGGTGCTGGCCGACACCGGTCTGTTCGACACCGACCGCCCCAACCTCACCCGGTACGTCTTCACCGACCCGCGCGCCCGTGCGCTCTTCCCCGACTGGGACGACATCGCCGACGAGCGGGTGTTCGGCCTGTGGCATGGCCCCGCCGTCGAGAACTTCGCCTGGTTCACGGCGGAGTTGGCTGCCGTCGCGGGCCCTGACTTCACCCGGCGCGTGAACCGGCACGCCGTACCGCGCGACCAGGTTCTCCGCCTTGACCACCCGACCGGATGCAGGCTCCGGCTGCACCGCGAGACCCTCGAACTCGCCTCGGACGGGCAGCAGTTGGTCGTCCATCTGGCGGCGGACGCGGAGACGGCCGAGGCCGTCGACCGTCTCCGCCGCCGCGCGCACGGCGGGCTCAGCGCCGTGTCGTAGGGTGCGGGACGGCGCCCCCGGCGTCGGCCCGGGAGGGCCGCGGCGGGAGTTCGAGGCCCAGGTTCTCGCGCAGGGTCGTCCCCGTGTAGTCGGGGGCGACGATCTTCCGCCTGCGCAGCTCGTGGAGAAGGCCGTCGACGATGAAGTCGTGCTGGCGCGGGTCGGCGAGACCGCTGAGCGAGATCACGTCCAGCACGCCCGCCCGGAACCGTTCCTCCACCGCGTCGGCGAGCTGCTCGGGGGTTCCCGAGGCGGCCCAGTGTCCCGTGTCCTGGGCGGCGACGACGAGTTCACGCAGCGTGTAGCCCTGCCGGACGTACCCGGCGAAGATGTCGACCCGGCCACGGCGCCGGTTCACGGAGGTGATCTCCGGCAACAGGCTCTCCGGCAACGGCTTGTCGAGCGGCAGGTCCGACAGGTCGACGCCGCCGCCGAGCATGTCGGCGACCTGGTGACGGCCGCGCTCGAAGTCGATGGCCTCGCGCCGCTCACGCACCAGCCGCCGCGCCTCCTCCTCCGTCGCGCCGAACGTGGCGTGGAACGAGCTGAAGATCAGCGGCAGTCCGTCCGCCCGGCCGAACTGCCGCGCCTGGCCGCGGATCCTGCGCGTGAAGTCGAGGGCGTGGTCGAGCGTCGGCAGCGAGGTGAAGACGATCTCCGCGTAGCGGGCGCCCAGCGCGGTGCCCGCCTCGGACTGTCCCGCCTGGATCTGCACCGGGCGACGCTGCGGCAGGGGCGGGATGTTGAGCGGTCCGGCCACGTCGAAGAACCGGCCTGAGTGGTGGACCGGGTGCACCCGGTCGCGGTGCAGCACCGCCTTCCCGTCGGCGCCGACGGTCAGCGCGTCGGGCTGCCAACTGTCCCACAGCGCGTTGACCACCTCCAGCGTCTCGGCGGCGCGCGCATAGCGCTCCTCGGGGCTGGGGAGTTCACCATTTCCGTAGTTCTCCTCGCCGACCGAGGAGGTCACGAGGTTCCAGGCCGCCCGCCCGTTGCTCACATGGTCGAGGGTGCCGAACAACCGGGCCAGGTTAAAGGGGTGGTGGAAGGTCGACGACACGGTGGCGATCAGGCCGATCCGTGAGGTCACCTGGCTCAACGCCGAGACGAGGACCAGGGGTTCCTGCGAGCCGATCGCGCCCTGGGCGTCGAAGCGCAGCAGATCGGCGGTGAACAGGGCGTCGATGCGCGCCGCCTCGGCGAGCTTCGCGACCCGTACGGCGGTGTCGAGGGTGGACCGGGTCGGGTCGACCGCGAGGTCGTAGGTCTCCGACGTGCCGCCGGCTCCGGTCACGGTCTTCAGCGTCCTGGGCTGCTGCACGCTCACAACTCGTCCTTTTCTCAAGGGTGTCGGTGTCGTCCCGGGTCGACCGCCCGCGCGGACACGGTCACGCACGGCGGGACATCCAGAACATGCGGGACATGCGGGACATGGCGGATCCCGTGCGGGACCGCCGGAGAAAGCCGGAACAGTCAGGTCAGCGACAGAGCGCGGTGTGGGTCCGGCACAGATCGACGTGCCGGCGCTTGGTCCACCCGGGAGACAGGGCCGCGGAGAGGGCCGGCCGGACGGGTGCTGTCCCCACCGTGGCTCCCCTCCGGATCGGCGGCGGCGCGGGCGTGAGTGCCGCGGCGCGCGTCAAGCGCACCCATGATCTCCCGCCGCCGCGACCGCGGCAAGGCCGCCCGCTCCCCCGAACCGGGCGGAGACGGCCGTCACGCCGTACGTCAGACGGGAATGCGCACCGTCTCCACCCACTTCGGCGGCTCGGGCGCGGCCGGGCCGATCAGGGCGGCGATCAGACGGCAGGGGAGGTTCCCCTCGGGCCAGGGCGTGAATCCGTCGGTGAGGACGACGACGATGCCCGGGCGTTCGGGGGCCGCGAGGGCGGCGGCGATACCGACGCGCATGTCGGTGCCGCCACCGCCGCCCAGGGTGATCTGTTCGGTGGCCACCACCCGGGTCACGGCGTGCACGTCGGCGTCACAGGCGAGGACGGTCACGCGGTTGCCCCGGATGCCCACTTCGCGCAGGACGCCCGTCACCTCGCCCAGGGCGGCGGCCAGTTCGGCGTCGCCCATCGATCCTGAGGTGTCGATGACGACGGCCACCCGCGGCAACGGGCGGCGCAGGCTGGGCAGGACGACCCCGCGCAGCGCCGGTGTGCGGCGCGAGGGGCGGCGGTAGGTGTAGTCGACGGCGCCTGCGGCCCACGCGGCGGCCTCGCGGACCGCGCCGGTCAGGGCGCGCCGCCAGTCCACCGTGGGTTCCAGGACCTCCTCGGCCCAACGCCGCCAGCCCTCGGGGAGGTTGCCCCGGGTGCGCTGATGTGCGCGCATCGCCTCGGCGGTCTGCCTCCGCAGGGCCTGTGCCTCGACCTCGCCGAGCCGTGCGGGGCCCGCGGAGTCGGGGAGTTCCCAGGGCGCGGGCCGTCCGTGGGCGCCCGAGCCGCAGTCCGGGGTCGTCACCCCGGCCGGCAGCAGGTCGACGTACGCCTCGAACAACTGGCCCTCGGGGAGGCCGAATCGGCCGGGTTCCATGCGTCCTTCGGGCAGCCGCAGGCCGTCGGCGAGGAGATCGTCGTTGATCTCGCAGTCCTGGGCGACGTTGACGCGGTACGGGTCGCGCTGGACGGCGGCGGGGAGCCGGTCCGCCCGGCCGTGGTGGTCGCGCAGCAGGTGCGCCGCCTCGTGCACCCACACGCCCGCCAGTTCGGGCACCGGCGTCGCGTCGACGAAGGCGGGCGACACGTAGCAGCGCCAGTGCCGGTCCACGCCCATCGTCGGCACCTCGGTGCTGGGGACGACGGTCAGGGCGTACAGCGCCGACGCCAGATAGGGCCGGTCCTGCGCGGCCTTGTAGCGGGCGGCGAGCAGTTTGGTGCGGTCCAGGGCGCGGCCGGCCTCCCCGGCCGGCCCCGGACGGGTCACCGTGCGCCGCCCGGCAGGGCTCCGGACATCTGGAGCAGACCGAGGAAGCCGTCGATGCCGGGCGGGACGGGCCAGTCGAGCCGGCGCATCGCCGCGAGGTCGGTGGCGGCCCGGGCGGCCACGTCGGGCACGCCCGCGTCGACCGCCTTGGCCAGGACGGCCCAGCCGGCCTCCCAGCGGGGCCGGGTGAGGTCGCTCTGGATGGCGGCGACGACCGCGATGAGGAACGCGAGCTGCCGGTCGCCGCGGTCGGGCAGCGCGAAGGCGTCCGGGTCGGCGAGGACCCGGTCGGGGTCGGGCAGGTCGAGGTGTTCGAGGTACGACAGCAGCTCGATGCCCGCGCCGTCCCCGACCGCGCCGGTGAGCGCGGCGGCCAGCGCCTCGCGGCCGGCCCCGGCCGCGTATCCGGCGGCGAGCAGCCTGAGCGCCATCTCCCAGGTGCGCGGGGACGGCCAGGACCGGCCGCGGCTCTCGGCGTCGGCGGGGATGTGGTGGACCAGGCCGGGCCGGGCCGTGAGGAAGCCGGAGATCGCGCCGCGGGCGCGGGCGACCGCACCGGGCACCTTGCCGGCGTCGACCACGGGGACGGTCACCTCCGGCCAGGTGCCGGCCATGCCGCGGGCGACCGTGCGGGGGTCGTGGGTCCAGTCGAGGTGGACGAACCGGTTGGCGAGCGGCGGGCTGAGGTGCCAGCCGTCCGCGGCGCTGGAGGGCGGGTTGGCGGCGGCGACGATCCGGACCGCCTCCGGCAGCACCAGGCTGCCGACCCGGCGTTCGAGGACCACCCGCAGCAGGGCCGCCTGCACGGCGGGCGGGGCGGAGGACAGCTCGTCGAAGAAGAGCAGGCCCTGTCCGGCCCGGGCGAGGCGGACCGCCCAGTCCGGCGGCGCCATCGGCACCCCGGTCACGGCCGGGTCGTCGCCGACGACGGGCAGTCCGGCGAAGTCGGACGGCTCGTGCACGCTGGCGATGACGGTCTCCAGCGGCAGCCCGAGTCCGGTGGCGAGCTGCTCCAGGCCGGCCGACTTGCCGATGCCCGGCTCGCCCCACAGCAGGACGGGCTGATTGGCCGTCACGGCGAGGGCGAGCGCCTCCAGTTGGGGGTTGGCGGCGGGCTCGGTCCGATGGGTGCGCAGCCTGCGGTTGAGGTCGTCCGCGGCGGCCAGCGGGCCGGGCGGCGCGGTGGCGGCGGTACGGGGCGTGCTCAAGAGGTCGGCTCTTCCTCGTCGTCGGACTCGTAGGCGTCGGCGGGTTCGTCGGACTCATAGGCGTCGTCGGGGTCGTCCGTGTCGTACGCCTCCGGTTCCTCCTCCATCCACCGGTCCCACCAGTCGGCGCCGATGCCCGGGTGTTCCGCCTGGACGCGCTTGCGGAGGAAGGCCAGGTCGGGCCGTTTGTAGCGGCGGACGATCTGGGCGAGCGACAGTTCCGTGTCGTCGGTGACGTCGAGCCGGGCGCCCGCGGCGACGAGCGCCCGGACCAGGGCCTTCGAGCCGAGGTCGTTGGCCGCCACGAACAGCGGTGTGCGGCCCCGCTGGTCGCACGCCTCCAGGTCCAGCCCTTCGGCCAGCAGCCGCGGCAGCAGCGCCTCGTGGTCGAGGAGGTTCAGTACGTGCAGCAGGGTGCGGCCGTGCGCGTCCCGGACCCGGGGATCGACGCCCGCGTCCAGCAGTTCCAGCACGCCGGCGGTGTCGCCGTGCTGGGCGCGCAGGAACAGGTCGGCGCGCTGGGCGCGCAGCGCCTTGGGCAGCCGGCCCGCTCCGGAGGTCCAGGTCTGCTCCACGGCGAAGCATCCGGCGATCTCTCCGCCGAAGGCGCGCAGGGCGCGTTCGCGCTGCTGTTCCTCGTCGCTGTGCGGCATCCGCAGCAGGCCGCCGGGCCGGAAGGCCACCTCGTGCCACTCTCCGCGGCACCGGACCCGCACGGGTGCGGGGGCCGCGGGTCCCGGCGGTCCGGCCGGTCCCTCGGGGGCGGCGAGGGCCGGGAACAGCGCCTCGCGGACGAGCGGATGCAGATGCTCCGGTACGACGCCGCCGACGCGCAGCAGATCCAGGTCGGGGAGGCGGCGCCACAGGGCCTCGGGGAGGAAGGGCACCCCCTCGACGCCCTTGCGGTCGACCGGGCGCAGCCGCAGTCCGCCGGTGCTCGCGGGCTCCACGAGGAGGGAGACGCGCCAGTCGGCGGCGATCAGGCATCGGTCGCCGAGGCCCTCGGCCGCGCGGCGGCGCAGTTCCGGTTCCAGGCGGGTGTGGTTCAGGGCGAGCCCGGCGATCAGCCGCTCGGGGTCGGCCCGGTACCAGCCGGACGTCTCCGGCGGCGTCAGGTCGGCCTCGATGCCGGCGGCGGCGAGGGCGGCCCGGGACTCGCCCCGCTGGTGCAGCAGGGTGGTCCACTCGGCGCGGGCCACGGGGTCGCCGGGGTCGGCGGCGGGCAGTTCGGCCGCGCCGCGCGGGGTGCCGTCGGCGTGGAAGAACGGCGGGCGCTCGTGGTCGCCGCCGCTCCGCTCGCGCAGTTCGGCGGTGTGCCGGGCGTCCCACAGGTGCCGGGCGGAGCGCCAGTCCTGGGTGGTGCGCGTGAAGACTCCGGCGGCCTGCTCGTCCTGGACCGTCTCGAAGCGCAGGGCGATCCGCTGCGGGCCCTCGGTCATCGCGGGCGTGGTGAGGTGCAGATAGGGAACGGCCCGGGGGCCCTCGCCCGGTCGCGCGGGCTGGTAGCGGGCGAGGACGACCGTGAGGTCGGTGGCGAGGGTGGTGCGCCCGCCGAGGACGCGCGGCAGATGCCAGCGCAGCAGATCGGGGGCGAGGTGGCGGAGGTCGTCGGTGAGGCGTTCGGCGATGTCGTCGCCGCAGTGGTCGGCGATCTCGGACAGGTCGAAGGTGATGTCGACGTTCGCCGCCGCGCAGGCGCCGCGCCAGTCACCGGCCAGCCGGCGTTCGGTCGCGTGCTCGATCATCCGGCGGGGCACCGCGTACCGGCGGATCCGGCGGCGGCTCGCCGCCTCGTCGGGCGGCAGCCACGGCGCTTCGGCAGGGGTGCTCACCGGTAGACGCTCCCTATCGCACGCAGGTCGGGGTGTGTGCCGACGGTGGCGCGCAGCCGCTGGGTGAAGGACCGCTTCACCTTGCGGGGCAGGCCGGGGCCGAGGCCGACGTACTCCAGGGGCGAGCCGTCGGGGACGGCGGCCAGCAGGGTCTTCGCGCCGCGCCCGGTGAGTCCGGTGTGGCACAGCTCCAGGCGGCGCAGCGGGCTGCCGGGGAGGGCGGCGGCCAGGGCGTGGGCGCCTTCGTCGCCGGTGGTGTTGGCGGGGGCGCCGAGGCTGCGTTCGGACATGGGCCGGCCCAGGTCGAGGGCCTCGATCCCGGCGAGCGATCCGGCGAGGGCACGGGCGCCGGCGGGGCCGATGCCGTTGCCCCCGAGGCCGAGGCGTACGGGGCGGGCGGGGTCGGCCGCGGCGGCGAGGATCGCGGCGCCCTCGTCGCCGAGGTGGTTGGCGGGGAGGTACAGCTCGCGCACGCCCGCGTCCCGGATCAGGGCGGCGAGCAGCGGGGCGGCGTCGGCGGTGAGGCCGTTGCCGCCGACGAACAGGCGTTCCACCGGGCGGGGCCGGGCGGTGAGGGCGTCGAGCAGGGCTGCCAGACCGTCGGAGGTCAGCCCGGTGTTGACGAGGTCGAGGGTGCGCAGCGCGGTGTTGCGGCGGAGCGCCGCGGCCAGGGCGCGGGCGGCGGCGTCGCCGGCCGGGTTGCGCTTGAGCCACAGGGCGCGGACGGTGTCGTCGCCGGTCAGCGCGTCGGCGAGCACGGTGACACCGTCGGGGCCGATGCGGTTGCAGCCGAGGTACAGGGTGTGGAGGCCGTGTCCGTCGGTGAGGGCGTCGGCGACCGCGCGGGCGCCGTCGTCACCGATGGTGTTGGTGCCGAGCAGGAGGTGCGTGGCGTGGGCGGAGGCGGCGGCGACGGGCAGCAGCCGTGCGGCACCGGCCGTGCCGAGGCCCTGCTTGCACAGGTCGACGCGGCCGTCGGCGCGCAGGGTGCCGACGGGGAAGCTCTCGTCCGTCCCGACCCGCCGTGCCGATCGCAGCCGGTCGAGCAGCGGCTCCAGTGCGGCGGGGTCGCCGACCGGGATGTCCGGGTGCTCGATCGCGGGGCAGCGTACGGGTGTCGGCTGCGTCATCACCACTCCACCGGTCCGTCGCCGGTGCCAGGCCCGCCGAGGGCGGCTCGCCCTCCGCCCGCCCAGGACCGACGCCCATCGTCTGTTGCACTGTTCGTCTGTTGCGCTGTTCCACGACTGGGTGGCAAGACCGGTCGGATTCGAACCGACGTCCTCCAGCTCGCTGCTTGGGCGCGACGACCTCTGCGCTACAGCCTTGCCGCGAAGATCATAGCGGTACTCGGCCTGACGTTCGAAGCAATTCCCCTGTGGTCACGGCGGTGGTGGCGGGTGGAGCAGGAGGAGGGCGACGTCGTCACCGCACGACGGGGAGCGCTGGAGCAGGGCGTCGGCCATGGCGTCGAGGTCGCGGGGGTCCTCGCGTGCGAGGTGTCCGGCGAGGACGGCGGTGGCGTCCCCGAGGTCGACACCGGGCGCCTCGATCAGACCGTCGGTGTACAGGGCCAGTACGGCGCCGGGCGGCAGCGGGATCTCGGTGGCCTCGTACTCGGCGCCGGGGTCGATGCCGAGCAGCAGCCCGGGCGGCAGGTCGAGGATCTCGGTGCGGCCGTCGGGCCGGCGCAGCAGGGGCGGCGGGTGGCCGGCGGTGGCCAGGCGGACGGTGCGGCCGGCGAGGTCGAGGTGGGCGTAGACGCAGCTCGTGAACAGGCCCGAATCGAGGTCGGTGAGCAGCCGGTTGGTGCGGGCGAGGACTTCGGCGGGCGGGGCCCCTGCGGTGGCGTGGACGGCGGTGCGGACCTGCCCCATGAGGGCGGCGGCGTTCACGTTGTGGCCCTGGACGTCGCCGATGGCGGCGGCGACACCGGCTCCGCCGCAGCGGATGACGTCGTAGAAGTCGCCGCCGATGTCCATGTCGCGGGCGCCGGGGAGGTAGCGGGCGGCCACGCGCAGTCCGGGCACGGTCGGGAGGGTGGCGGGGAGCAGGCCGGTCTGGAGGCTGTGGGCGAGCTGGTGCTTGGCGTCGTAGAGGCGGGCGCGGTCCACGGCCTGGGCGATCAGTCCGGCGAGGGAGGTCAGGACGGCCCGTTCGCCGGGGGCGAAGGTGTGGGGGCGCTGGTAGGAGACCACGCAGCAGCCGACGGGGCGCCCGGAGGCGATCAGCGGCAGGAAGGCCCAGGATCCCCTGCCGGTGAGCCTCGGGATGGCCGGGTTGAGCCGGGCCATCTCGCGCGGTGAGGCGAAGAAGAGCGGGGCGCCCGTGGTGAGGGCGCGCACGGTGGGTGCGGTCGCGTCCTTGAAGGGCGGCAGGTCGAGGAACTCGATCACCTCGGGCCGGTAGCCGCGGTGTCCTACGACCCGCAGCCGGCCGCCCTCGGCCAGGGACAGCACGAATCCCTGGGCGTCGAAGGCGGGCATGATGTGATCGGCGGCCAGCTCGACGACGTCCCGCACGCTCGCGGCCTCGGTGAGGGTGGCGGCGAGGTGCATCAGGTCGTAGAGGCCGCCGGTGCCCTGGTGCTCGGACCCCGGTCGATCGACGGTGTCGGCCGTCGCGGCGATCCCGACCGGGGTGATACGGAGGCTGACCCCCGAGCCGTCCGGGCAGAGCCGCAGGTCGAGCCGCAGGTCCGGCGGGCACAGGGCGGTGAACGACGTGGGCCGGTGACTGAGCACGGCGGCCCGGTAACGGTCCTCGAACGCGGGATCGTCCAGCCATGGCAACGCCTCCCACAGCAGCACCCCGGCCAGATCCGCCACCCGGCGCCCCAGCAGCTCCGCGGCCGCCGCGTTGACGAAGGTGATCCGTCCCTCCGGGTCCAGCGCGCAGCAGCCTTCCGGGAGGCGGTTGGCGAAGTCCGCGGCGGCCTGCGCCTCGGCGGGCCCGGCGGTGGGGCCGCGCGCCGGGGCGACATGGCGCGGCGCGCGCCCCGGCAGGACCGGCTGCCCGTCCTCGGCGGCCCGCTCCAGCAGCGCGCTCATCCGGTCACGGGCGGCGCCGACCGCCCGGCGCTCCTGGGCGCCGAGCCGCGGCGGGCGCGAGCCGGGCCACAGCAGCACCAGCGCACCCCGGACCATCGGCCCGGCCACGAGCGGGGCGGCGGCCAGCGCCACGTCGTACGGCAGCACGAGCGCGGCCTTCGGGTAGCGCCGCGTGAGTTCGGCCTGACTGGCGAGCCACACCAGCCGCCTCTCCCGCACCGCATCGGCCACGGGCCCCGAGGCCGCCACCCTCAGCCGCTCCCAGAGTGCGGCGATCTTCGGCGGCACCCCGCTGGTCGCCGCCAGCCGCAGCACCCGCCCGTCCAGCGACACCAGGTAGAGCAGCCCGGCGGACGCACCCGTCTCACGCACCACCTCGACCAGGCAGGGCCGAAGCGCCTCCAGGACGTGACCGGGCTGCTCCTCCGGTGCCGGGACGGGGTCGGTGCCCGGAAGCGGTGTCGTGGCGACGGCCGTGCGCCCGCGTCCGTACCGGTTTCTCGCCGCCTCGCCCCCGATTCCCAGCCCCGCGCCGATCTGGGCCCAGGTCGCGCCGGCCTGGCGGTCGGCCCGTACGGCGTTGCGTACGAGTTGGTCGGCCAGGTCCGGTACCTCCGCGGCCTCCGCGCAGAGGCGGCCCGCGTCGGAGTCGTGCGCCGGGGACGGGTCGACCGCGCGCGTCGCCACGGCTTGGGCCCGGTCCAGCAGGTCCGTGCCGGTGAGCAGGGTCGCCCGGCGTGCGTCCGCCGCTGCGCGCCACCGGCGTCGGGCCCGCCAGGCCGCCTGCCGGTGCAGCGGGCCGCAGTACCGTCGGTTGCGGGCGGCGTCGTCCGGTAGCGGCGCATCGCACCAGCCGCACCGAACATCGTCCATATCCGCACAATACGCCCGTCTGGGGCGACGCTGCGGGGCCGGTCCGGCGCGACTCGCACACCGTCGCGATGTCTTTCATGATGCCTGGAGCGCCTTCGGCGTGCCGCCGGGCGAGAGGACGGTGGGCATGAACCGGATCTGCACGATCGGGCATTCCACGCGTGACGTCGACGAGGTGGTGGCGATGCTGCGGAACAACGCGGTCACCTGCCTGGTGGACGTCCGGTCGTTCCCGTCGTCCAGGAAGTTCCCGCAGTGGAACCAGGACGCGATCGTCGAGGCGCTGCCTCCGGACATCGGTTACCGGTGGATCCGCGAGCTGGGCGGGCGGCGGCACACGCCGAAGGACGTGGCGAGCGTGAACGACGCCTGGCGGGTCAAGGCGTTCCGTGACTACGCCGACTACATGGCCACCGACGCCTTCGCGGAGGGGCTGCGCGAGCTGATCGAGCTGGCCGGGCACGAACGGCCGGCGATCATGTGCAGCGAGGCGGTGCCCTGGCGCTGCCATCGCCGGCTGATCACGGACGCCCTGATCGTCGCGGGTGTCGAGGTCGTGAACATCATGTCCCCCACGACGACGAAGCCGGCCGTCCTGGACCGCAACGCCCGTGTCCAGGACGGCCGGTTGACCTACCCCGCGGACGCCGGTACCCCGTGAGAACACTCGGGCTCGGCGCCCGGTCTCGGCAGCTCGGCGCGGCCGAACAGCAGGGCATGGCCCGAAGGGAGCCGGGCGAGGATGCGCCGCAGGAGATCCTCGCCGGCGAGCTGGGCCACGACGCGGAGGACGGTGCCCGTGTCCCAGCGCGTGGTGGCCGCCGTGCCGCCGGTGCGGGCGGCCAGGTCCTTCACGAAGCCCCAGCCGGTGAGCGGTTCGACGGCCGGGATCTCGGAGGTGAAGGCGACCGCGGCCTCGTGCGGCAGTCTGGCCGCCAGCTCCACGCGCTCGTCGCCCGTGAGCTGGCGTCCGAACGCGGCCAGTACGGTGCGCACGGCGTCCTCGGCCCGCTCACGCGTGGGGTACGCGCCCTCGTAGCGCACTCTTTCCAGCATCTGCTCGAACGTCATGCCGACGGCGGGCCGGCAGGGTTGTTCCGGCAGCGTGATCATCGGTGATGCGGTCGCCTTTCTCGTCTGCGGGAATCGTTCGGGGACGGCACGGACCGTTCAGGGACGGCCCGGTCCGTTCGGGGACGGCGCGGTCATCGTGTGCGCCGTCGGGCTCAGCCGCCGATCTGCTTGCGGGCCGTGCCGCCGCCGATGGCGATCTTGCGGGGCTTGGCGCGCTCGGCGATCGGGATGCGCAGGGTCAGCACGCCCGCGTCGTAGTCCGCCCGGATGTGCTCGGTGTCCAGGGTGTCGGCCAGCACGACCTGGCGGGAGAAGACGCCCAGCGGGCGCTCCGAGAGTTCCATCTGCACGTCGTCGGCCTTGGCGACGGGCCTCCGCTCGGCCTTGACGGTCAGCATGTTCCGCTCGACGTCGATGTCGATCGCGTCCGGGGAGACGCCCGGCAGGTCGAGGGCGATCACATACTCCTCGCCCTCCCGGTAGGCGTCCATCGGCATCGCCGACGGCCGCGACCAGGTACCGGTCGTGTTCAGGAGCTGCTGGGTGAGGCGGTCCAGCTCACGGAACGGGTCGGTGCGCATCAACATGAAAGACACCTCCAGTGTTCGGGTCAGCACGTCGCTGCCAATGCGGTTCACCTGGCATCCGTTGTAACATGTCATCGAAACGATGACAAGTTCAGTGTCATCGAAAGGGTGACAAGACATCTCGGAGGATCCGTATCCATGGACGACAGGCCCACCCCCACCTCCTTCCTCGCCGCCGCCGCAGCGCTCGACTCGATCAACGAGACCCTGCACACCGCCCGGACCCCGCGGCACGGCGAGCCGCCCGAGCCCGTCCCGACCAGCGCCGAGCAGGCCCTCGCCGCGCTGCTCCTGCTGCGCGAGGTGCGCGACCAGCTCGCCGCCTGGGAGCCGGGACTGATCGAGGAGGCCCGTGCCGCGGGCGCCAACTGGGCCGATCTCGCCCACCCGCTCGGGGTCTCCAGCCGCCAGGCCGCCGAACGCCGCTATCTGCGCGTACGCCCGGGAGGCCCCGGGACGACGGGCGAGGAGAGGGTGCGGGCGACCCGTGACCGCAGGGCCGCCGACCGCACGGTCACGGCCTGGGCCCGTGACAACGCGGCGGACCTCCGTCAGCTCGCCGGCCGGATCACCGCGCTCACCGACCTCCCGGCCTCCGCCCGCACCTCGCTCGCCGCGCTCACCACGGCCCTCGCCGACAACGACGCGGCCGCCCTCGTCAGCCCCCTGACGGCCACGCACGCGTACCTGACCTCCGGGCACTCCGACCTCGCGGCCCGCGTGGACGACGTCGCCCGGCACACCGACCGGCTCCGCCGGGACAGCGGCGACCAGCGGCGCGGCCCCCGCAGACCGGCGGGTTCCTGAGCGGGAACCGTGGGCGGAGCCCCCGGGCGGGCGCGTCCGCCGTGCCGGGCCGATCGGCGGCATCCGGATTATCGTGGTGGTTCATGAGCACCTGGTTGCCGGTCGGTGCCGTGCCCCGTCTCGCCGGTTCGGTGGTCCTCGGGGCCGCGGTCGGCGTGGCCGTCGGGCTGACGACCGACGCGCCGCTGGGCGCCCTGGCCGCGATCGCCGCGATGGAGCTGTTCTTCGTCCTGGCGGGCTGGGTGGTGCTGTGGCCGATGGACGCGGCCGCCACCCATCGCAACGCCCGCCGCGAGGACTTCGAGCCGGTCGTCGAGGAACTCGTGGTGGTCGGGGTGGCCCTGTGCGGCCTGGTCGCGATCGTGCTGCTGCTCCTGCACGGCGACACCTCCGACACCCGGCACGCGGCGACCGCCCTGTGCGGGGTCTTCACGGCCTGGGCCGCCCTGCACCTGATGTACGCGACGCGCTACGCCTACGTGTACTACGAGGACTCGGGCGGCGGCATCGACTTCAACTCGGACAGCCCGCCCGCGTACCGGGACTTCTTCTACTTCAGCTACAACCTCGGCATGACGTACCAGGTGTCCGACACGAACGTCTCCAGCACCACGATCCGCTCGATCGTGCTGCGGCACTGTCTGATGTCCTACGTCTTCGGCACCGGCATCCTCGCGACCGCCATCAACCTGGTCGTGGGAATCGTCAGCAGTTGAGATCAGCCGTCACAAGGGAGAACGCATGTCCAGCGAACCCGCGCCGATCAGCAGCGCCGCCCGTGACGCCCTCGAACGGGAACTCGCGGATCTCCACCGGGAACGCGGCGCGGTCGCGGCCACGCTCAAGGACTCCGACATGCAGGTCGGCGACGAGGCCGACGCGGCGGACGAGCTTCAGCGGGCCGACGATCTGACCCGTCTGGACGACCGTATCTCCGAGATCACCACCCGGCTCGAGCAGGCCGACGTGGCGGGGCCGCCGCCCACCGACGTGGTCGGCGTGGGCAGCACCGTGGCCGTGCGGTTCGCCGACGGCACGGTGGAGACCTTCCAGATCGGCGAGACGGCCACGGACGCCGATCCGACGCTCGTCACCGCGGACAGCCCGCTCGGGCGCGCCCTCCTCGGTCACCACGTGGGCGACACGGTGAGCTACGACGCACCCGACGGACCGGCGTCCGCGGTGGTGGTGTCTCTGGGCGAGCCACGGGACTCCCGTGACTGATCGGGACTCCTTCACTCCTCGTATTCGGCTTCCTCGTCCGACGAGGGACCGACCGGCAGTCCGGCCTCCAGACGGTCCTGCCGGGTCCGCTCGGCGAGTTCGTCCTGGTCGGGTCGCCGTGGCATGCCCCTGCCGTGACCGGTGCCCGGGTCGCCTTCGACGGCTCGATTGGACTTGTGGTGGTGCGCCATCCGGAGTCTCCTCCCATGGGTGCCCACGCAGCGGCGAGCACGCGTATGACTCTGCCAGGATATTTCCACTTTGCCCCTCACGTCTCTCCCGCCCGGACGGAAGCCGCTGATCGCCGATGCACCCGCGCCACGGAAGAGAACCCGAAGAACGGCGGCCGGACACGCGCACCGGCCCGGTGCTGGACGCCCGGGTGGGTGCCTCGGGCGGTCCCGGAGCGGGCGGGTCCGCCTTCACCGTCGTCGTGGCGACCGCCGCCAACTTCGGTGTCGCCCTCGCCAAGGCCGTCGCCGGCGTCATCAGCGGTTCCAGCGCGATGCTGGCCGAGGCCGGGCACTCGGTCGCCGACACCTGCACCGAACTGCTGCTCCTCGTCTCCCTCAAGCGCAGCAAGAAGCCCGCCGACGAGGACCATCCGCTGGGGCACGCGCCCGAGCGCTACATCTGGGCGCTCCTCGCCTCCGTCGCCACCTTCGTCGGCGGCGGTGTGTTCGCCCTGTACGACGGCATCCACTCCCTGACCCACGGCGAGACCCCGGGCGATCCGCTGGTCTCCTACATCGTGCTCGCCGCCGCCTTCGTCCTGGAGGGGCTCTCGCTGCGCACCGGGCTCAAGCAGGCGTCCGGCCGCGCGGGGTACTTCAAGGTCCCGCTGCTGCGCTATCTGCGTCACACGCCCGACACCGCCGTCAAGGCGGTCGTCATGGAGGACACGGCCGCGCTCGTCGGCCTGGTGCTGGCCGCGCTGGGGCTGCTCGGCGGGCAGCTCACCGGGTCCGGGGTGTGGGACGGCATCGCCTCGATCCTCATCGGGCTGCTGCTCGTCCTCGTCGCGGTGATCCTGGGCCGCGCCAACACCGAACTCCTCGTCGGCCGCGCCCTGCCCGCGTCCGCGCGGGACGCGGTGCGCCGGGAGCTGCTGACGATCCGGCACATCGAGGACGTCATGGAACTGACGACCCTGGTGCAGGGCCCCGGAGAGATCCTGGTCGCCGCGAAGGTCGACTTCCGCGACCTCTCCAGCGCCGCCGAGATCGAGTGGGCCTGCGAGGAGGCGGAAACCCGGCTCCGCGCACTGTTCCCGGACATCCGGCGCGTCTACCTGGACCCGACCCCGCCCCGCCGCGACGGCTGAGCCACCTCTACTCCTGAGCGGAGTGACGCGGACCGGCGGCCGCCCGGCTGATCGCCGACTCGACCGCCGCCATCCGGTCCGCGAGCAGGCCGAGCGCCGCGATCGCGCGCGAGAGCTGGTCGTCCTCGGGTCCGCCGAGCGCCGCGGTGCGGACGTGGGCGGCCTTCACGTCGTTCCAGCGGGCCGCCTGTTCCGGGGTGAGCGTGCCCCGCAGTTCGGCGAGCTTGAGCAGGTTCGCCTCGGTGCCGGTGGTGAGGACCTGGGCCTCGGCCGCGTAGTGGTCGTCGATCAGCGCGGCCAGCTCGGTGTCGTTCATGACCGGCCGGATCCGCTGCACGATCTTGTTCATGTTGCGGTACGACCCCTGGAGCTGGAAGGGCGGTTCCGTGCGGGCGTCGTCGGACCGGGCCGCCGAGGCGATGTAGGCGGCGTTCACCGCGAGGACCGTCGCGCGGGCGGTGAGGAGGTGGCGCAGTACGGCCAGGATCTGTTCCAGTTCGGCGGTCCCGTAGGGGTGGACGAGCCGGTCGGCGCGGGCCGTGCCGTCGCTCTCGGCGAGCCGGACCAGCAGGTCCAGGTCGGCGCGGTCGCGGCCGGCGAGTGGGGCCAGGACCGGGTGGGCGGTGAGCGCGTTCTCCACGAAGCTGAGCGCGAAGGCGTCCTGCTTGCCGGTCAGGACGTTGCCGAGGTTCCACACGTCGGCCCGGTTGGCGAGCATGTCGGGCACCCGGAAGCGGTTCCCCGACTCGGTGTAGGGGTTGCCGGCCATGCAGACGGCGAAGCGCTTGCCGCGCAGGTCGTAGGTGCGCGGCTCGCCGTCGCGGACGCCCTCGACACGGCGGGTGGCGTCGCACAGCGGGATGAACTTCTGGAGCAGCTCGGGCGACGTGTGCTGGATGTCGTCCAGGTAGAGAAGGGTGTTGTTGCCCGCCTCCAGCGCGAAGTTGATCTTCTCGACCTCCTGGCGGGCCGTCGCGTTCGGGGCCTCGGCCGGGTCGAGGGAGGTGACGGCGTGTCCCAGGGCGGGGCCGTCGACCTTGACCAGGACGAGGCCGAGGCGGTCGGCGACGTACTCCATGAGGGTCGTCTTGCCGTAGCCGGGCGGGGAGATGAGGAGCAGCAGGCCGCCGGTGTCGGTGCGCCGGGACGCGCCGGTGGTGCCGAGCTGCTTGGCGAGGCTGTCGCCGATCAGCGGCAGGTACACCTCGTCGATGAGCCGGTTGCGCACGAACGCGGACATCACGCGCGGCCGAAACTCGTGCAGCCGGAGCCGGGTCCGTTCGGCGGTCACCAGTTCCGCGCGGCGGCGCTGGTAGGAGCGGTGGCCGGGGACGTCGTGGGCGCGGAAGGCGCGGGTGCGGGCGAGGAACTCGTCCACGCGCAGCGGCAGGGTGCCGGCGGTGACGCGGGGGTGGGAGCCGAGCAGCCCTTCGACCGTCGTGGTCAGCGGCGCGTCGGAGGTGTGGCGGGGCAGGCCGGGGCAGAGTTCGGCGGCCACCGCCTCGGCCAGGTCGCCGGGGGTGGTGCCGGCGCCGGTGGACGCGTTGTACGAGGACAGCCACGCCTCCACGAGCTGTCGGCGCGCGTCCAGCCCCTCGAGGGCGGCGAGGTCGTCGTCGTAGGCCGAAGTGCCCACCGTACGGCGGAACTTGTCGAGGAGGTCGCGGCAGCCGCCGCTGATGACGAAGCCGTCGGGGCCGCCGGTCAGCTCGTCGAACAGGTAGTCGGCGGCCGCGTCGGCGCGCTCTCCGGTGATCGCCCGCGCGAACTCCCGGCGGAGATCGGCGATGGCGGGGGTCAGGCCGAACGTGTCGCGGGCGCGGGCCAGGGAGAGCGCGCGCCGAGTCCAGTCCTGGCGGGACTGTTCGGTGGTGCCGTGGGCCCAGAAGACCTGGGCGGCGGCGCGGGCCGCGGGTTCGTGGCGCAGGGGTCCGGCGGTCCGGTGCAGGCGGAGCAGGGCGGTGAGGATCAGGGTCGCGTCGTGGTCATGGACCCCGCGCTCGTAGCCCTCGTCGTAGGCGGCCTCGGCGGCCCGTCGTACGAGGCCGGGCAGGTCGGCCTCCTCCAGGGCCGGTGCGCCGTGCTCGTCCAGCAGCCGGGCGGCGAGGTGTTCGGCGCGGTAGACCTCCGGCGACTCCGACGGCAGGGTGCGGTCCCAGTACGGGCGGGTGGCGGCGAAGGCGGGGTCGGTGACCGGGGCGCGGTAGTCGGTGCCGGTCAGGGAGAGGACGAGGCCGTCGCCGTGCGGGACGAGGGTGAGGTCGAGGGGCTGGGTGTTGACGGCGAACCGGTGGGCGCCCAGGCGCAGGGTGCGGCCGTCGTCGGCGTAGAGGTCGGTGCGGTCGCGAAGGGAGCGCAGGGCGTTCTGGCGGGCGGCCTTGAGGCGGCCGTCGAGTTCCTCGGCCCTGACGGTGTCGCCGAGCCGGCGCAGTTCGTCGGTGATCGCGCGGAGCTTGGCGACCATGGGGTCGGCGGTGAAGTAGGTGGCGATGTCGTCCGTGTCGGCGAGGGCGGCGCCGCGCCGGGTGATCGTGCGCAGGACGCGGGCGGCCGACTCGGCGAGGCGTTCGGCGCGCCGGGCGCCCGCTTCCACGAGGGTCTGCTTGCGGGTGGAGAACGCCTCGTGGATCTCGTCGCGCCGTTCGGCGAGCCGGCCGAGGAAGTCGTCGAACTCGGCGAACCGGGACTCCAGGTTCTCCACCTGGACGAGGAGACGGGCGAGGTGGTCGTCGCACGCCTCGGGGGTGTCGGCGGCGGCGAGCGCGCCGGTGACGGACTGGCCGAGCAGGGCGAACTCGGCGGCGAACTCGGCGCGTCCCTCTCGGTCCAGCAGGGCTCGGCGGCGGGCGTCGAGGACGGCGCGGGCCCGGTTGACGCCGCCGAGGACCTCGGCGATCCGTTCCAGGACGGCGGTACGGACCGTGGTGTCGCCGATGTCGAGGCCCGCGACGACCTCGGTGACCGTGCCGAGCCCCTCGGCGATCCCGTCGAGCCGGGCGGCGAGCGGCGCGGCCTCGGCGACGGTGCCGATCTCCGCCGCCTCGGCGGCGAGTTGCCCGGTGTCGGACCGGTGGCCGGTGAAGGCGTCCTCGTGGGCGAGGTGGGCGACGGCGCGCTGCCCGAAGGAGGCGAGATCGGCCTCGGCGTCGGCGGCGAGCGCGTCGATACGGGCGAGGTCGATGTACCGCAGGTCCTTGAGGGTGAGCAAGTGGCTGTGGGCGCGCCTGAGTTCGGTGAGGCCGTCGACCCAGTCGGCGGCGCCGCGCGGGGTCTCGCCGCGCAACCGCCGTACGACGGCGGCGACCCGGGCCGTCGCCCGGTCCAGGGCGTCGGCGGCCTGGCGGGTCAGGGCCTGGACGGTCTCGAACTCGGCCAGCACCTGTTCGGCGGTGGCCCGTACCTCGGCCAACGGCTCGTGCAGACAGCCGAGTTCGGGCTCGGTCAGCCAGTGGTGGGAGTCGGCGGTCCGGACGCAGGCCGCGGCCAGGGCCTCGTACACCTCGCTCGTCGGGGTGGTCTCGGTGACCGTGCGGGCGAGGGAGAGGCAGTCGGAGATGCCGCGGACGAGGTCGGCGTTGCCGACCCGGGCCAGCGGGCCCGTGCCGACGGCCCGGGAGGCGGCGTGGGTGGCGGAGACGTAGGGCGAGTTCCAGCGCTGGACGGGGTGCACGCGCTGGGGTTCGTCGGCGCCGCCGCGGAGCACGGTCAGGGTGCCGTCGTCGAAGAGGGCCCAGCCGTCGCAGGACAGCGGGGTGGCGACCTCCTTGCGGATGAGGTTGTAGTGCAGCAGCAGACCGCGGCCCGCCGCGCGGGCGTGGAAGGCGAACAGGACGTCCTCGCCGTTGGGCGAGCGCACCGTCCGCTCGAACTCCAGGGGGTCGTCCTCGCCGCCGGTGACGCCGTCGAACGTCTTGTGCGTCCCGGCCGCCAGGCAGTAGCCGCCGGGGAAGACGATGCCCTGGTCCTCGGGGAGCCTGCGGCAGCCCTGTCCGATGCCGTCGAGGCGGACGACGGACCGGGTGAGCGTGTTGAACACCAGGTGGCGGTCGGTGTCCTCCTTGTAGGGGCGGACCCGGATCAGGACGAGTGCGCCGACGCGCGCGTAGGCGATGTCCGCGTCGGCGAGCGACTGGAGCGGCTCGGCGACGGGCTCGGTGTGGATGCCCTCGCCGGTCTCGGTGTCGTTCTCGGTCTTGACGGTGAGGGAGCCGCCGACGGTGGTGACGAACACCTCGCCCTCGACGGACACATGGGGGTGCCGGCCGAGGACGTGGTCCTCCCGGGTCGTCTCCCGCCAGGTGAAGTCGTGGGCGGGCGGCAGGACATGGTCCCGGTCGCCGCGGGCGTCGAGGAAGGCGACCTGCCCGTCGTCGGAGACCGCCCAGCGCAGGACCCGGATGTCGTCGGCCTTCTCACCGGTCTGGAAGACGGCCAGCAGCTTGCCCTCCACCCGCCGCAGTCGCAGCAGCCGGGCCTGGTGGTAGTAGCGGTGCAGGGCCCTGAACTCCCTTACGAATGAGGGGTCGTTCAGCAGGCCGGGCACGGCGTCGTCGGGCAGCCGGCGCATCTCGCGGTCGTGCAGGGCCAGCACGTCGCCGACCGTGGTCTCCGGCCCCCGGCCGGGGACGGTGTTGTAGCCGAGGAGCAGGACGCCAGCGACGGCGACGACGTCCCGGGGCACACAGGCCGCGTCCGTGTGGAGCCGCTCGGTGCCCGCCAGTTCCAGCCGCAGCGAGCCGAACTCCTCGATCCGCCGGGTGTTCAACTCCTCGGCGCGGCGCGCGAGTTCGGCGGCCTGCGCGGTGAGCCGGTCGCGCAGCACCTCGTACGTGCCGGTGTCCAGGCCGTACATGCCGGTGTCCGGGCCGTGGCTACGGGTGTCCGGGCCGTGCGTACCGGTGTCCGGGCCGATGGTCATGGGTTCCCTCTCAGAACGTCAGAGAAATGCGGTCCGGAGCCGCCGACCCCCGTACGGCGGGTCCGGACCGCGGCCTGTCAGACCTCGGCGCTGCCCTTGGCGCGGCCGTTCCCGGCGCTGCCGTTCAGGGCGGCGAGGGAGGTGTCGGCGATCCCCAGTTCACCGGCCCTGCCGAGCAGTTGCTCCAGGGCGTGGGAGTCGGCGCCGCCGGTCTTCATCAGCTTCATCAGCAGCGCGGACACGGTGAGGTTCTGCACGTCCGCCGTGGAGACCGGGCCGAGGACGCGGCCGAGGTCCTCGGTGAAGTCCGAGGTGCCGTCCAGCCACGGCCGGCCGAGGGCCTGCGCCGTCTGCGAGTGCTGCACGAACCCGTCGATGCCCCGGCCGAGCGAGATCGAGGAGACGAGGCGGTCGAGGAAGACGGACTCCCCGCCGACGATGTTGATGTCGGCGTTCTCCAGACCGGTGGCGAGCACCGTGGCCTGCGCCTCGGCGACCTGCCGCTGCACGTCCAGTCCGGCGAGCCGGATCTCCTTCTCGGCGGCGAGCCGCAGCCGGTACTCCTCGTGCCCGCGGGACGCCTCGTCGAGCGCGGCCATCGCGACGGCCTTCTGACTCAGGCCCTCCGCCTCCGCCTTGAGCTTCTCGGAGATGGCGGTGGCCTCGGCCAGCGCCTTGGCGCGGGTGCCCTCGCCCTCGGCGCGCAGCCGGGCCTCGGTCGCCTCCGCCTCGGCACGGCCGACCTTCTCGATGACCTCGGCCTCCTTGTCGCGGACCTGGACGGCCGCGAGCCCCTCGGCGGCGGTCTCGGCCTGGATGCCCTCCGCGAGCCGCAGCTTGGCCTGCGCGTCGAGGTCGGCGCTCTTCAACCGGGCCTCGGCGAGGGTGAGTTCCTCGGCGGCACGGTGCACCGCGGCCTGCTCTCCGGCCTCGGCGGCCTTGATGTCCTTGACCAGTTTCTCCTGCGCCTCCGCCTCGGCGGCGATGATCACGGCCTGCCGCTGCCGCTCCGCCTCCTCGACCGAGCGCAGCCGCTTGATGGCCTCCTCCTGCTCGGCGACCGTACGGTCCACGGCGATCCGCTCCCGGATGACCTCGGCGATGTCCCGCTTCTCCGCCTCGACCTCCTTCTCGGCGGCGATCCGGGTCAACTGGGTCTCCCGCTCCCGCGCGATGGCCTCCAGCATCCGGTCCTTCTCGATGCGCTCGTTCTCCACGGCGATGACCCGCTCGCGGTTCTTCTGCGCGACGGCGACCTCACGGGCCTGGTTCTCGCGCTGGACGCCGAGCTGCTCCTCCGTCTTCAGGAAGGCGCCCTGCGCGCGCAGCCGCTCCTCCTCCACCACCCGTGCCGTCTCGGCCTCCTCGCGGGCCCGCACGGTCTCGATCTCGCGCCGCTGCTTGATCTCCGCGTCCGCCTGACGGCGCTCCAGCTCCAGGATCGCCTCCCGCGCGTCGACGTTCTGCCGGGTGATCTCCTTCTCCTCGGTGCGCTGCGCCTCGTTGGTGCGGACGTGCTCGACGGCCGTCAGCTCGGTGATCTTGCGGATGCCCTGGGCGTCGAGGACGTTGGCCGGGTCGAGCTGGGTCAGCGGCGTCTGCTCCAGATAGTCGATCGCCGCGTCCTCCAGGTGGTAGCCGTTCAGATCGACGCCGATGACCTCGATGATCCGGTACCGCAGTTCCTCGCGCTTGGTGTAGAGGTCGGTGAAGTCCAGTTGCTTGCCGACGGTCTTCAGCGCCTCGGAGAACTTCGCGTGGAACAGCTCCTGAAGTGTCCGCTGGTCGCTGGCGCGGGCGGTGCCGACGGCCTGGGCGACCCGGATGACGTCCTCGACGGTCTTGTTGACCTTCACGAAGAACGAGATCCGGATGTCGGCGCGGATGTTGTCCTGGCAGATCAGCCCTTCCTTGCCGGCCCGGGTGATCTCGATGGTCTTCACCGAGATGTCCATCACCTCGGCCTTGTGCAGCACGGGCAGCACGACCTGGCCGGTGAAGGTCACATCGACCTTGCGCGTCTTGGAGACGATCAGCGCCTTGCCCTGTTCGACCTTGCGGAACAGCCGGGAGACGACGAACAGCACGGCGGTGGCGATGAGGAGGCACACGACGACAAGCACGCCGAGGCCCATGGTCATGGAATCCATGGGAAGTCCTTCACGTCTGGGTGGAGTTGACGCCTCGCGCGGCGAGGCGGAGCGGCCCGCGTCGGATGCGGGCGGCGGGACGTCGGTCAGGGTCGGTCGCCCGGTGCGGTCACCCGGGGCGGCCGGTCGCGCCGTGCGGTCGCGGGGCACGGTGGTTCGGGCCACCGGCCGGATCGCGGGCGGGCGGGCTGTTGTGGAGCGGCTTTCGGGCGACGGTCGAGCGGTGATCGGGCCACCGCGTCCGCGCGCGGCCGCCGGCGGTTCAGGCCGCCCGGTCGGACCGTCGCCGGACGGCGGTCCGGTCGCAGACGGGGGCCTGGCCAGGGGCCGGAGCCCCGCCGCGCACCACGGTCCGATCGCGGGCGGTCGTCCGGCCCCGGGCAGCGGTCCGGCTGCGGGCAGTGGCCAGATCGCGGGCACCCGTCGGGCCGTGGTCGGCCGTCGGGCCATTGCCGGGGCGACTGCCGGGGTCGTACGGCGTCCCGTCCGCGGGGTCCCGTCGGCGCGGCCCGGTGCGGGCGGACCGGGCAGACCGGGCGGACCGCAGCCCGGCCAGTGTGACCACGCACCACCAGGTCGTGGTCAGGGCGAGGAGGGCGGACAGGGCGAGCAGCGCGACCCGGGCCGCGGCCTCGGCCGAACCGGTCAGCCGGAGCCGGTCCAGCAGGACCGACCCGGTGAGTCCGAGGAACCAGGCGTGTGCGATCACGGCGGAGGCCAGGACGGCGACCGGCACCCCGCGCGACGACCGGGCCAGGCCCGGGGCGTCGGCGTCGAAGTCACGGGCGCCGGCCAGGCCCAGCAGGACCAGCAGCCAGAAGCCGAGGGCGACGACCAGGGCCGAGGTCCAGATCACGTCGGGAAACCGCACGGCGGCGTCGATGACTGCCTGCCTCACGTCCTCACCCCCGACTCGCTCAGTCCTCGCGCCCCGGTGCCCTCCCCGTTGCCGGGGCCGGGCACCGGGACAGCTCCCCGTGTTCCGCCCCTCCATCTTGAACTGCCCATGCCGGACGGCGCATTGCCGAACCCCGGCAAAGTTGACACCGCCTTCGTGCCGGGTGACGGCAACCGCGGATCACATCCCGGTCTCCGCGCTTCACGTCCCGGTCTCCGCGCTTCACGTCCCGGTCTCCGCGCTTCACGTCCCGATCTCCGCGACCAGTGCGCACAGGGCCGCGTGTCCGTGCGGTGCCGGGAGGTCGCGGTCCACCGCGCCGAGGGCGCGCAGGGCCCGGGTGCGGGCGCGGACACCGCGGCCGCTGCGGTGGTCCAGGAGCGCCTGGACGTAGCGGGCGGTGAGGGTGGCCCAGGCGTCGCCGCGGACGCCGGGGCCGGCCAGGGCACGGTGGGCGCTGCGGCGGGCGGCGCCGGGTGCGAAGGAGGCTTCGGCGAGGGCCTGGGCGGCCAGACTCACCGCCGCCGAGGGGCCGTTGGGGGTGTGCGGCGGGATGAGGGCGGCGGCCTGCGCGAACTGCTCGGCGGCGGTCCGGGCGTCCCCCTCGCGCAGGGCGATCACCCCGTGGACGTGGGCGATGTGGCCGAGGGTGGCGTCGTCGCCGGCCAGTACGGCGCCCGGCCAGGCCCGGCCCAGCAGCACCCGGGCGGTCCGGGGGTCGTGTTCGGCGCTGAGCCAGGCCGCAAGCCACCGCCCGGGGGCCGTGGCCGCGCTGTCCGCCGGGCACAGGGGAAGGAGCCGGGTGAGCAGGTCGAGGCCCTCGCGGGCGTGGCCGTGGACGACCCACCAGAACCACAGGCCGGTCACCGTCTCCAGAGCCGTCTCCGCGTGGACCGCGCGGTGGACGGCCACCCGCAGAAGGGCCGTGACCTCCTCCTGCTCCTCGTGCACCAGACGGACGGCCTGCGACTCGCAGCCGGAGGTCCACAGATGCTGTGCGACGGCCGTCAACTGCCGGCAGCGGGACGCGCGACGCTCCAACGCCGCCTCCAACTCACCTGCCTCGCGCAGCCGTTCATGCCCGAAGTCCTGGGCGGCACGCGTCATCCGGTAGCGGGGCGGGCGGGGTCCTCCCGGTTCCCGTACCGGCTCCAGGACGTGGATGGCGGCCAGCCGGGCCAGCAGCGAGGGCACCGCGTGCGGTGCGACGGTGCCGCCGGCGCACAGGAACACGGCGGTCGACTCGTCGAAGGCCCCGGCCAGCGCGCTGGCCCTGCCCCACACGATGCGGGCCTCGCGTTCGGACAGCGCGTAGCTGGTGCCGACGGTGTCGCGCAGCGAGCGATGGCGGCGCAGCAGGGGCCGTTCGCTGCGCAGCCAGCACTGGTGGCGTTCCAGTACGTCCGCGAGTTCGGCCACCGGCTGACGTGCCACCTGTTCGGCGGCCAGCTCGATGGCGTGCGGAACGCCTTCCAGGGAACGGCAGATGGCCTCGACCGCCCGCACGCCCTCCGCGCCGGGGCGGAACCCCTCCACCACCGCGCGTGCCCGCCGGAGGAACAACTCCACGGCCGCGGCATGGCCGTTGCCGTCCTCCGGGGCGCTGGTGGTCAACGGCGGTACCACCAGGACCTGTTCCTCACCGAGGCCGAGCGCGCGCCGCGAGGTCACCAGGACCCGCAGTCCGGGCACGGCCACCAGCAGCCGCTGCACGAGCCCCATGCATTCGTGCTGGACGGGATCGACGTCGTCGAGGAACAGCAGCCCGCCCACGGGCGGCAGCAGGCGCGCCAGTCCTGCGGTGCCCGCCTCGCCGGGGCGGGGGCGTCTGCCGGTCAGCGCCCGGTGCACGGCCGCGGCCAGCGCACCCGGCGCGTCCGGTCCGTCGTACGCGTCCGAAGTCCCGGCGGCGCCCGGTCCGTTCCCCGGCCCATGGAACAGCCCGTTGCCCGGGCCGTTCGCGAACTCGTTGTCCTGCCAGCGGACATGGACCACGCGGCGCCACGGGCCGTTCGCCCGCCGGGCGGCCGTGGCGGCCAGGCGGCTCTTGCCCACGCCCGCCCGGCCGGTGACCGTCACCAGATGGTGTCCCGCGAGCAGGTCCCACAGCGCGGCCGACTCCGTCTCCCGGCCGACCAGTCCCCCGACCGGCTCACCGCCGTACGCCGGCGCCACCGGCGCGCCGGCGACACACTTCCACACGTTCGCACCCTTCCCCGAGATTCGGACACCCGTTGGGGTGGCGCCGCGGCCCGGGGTAGGCGACCCGAGTGCAGAACCGTCACTGCAACGGCGTCACACCATCCCCAACGCGTCACTCTCGGCAAGGTCGCGCTCTTCTTCGCCGGATCACACCCGACGGGGGATGCCTCGAACACCTGAATGGGTGGCACACTGCGCGCATGTCGTCCCGTGATCCCTTCCGTTCCCCGGCGCCCCGCGCCCTGCGTGACCCCGAAGCCCTGACCGCCCGGCTGGGCGCGGTGCGGACCGAGCCGAGGGTGCGTCCCCTCAACGACTGGGTGGAGAAGCTGCGCGTCCGGCTCGGCGACGGCGAGTCCGTGCCGTGGTTCGACCCCGCGTCCGGTGGTGTCGCGGCCCGCAGTCTGTTCCTCCTGGAGGCCCCGGGGCGCAAGTCCATGGGCGCGGAGGCCGAGTTGCGCCGCACCGGCAGCGGCATCATCTCCGTCGACAACGACGACCCGACGGCCCAGAACTGCTGGACCCTGCGCGCCGAGACCGGGCTCGACTACCGGGAGTCCGTGCACTGGAACGTCGTGCCGTGGTACCTGGGCACGGCGGACCGCATCGCCGCGCCGGGGCGCTCGGAGATACAGCGCGCGGCGCCCTTCCTCCACGAGGTGATCGGCATGCTGCCCGCGCTGGAGGTGGTCGTCGCCATGGGCCGCAAGGCGCAGGCCGGCTGGGCGGTCTACCGGGAGAGGTACGCGCCCGAGGTGCACACCCTGGAGACCTGGCACCCCAGCCCCCGCGTCTTCGCCTCCCGGCCCACGGCCCGCGCGGAGATCACGGACGTCCTGCGCGAGGCGGCCCGCCTGCTGGAACGCGGGTGACGGGGACCGGACGGCCGGACCGGACGGCGGGGCCCGTGTGACGGCTACGCTGGCGGGATGATCGAGAACCTTCCCCCCTGTCCGAAGTGCTCCTGCGAGTACACGTACGAGATGAACGCCCTCGTGGTCTGCCCGGAGTGCGGCCACGAATGGGTGCCCGCCGAGACCGGCGCGGACGCCGAGGCCGCCGGTCCCGCCGAGCGCGTCGTGAAGGACGCCGTCGGCAATGTCCTGCGGGACGGCGATTCCGTGGTCGTCGTCAAGGCGCTCAAGGTCAAGGGCAGCCCCTCCGGGATCAAGGCCGGCACCAAGGTGCGCGGGATCCGCCTCGTCGACGGCGTGGACGGACACGACATCGACTGCAAGGTCGACGGGTTCGGGGCGATGCAGCTCAAGTCGAGCGTGGTCAAGAAGGCCTGACGCGCCCCGCGCGCGGGTTTCCCTGGGGGCAGCAGCATGCAGAGTTGCTTATTTTCGCAATTGCTTAGATGCTGTGATGGCTGTGTCCGTAGGTAGCCGCGGGCACAGCCTCGCGCCTTGCCCTGACGCAGGGCGCGAGCACTCACCATCCGTCTCCGGACCCGCCGCGCCTGATCACTCCCGATCGCGTCCCGTCGCGCTCCGCCGGAATGATGAATTGCCAATTTTCGCAATTGAGCAGATGCTGTAGTCGGCTGTCGCAGCCGTTGAGCCGGCATGCGGCGTCTGCCAGGGAAGTCGAGGTCACCGCCCGATGACGACGACAGCGACCGGCCGGTACTGGGCCCGGGTCTCCGCCCTGCTGCCGGGCCGCGACGATCTGGCCGATGTACGCCGTGATCCGCGCCGCGACCTGCTCGCGGGGCTGACCGTGGCGATCGTGGCGCTGCCGCTCGCGCTCGGCTTCGGGGTCTCCTCCGGTCTCGGCGCGGAGGCGGGTCTTGCCACCGCGGTCGTCGCCGGGGCCCTCGCCGCGGTCTTCGGCGGCTCGAACTTCCAGGTGTCCGGGCCGACCGGCGCGATGACGGTGGTCCTGGTCCCGATCGTCGCCGAGTACGGTCCGACCGGCGTCCTCACCGTCGGCCTGCTGGCCGGGATCATGCTCGTCGCGCTCGCCGTGCTGCGGGCGGGCAAGTACATGCGGTACGTCCCGGCGCCCGTCGTCGAGGGCTTCAGTCTCGGTATCGCCTGTGTGATCGGCCTTCAGCAGATCCCCGGCGCGCTCGGGGTGGACAAGCCCGAGGGCGACCGGGTGCTGGTGGTGGCCTGGCACGCGGCCGAGGAGTTCTCCGGGCACCCGAACTGGACGGCCGTCGCGCTCGCGGTGTCCGTGGCGGCGGTCATGCTGGCCGGCGCCCGGTGGCGGCCCACGATCCCCTTCTCCATCGTCGCCGTGATCGCCGCGACCCTGGTGACCCAGCTCGCGGGCCTGGACGGGGCCGCCCCGATCGGGGACCTCCCCTCCGGGCTGCCCGCCCCCTCCCTGGGCTTCCTCGACCTGGGCGCGCTGGGCTCCCTGCTCGCCCCGGCCGTCGCGGTCGCCGCGCTCGCCGCCCTGGAGTCCCTGCTGTCGGCGTCGGTCGCCGACGGCATGACCGTCGGCCGCAAGCACGATCCGGACCGGGAGCTGTTCGGCCAGGGCCTGGCCAACATCGCCGCCCCGCTCTTCGGAGGCGTCCCCGCGACCGGCGCCATCGCGCGCACCGCCGTCAACGTCCGCACCGGCGCGTCCTCCCGGCTCGCCGCCCTCACGCACGCCGCGGTGCTCGCCGCGATCGTCTTCGCCGCCGCGCCCCTGGTGTCGAAGATCCCGCTGGCCGCGCTCGCGGGCGTGCTGCTGGCCACCGCGGTGCGGATGGTCGAGGTGGGCTCGCTGCGGGCGATGGCCCGGGCCACCCGCTCCGACGCGCTGGTCCTCGTCCTCACCGCGGTCGCCACCCTCGCCCTGGACCTGGTCTACGCCGTGATCATCGGCCTGGTCGTGGCGGGCGTCCTGGCGCTGCGGGCGGTCGCCCGGCAGGCCCGGCTCGATCAGGTGCCGCTGGATCGCGGCGACCACAGCGCCGAGGAGCACGCCCTGCTCGCGGAGCACATCGTCGCCTACCGCATCGACGGCCCGCTGTTCTTCGCCGCCGCCCACCGCTTCCTGCTGGAACTCACCGAGGTCGCGGACGTGCGGGTGGTCATCCTGCGGATGTCGCGGGTGTCGACCATGGACGCCACCGGCGCCCTGGTGCTCAAGGACGCGGTGGAGAAGCTGCGGCGGCGCGGCATCGTGGTGCTGGCCTCCGGGATCCGCCCCGACCAGCTCCAGGTCCTGGAGTCCGTCGGCGCGCTGGAGCTGCTGCGGCGCGACGGCCGGGAGTACGCGACGACGCCGGAGGCGATCCGGGGCGCCCGTGAGCATCTGGAACTGGCCGGGGTCCTGCCGCCCGGGGTGTCGGGGGGCGGGAAGAGCCCCGTACGGCACGGCGCGAAGGCCGCCGAGTCCCGGCACCGTGAGGAGCCGGCCCGATGACCGTCTCCCCGGCGACGCCGCGCATGGTCGAGGTCTCCGGCGCGGAGGCGTTGTGGCTGGTGGAGGGCAGCGGCCTGGGACGGCTGGTGTACGGGCAGCGGGGGCTGACCGTCGTACGGCCGGCGCGGCACGTGTGGGAGTACGGGCGGCTGGTCGTCCGGGCTCCCGTGCGGGCGGCCGCCGTGCCCGAGGCGGTGACGTACCAGACCGACGAGATCCAGGCCGCGGCCGGCACCGGCTGGACGGTGACCCTGTCCGGCCCCGCCGAGGTCGTCACCGACCCGAACGAGGTGGCCCACCACCGGCGCACCCTGCCCGGCTGGAGCCACGGGCCGCACGACATCGTGCTGCGGATCCGTCCCACGACGGTGACCGGTTTCCGTCTCCTGCGGGCGGAGGGCTGATGTCCGTACCGACACAGACGCTCCCGCACCGGCATGTGCTCACCATGCCCAGCACACCGTCCGCGGTCCGGGTCGCGCGCGAGACGGCGCAGCAGGTGATGGCCGAGTGGGGCGTCGCCGCGCGCCACCCGGCGGTCGACCCGGCCCTGCTGATCCTCAGCGAGCTGGTGACCAACAGCGTGCGGCACGCCGCCGACCGGTCCCCGCAGGTCACCGTGATCTACGCGGCCGGCCGGGACTGTCTGGCCTTCGCCGTGCACGACCGCCACCCGTTCCTGCCCCCGCTGTACGGCGCCCTCACGGGGAGCGGCTCGGGCGGTCTGGGCACCGTCATGGAACTGACCCTGGCCCTGGCCGGCACCGCGGTGGTGCGTGCCGACGCCGACGGTCTGGGCAAGAGCGTCTGGATCACCCTCCCGCTCTGACCTCACCGGCACCCGCCCTTCTCCCCCGGATCCCCCACCCGCCCCTCGCGCAAGGAAGTTCACGACCCATGACCATCGACTGGCGCTACACCGTCCAGGACGGCCTCGGCATCCTCTCCGTCGCCGGACACCTCGGCCCGGACGCGGTGCGCCGCTTCAGCGGAGCGGTCGGCTGGGCGCTGGCCCGCGGCACGGGCCCGGTGGTCGTCGACCTCACCGAGCTGCGCGGCTGGTCGGCGGAGGGGCAGCTCGCCATCACCGACGCCGCCCGCCGGCTCGTCGCCGCGGGCCGGGCTCTGGAGCTGGCCGCGATCCCGGCCGACGGTTCGCTCGTGCCGACCGGCGACTGCCCGCCCATCCCGGTCCACGCCGACCTGACCGCGGCGCTCGCCGCCGCCCGTCCGACCGGGCCGCTCGGCGACGCGGGGGACGAGGGCGGGGAGCAGCAGGAGTGGCGCACGACGGGCTGGCCGCGGGGCGAGGACGCCGGCAGGTCCGGGCGCTGACCCCCTTCTCCAGACCTTAGTAATTGCTAATATTGGCAAGTCGAGAGGTCATGGCCGCGGAACCCCGTGGCTCTCGGCTTCTCAGGGCGGATTCGGCGTGGCCGGTCCCTCAGGTGAGGATGGGCCACATGTGTGTGACGAGTGGGTGGGCGCGAGGCGCCGAGATCCGGCCGGCGGTGCCGGACTGCTGCCGTGGACAGGAGGCGAACCGGTGAGTACGCCGCTGTACCAACTGAAGGCCGAGTTCTTCAAGACGCTCGGCCATCCGGCACGCATCCGGGTCCTGGAGCTGCTGAGCGTGCGGGAGCACGCGGTCGCCGAGATGCTGCCCGAGGTGGGCATCGAACCCGCGCACCTCTCGCAGCAACTGGCGGTGCTGCGGCGGGCGAACCTGGTCGCGACCCGCCGCGAGGGCTCCACGGTGTACTACTCGCTGACCAGCCCGCAGGTCGCCGAGCTCCTGCGGGTCGCCCGCTCGATCCTCTCCGGCGTCCTGACCGGCCAGGCCGAACTCCTCGCCGACCTCCAGGCCGCCCAGCCGCAGGCCGCCCCGCCGTCCCCCTGACGACGGCCCCCGTACGGCGGCCGTCCCCCGCGCACTGGACAGCGAATTCACGCGCGGGGGACGGTCGTCCCTCCGAGTGGGTGCCCCTTGTACGGCCACCTCAACTCGGGTCCTCCGACCGGGAAGCGCGGTGCCAGGCCGCGTCGCGCAGCAGGCGGAGGCCGTTGAGGCCGACGAGGACCGTGGAGCCCTCGTGGCCCAGGACGCCCAGCGGGAGGGGGAGTTCGCCGGCCAGGTCCCAGGTGACCAGGGCGCAGATGAAGGTTCCGGCGATGACCAGGTTCTGGACCACCAGCCGGTGCGCGGCCCGGGAGAGGGCCAACACGGCCGGGACGGCGGTCAGTTCGTCGCGGACCACGACCGCGTCGGCGGTCTCGAGGGCGAGGTCGGAGCCGACGCGGCCCATGGCGATGCCGCTGTGGGCGGCGGCCAGCGCGGGCGCGTCGTTGACACCGTCCCCGACGAGCAGCACCGTGCGTCCGTCGGCCGCGAGGCGTCGGACCGCCCGGACCTTGTCCTCGGGCAGCAGTCCGGCGTGGACGTCGTCCGCGGCGATGCCGGTCTCGGCGGCCAGGCGGGCGGCGGCACGGGAGTTGTCGCCGGTCAGCAGGATCGGCGTACGGCCGGTCAGCGCGGCGAGGGCGGCGACGGTGGCGGCGGCTTCCGGGCGCGGGCGGTCGGCGAGGCCCAGGACGCCGACGGGGGCGCCGTCGCGTCGGACGACCACCGCCGTATGGCCGGCATCCTCCAACTCGCCTGCCAGATAGGCCGCGTGGGCCCATGCCGGGTCGTCCGTGCCGTCCGACGGGCGGCCCGGCGCGCCGACCGCGATCGTGCGGCCGCCCACCGTGGCCGTGACCCCGACACCGGGCGCGGAGGTGAACTCCTCGGCGGCGGGCAGGTGGAGGCGGCGTGCGCGGGCGGCGTCGACGACGGCCCGGGCCAGCGGGTGTTCGCTGGGGTGCTCGGCGGCGGCCGCGAGGGTGAGCAGGTCGTCGCCGGTCAGCCCCGATCCGCCCAGCGGGCGGACCGCGGTGACGCGAGGGGTGCCCTCCGTGAGGGTGCCGGTCTTGTCCAGGGCGACGGTGTCGACCTGACCGAGGCGTTCCATGACGACGGCGGACTTGACCAGGACGCCGTGGCGCCCGGCGGTGGCGATCGCGGAGAGCAGCGGGGGCATGGTCGCCAGGACCACCGCGCACGGCGAGGCGACGATCATGAAGGTCATCGCCCGGGTCAGCGCGTCGGCGAGTTCGGCGCCGAGGGCCGTCGGGACGGCGAAGACGGCCAGGGTCGCGGCGACCATGCCGAGGCTGTAGCGCTGTTCGACCTTCTCGATGAACAGGTGGGTGGGCGCCTTGGTCCCGGACGCCTCCGCGACCATCGCCACGATCCGGGCGATCACCGAGTCCGAGGCGTCGCGTTCCACCCGGACGCGCAGGGCGCCGGTGCCGTTCAGGGTGCCGGCGAACACCTCGTCCCCGACGCCCTTGGCCACCGGGAGGGGCTCGCCGGTGATCGTGGCCTGGTCGACCTCGCTCGCCCCGGCGACGACCCGCCCGTCGGCGCCGACGCGCTCCCCGGGGCGGACCAGGACGGTGTCGCCCACGGCCAACTCCGCCGTGGGAACCGCCTCTTCCCGGCCGTCCGCGCTCACACGGGTGGCGGTGGCCGGGGCGAGGGCGAGCAGGGAGTGGACCGCGTCCTGGGTGCGGGCCGTCGCGAGGGCCTCCAGGGCACCGGAGGTGGCGAAGATGACGACGAGCAGCGCGCCGTCCCTCACCTGTCCGATCGCGGCGGCGCCGAGGGCGGCGACGATCATCAGCAGATCGACGTCCAGCGTCCTGGCCCCGAGCGCCCGCAGCCCCTCCCGGGCCGGGTCCCAGCCGCCGGTGAGGTAGGTGAGCGCGTACAGCGGACCCCACGACCAGGCCGGGGCGCCCGTCAGTTGGAGCGGCAGCGCGAGCAGGAACAGTGCCAGGGCGGCCGCGGCCCAGCGGGCCTCGACCAGGGCGAACACGCGGGTACGGCGCCGTGGCGGCGCCACCGGGACGGCCGGTGCCGTGTCTCCGGGGCGCCGGAGCAGGTCAGCGGGCATGGCGAGGCAACCCTTCACGGAGCGGCCCTCACGGGCGACCGACGGCAACCCGTTCACCATACAGGAACACTTGAACAGGTCTTCATATGTCGTCGGTAGCATGAACCCATGGGCCATCGAACCGGCGCCGCCAGCGCGGCCAGCACCCGCGAACGTCTCGACGCCGTGGGCGCCGCCGACGTCGCCGCCACGCTCCAGGCCCTCGCCACGCCCTCGCGTCTGCGGATCCTCGCCCGCCTCCAGGAGGGCCCGTGCGCCGTCGGCGACCTCGCCGAGGCCGCCGAACTGGAGGCGTCCGCCTGCTCGCACCAGCTCCGTCTGCTGCGCAATCTGGGCCTCGTCACGGGCGAGCGCCGGGGCCGCTCCATCGTCTACAGCCTCTACGACGACCATGTCGCCGAACTGCTCGAACAGGCCCTGTACCACGTCGAGCATCTGCGCCTCGGCCACCAGGACACACCGGCGCCGACCGGCCACTGACACCGGCACAGAGCAGTTTCAGCCGCGCTCTATCGCCGTGGCCGGTTTGTAGTGCATGGTGTGGGGGCGGGCACCGATCCGATCCCCCGGGTGAGGTTCCCTCTGCTGGGCCCTGCCGTCTCGTGGGCGGCGGGGCCCGCCGCACCTCCCGGCTCCCCACGGGAGGCCGTGCGGCTGCCCGAGCGCGGACCGCTCACTGCGCCGGGCCGGCACGTCACACCCGTTCAGGTCACGGCGTCCAGCACGGCGCCGTGCACCGCTCGGGCCAGGCGGGCGCCCCACAGGGAGCGGGGGCCCGCGAAGGAGTGGGGCTCCTCGCCGGGGCGGGGGACACGGGACGCGACACAGATCGCGTCGGTCGGAGTGCCGGAGCAGTCGAGTCCGGCCTCCACCAGGGCCTGCACCTTGGCCTCGACGGCGGTGGCGACCGCGTTGACCAGCGCGGCGTCGCTCAGGGGCACGGGCACGGCGGCCACGACGTTGATCGTGCCGGGCGCGAAGGCGCGCGGACCGGCGGTGGCGGATAGGGCGGGCGCGGGCACGGCGGGCGCCGCCGCCCATCCGCGGACCTCGATGCCGGCCGTGACCACCGCCTCGACACCCCCGTCGTCCGCGCGGGTGTGCGCCTCGACGTCGGCCGCCGTCATCAGGCCCACGCCGTCACCGGCCAGACCGACCGCCGCGGCCAGCTCCTTCAGATGCTCGGCCGGGTCGACGCGCCGATAGCCGTGGTGCACCTGCGCGTTGAGGACCCAGAGCCGCTCCCCCAGTCCCCCGCCCAGCACGGCGCTGCTCACCATCCGCCAGCCCGGACCCGCCCGCCACACCAGCGCGGAGAGGTCCGCACCGTCCTCGAAGCGGCTCAGCCGCTCCACGGTCAGCCCCCGGCCCGTCGGGGTCGGCGGCAGGACGGCGTGCTGCACGAAGGGCTCCTCGCTGGTGCGGGCATGACCCGCACATGCTACGAACCGGCCCGGCCGCCCCCGCCGTCAGTGCCCGGAACCGTGGCGGCCGCCCAGTTGGTCGCGGTGGCGCGGATCGCCGAGGTGGGTGTCCTCGGCGAACACCGGCGCCGACTTGACCTGCGCCTTCGTCCGGGAGAGCTGCACGGTCCGGGCGTCGTGGTCGACGCCCATCACGGCGTCCGAGGGGAGCACCACGTCCTTGCCGAGCACCCACGGTCCGGTGTGCACCACCAGGAACCGCGGACCGAGGTCCGCCGAGTACTTGCTGACCTTGCCGGCGTGCCCGTCCGTGGCGTCCACCTGGTATCCGGTCAGATCGTCGTCCGGGGTGTGGCCGGCGGTCGGCACGTGCGGTGTGCGGTGGTGGCTCACGATGTCCTCCCTGGGTGTTCCCTGTCGTCCTGTCCTCCGGGTGCCCGCTCCGGCGGACGGCAGACCTGCGGCTACGCCGTCCAGACGCGTTCGGCGTAGTCCAGGAAGTTGCGGCCCATGATCTTCTCGATGCGGGTGGCGGACCAGCCGCGCCGTTCGAGGAGCCGTATCAGCTCCCGGAACTGGTCGACGCCGCGCAGGTCGACCACGAACGGGTAGGTGTCCGCCCGTTCGCCGGCCGCGGAGACCCCGGCCGCCCTGCGCCGCGCCACGTGCTCGGCCAGCCGTTCCCGGTAGGCGTCGAGGTCGTCGATCGCGGTGACCGGGCCATCGGTGCCGATGCCGACGTGGTCCTCGCCGCAGACGTCCACGGCGTGCGCGAGGTGCTCGACGACGTCGGCGGCGCGGGCGTGTCCGGTGGGGTTGAGGAACGGCATGAAGTAGATGCCGACGAACCCGCCGCGTGAGGCCACCAGACGCAGTTCGTCGTCGGTCTTGTTGCGCGGCAGATCGGTCAGCGCGCGGCACCCGGTGTGGTTGACCGACACGGGGACGCGGGAGTGCGCGGCCGCGTCCAGACAGGTCCGCTCGCCGCTGTGCGACAGATCGACCATGACGTGGTGGTCGTTGAGCGCGTCGACCACCTCGCGTCCGAACGCGGTCAGCCCGGTGCCCGCGGGCGCCGCCGAGCCGCCGCCGAGGTGGTTGGCCTGGTTGTAGGTCAACTGGACGACCCGCACGCCGCGTTCGGCGAACTCGGCGACCCGGCTCACGTCGTCGCCGACGGCCACGGCGTTCTGGAAGCCGTAGACGACACCGACCCGCCCGTCGCGCGCGGCCGTGCGGATGTCGGCGGCGGTGGTGACCTTCAGCAGGGCGTCCGGATGCCGGTCGACGATGCCGTCCCAGACGTCGATCTCGTGCACCGTGTGCTCGTAGGGCGGCAGTTCGCCCATCACATAGCCGAGGGTGATGGTGACGGCGGTCAGACCGGAGGCGCGCGCCTCGGCCAGGGTCCGGGCATCCACGGTGAACTGCTCGCTGGTGGCGTTCAGTTCGGCCGCCGCCCGCATCGACCGCGGGGCGTTGGGGTTGTCGAGCTGTCCGAGCGCGTTGATGATCAGAGGCGTTCCGGTCAACGGGTCTCCCGGGATCGGGTGGCGGTGGCCGTGGCGGTGTAGGCGTCGCGCGGAAAGCGCCGCCCCCGCTTGACGGTCAGGGTGATGGTGCGCAGATGGCCGATGTCGGCCAGCGGATCCTGTGCGAAGACCGCCAGGTCGGCCAGCTTCCCCGGCTCGACACTGCCCGTCAGATGCCCGGCCCCGGCACTGCGCGCGCCGACGAGCGTCGCGGAGCGCAGCACGTCCCGCGCCGGGATGCCGCACCGCTTCACCAGGAAGGCGAGTTCCTCGTACAGGGCGGGGAACGGCTCGCCGGGGGCGGTCTCGTAGTCGGTGCCGGTGGCCAGCTCCACGCCCGCCCGGTGCGCCTGCGCGGTGAGGGCGACAGCCAACTCGGAGTTGCGGCGGGCGCGTTCGGCGCTCTCCGGGGTGTCGCCGGTGAGTTCCTCGCTCTCCCACATGGAGGCGGTCGCGTCCAGCACGACGCCCTGGTCCCGCATCCGGGAAAAGAGCACGGCGAGGCGCGGGTCCCGGCCGGTCACCAGGCTCGCGTGGTCGACGGGCGGCTTGTCCTTGTAGCTGGTCAGCGGCTCCAGGGCGGCCTCGTGGGCCAGCAGCGTCACATGGGAGACGGTGTCCACCCCGGCCGCGACGACCTCGCCGGGCGTCGCCGGGAACACGGCCGCGTGCGCCCACACCGGGACGCCCTGCCGATGGGCCTCGGCGGTGATCGCGGCGACGAGGCCGGCGTCCAGGTCGGCGTACACCTTGACGGCCGACGCGTAGGTGCCACGGGCCAGGGCGACCGCGAGCGGAAGGTCGGTGTCGGCGGTGACGGCCTGCATCCAGGGCACCTGCCCGGGCACGGCGCCCTGGCTCACCTGGTGGGTGCGGGGGTCGTCGAAGAAGGTGGGGCCGGCCATGAGCGCCGCGTAGTGGAGGTCGGGGGCGGCGATCTCGCCGACCATCGCGGCGCGCGCGAGGTCGCCGATCTGCCGCAGGTCGTCCGCCATGTCCCGTACGGCCGTCACCCCGCTGTGGACCAGACGGCGCAGGACCGCCTCGGCGGCCGGACGGTCGGGGGGAGTCGCGAGGTGCTGGTGCGCGTCGATCAGGCCGGGGGTGACGAAGTGGCCGGTGAGGTCGACGAGTTCGGCTCCCGCGGCGAGCGCGGCCGCCGTGTCCGCCTCGTCCGCGACGGACCGGATCAGGGGTCCGTCGACCACGAGCGAGACATCGGGCCGGGGATCGCCGCCGGTCCCGTCGAACAGGGTGAGGCCGCGGTAGACCACCACGTCACCGGCGGCGGGCGGTGCGAAGGGGGCAGCCGCCCCCGGGCTCTCGTTCGTCAAGGTCACCTCTCTCGATCACCGGGCACTTGATACTCGTTACCTGTTACTTGTTACGCTGTACGTAACAACACTCTCGTCTTGCGAAACACGGGGTACCCTACCCCGCGAAGAGCAGGGACGAGCCGGGAAGGACACCGATGCCGCACGCCACGCAAGCCGCCGCCGGTGCCCCGCGCACCGCCGTCGACAAGGCACTGGACCTCGTCGAGGCCGTCGCCCGGGCGCCCCGGCCGCCCCGGCTCACCGATCTCGCCGACGAGGTCGGACTGCACCGGGCCACCGCCTACCGGGTCCTCGTGGACCTGGTCCGGCGCGGCTGGGTCCTGCGGGTCGGCGACCGCTATCTGCCGGGTACCGCCGTGCTGCGGCTGTCGGCCCGCGCGGCCCACCACTCCCTGACCACCCTGGCCCGCCCGGTCCTGGAGGACCTCTCCGCGCGCACCGGCATGATGGTCAACCTCCAGGTCCTGGAGAACGACGGCTCCCGTGTGGTGGACGTGGTCCGCCCCGACCGGCTGGCGATGATCAGCACACTGCGGGACGAGGCGCTGCCCGTGCACCGGTTCGCCGGGCCGCTCGCCCTGGTCGCCGCCCTGCCCCCGGAGGCCCGCGGCCCCTACCTCGACGCGGCCCGGAAGGCCGGTCACCCACTGGACGGCGAGACGGGTCTGCTCGCCGACATCGAGCGCACCGAGGCAGACGGGTTCGCCGTCGAGCACGGCCGCAACGAACAGTTCGTCGCCTCCCTCAGCCGCGCCGTCGTCCCGGTCCCTGGGGCGCCGGTGTGCGCCGTCACCGTGGTCGGCCCGGACGCCGAGATCGACGAGGCGGCGATGCGCGGGCTGCGGGAGGAACTCGCCTCGGCGGTCGAGGCGTTGGGGGATCTGCTGACCGGTCCCGGCGGGGCGGGCGGCGCGTGAACGACGTCCTCGTCCTCGACCGGGCGGCCACCGCCGCGGCCCTCGACCCGCACCGGCTGATGGCCGCCGTGTCCGAGGCGCTCGTCGCCGTGGCCCGGGGCACGGTGTCCGCGCCGCCGCGGACCGCCGCCTTCGCGCCCGGGGGTCTGCTCGGCGCCATGCCCGGATACGTTCCGGGTCTCGGACTCGCGGCGAAGCTCGTGTCGGTGTTCGCCGACCCGGCCCGCCCCGGGCGCAGCAGCCACCGGGGCGTCGTCGCCCTGTTCGACCCCGAGGACGGCAGGCCGCTGGCCTTCATGGACGCCGAACCGGTCACCGCCTGGCGCACCGCGGCGGCCGCCACGCACAGCGCCCTGGCCCTGGCCCGGCCAGGACCGGTCGTGGTCGTCGGCACCGGCGCCCAGGCGCGGGCCCAGGTCCGTCTCCTCGCGGCGCTCCGCCCGACCGAACCCGTGACCGTGGCGGGCCGCGACCCCGCGGCGGCCCGCGCGCTGGCCGCCCTGCACCCGGCCGGCCTCGCAGCGTCCCTCGCAGACGCCGCCGAATCTGCCAACGGCATCGAGACCGCCGTACGCGAGGCGGCCACCGTCTACTGCTGCACCGGCGCGACCCGCCCCGTCCTGCGCCGGGACTGGCTCGCCCCGGGCACCCACGTCAGCTCGGTCGGCGGCTCCCACGGCCCCGAACTCGACGCCGGCACCGTCCGCGACGCCGCGCTCTTCGCCGAGTGGCACGGGGCCGCGGACACTCCCCCGCCGTCCGGCGCCCACGAGTTGCAGGGGCTGCCGGAGGGCCGGACCGTCACCCTCCTCGGCTCCGTGCTGTCCGGCGAGGCCCCCGGCCGGACCTCCCCGGACGGGCTCACCGTCTTCAAGTCCACCGGCCACGCCGCCCTGGACGTCGCCGCCGCCTACGTCGTCCACCGCACGGCCCTCGGCCACCCCCCGGAGTAGCGGTGCCGGGCGGCGTCCCGCGCGGCACCGCCGTACCCCTCACCACACCCGTCGCTCGCACAACATCCGAGGTCAGAGCGGTACAGCGGTCCTCATCAGGGACTTCACCGGAAGTCTCCGCGCGCGGTCCGGGAGCCGCATAGCGTGCGGTCACTCGAACGTATGAGCCGCTCCCCCCACGCTGCCGCGGTCCGTCGTCACGTGGGGCCCACGACCCCGTAGGAGACCTTGGGATGTCCTCCGACAGCTCCGAGTTACCGCCGCCCGCCCGCGCCGTGCCGTGGGCCGGCCGGCACCGTGACCTCCGCCGGCTACGCCGGGCCAGCCGACGGCAGCGGCGCGTCGCCACATTCGCCGCGCTCGGCTACTTCGCCGCCTTCCTCGTCCTGACCGTCGAGGCGCCCGCCGTCATGACCCGCCCCGCACCGGGCGGCCTGCCCACCGGACTTGTCCTGGCCCTGATCCAACTGCCGGTCACCTGGCTGGCGTTGCTCGTCTACGAGTACACCGCGCGCCGCTACGTCGACCCGTCGGCCCGGCGGGTGCGCCGGCACGAGGAGCCGTCGTCGTGACGGACTTCGACGGCAGCGCGCAGTCCTGGTCCCTGGTGGCGTTCTCCAGCGTCGTGGCCGTGACCCTGATGCTGTGCGTGCTCACCGGCCCCGACCGCGAGGACCTCGCCGAGTTCTACACCGGCTACCGTTCCCTGTCGCCCCTGCGCAACGGCCTCGCCATCGCGGGCGATTACATCTCCGCCGCGACCGTGCTCACCATCGGCGGGGTGATCGCGCTGTGCGGCTACGACGGTGTCGTCCTCGCCCTGAGCACGGTGCTGTCCCTGCTGCTCCTGATGGTCCTGCTGGCCGAACCCCTGCACCACACCGGCCGGTTCACCATGGCCGACGCGCTCGCCAGACGGTCGCCGGGCCGGGCGGTGCGCGTCACCGCGTGTCTGGTCACCCTCGCCTCGCTGGTGCCGATGATGGTCGTCCAACTGGCCGGGGTGGGCCAACTGCTGGCGTACGTCCTGGGGTTCACGGACAGCGCGATGCGCACCGGCTGCATCGTCGGGGCGGGCACGCTGATGATCGGCTACGCGGCGATCGGCGGGATGCGGGGCACCGCCCTGGTGCAGATCCTCAAGACGGTGATCCTGCTCGGCTCGGGCCTGGTCGTCGCCGGGCTGATCCTGCACACCTTCGGCTGGAGCCCGCGGACCCTGTTCCGGGCCGCCGCGCACGGCAGCGGCGCCGAGGACGGATTCCTGCGCTACGGGCTCCAGTTCGCGAGCGGGCCGTACCCCGGGCTCGACATGGTGAGCACCCAGGGCGCCATCGTGCTGGGCGCGGCCTGTCTGCCGCACGTCACCATGCGGATGTACACCGCGGGGAACGCCCCGCAGGTGCGCCGCGCGATGTCCTGGGCGATCTCGACGGTCACCCTGTTCATCGCCGTGATCACCGTGATCGGGGTCGGCGCGACGGCGCTGATCGGGCGCGCGGGCATCGCCGGGGCCGATCCGCGCGGCAACACCGCTTATCTGCTCGGTTCGCGCGCCGCGTTCGGGGCGCATCTGTCCCGCCCGGAGAGTCTGTTGTTCGCCACCGTCACGACGGCGATCTTCCTCACCCTGCTGGCCTCCGTGGCGAGCATGACGCTGGCCTGCGCCAACTCGCTGGCCCACGACATCGCGGCCGCCCGCCCGAACGTGTCGCCGGTGCGTGAGATCGCCCTGGCGCGGCTGGCCGCCCTCGCGGTGGGCCTGCCGGTCATCCTGCTGGCCGTCGTCGCCCAGCACCGCAGCCTCCAGCCGCTCGCCACCGTGTCCTTCTGTCTCGGCGCCTCGGCCATCGCCCCCGCGCTCGTCTACAGCCTCTTCTGGCGGCGCTTCACCCGGGCCGGCCTGCTGTGCACGCTCATCGGCGGGACCGTCAGCGTCCTCGTCCTCATGACCGGCACCAACCTGGTCTCCGGGTCCCCCGGGTCGGCGTTCCCGGACGCCGACTTCAACTGGTTCCCGTTCACCACCACCGCGCTCGTCTCGGTGCCGGCGGGCTTCCTGTGCGGGCTGCTCGGCACCGTGCTGTCCGGCAGACGGGCGACGGCGCGGGAACGCGAACGGTACGCGGCCATCGAGCCCGTCCTGCTCGCCGGACCGCCGCCACGGCCGGGCCGCGGGAGCCTGTGAGCCGGACCCGGCGCATACGCTCCCGGAACTGCGCGGACCGGCCGTGTCCCCGGGCCGACCATGATCGTTGCTCCCGTTGCCGCCGCGCCCGCCTCCCCCGTGGGCGTCGGCGGCCTCCACCCGCGCCCGCCCCCCGTCGTCGGCGCGGACCCCCTTCAGCGGAGAGGAACAGCACTGGTGAGCGGCTGGATCACCCTCGGTCTCGGCACCGCCGCCGCGCTCTGCCCCCTGCCGGGCGGCGGCGGACCCGCGGTCGCCGTCGACACCGCTCCCGCCGTCCCGCACGTGGTGGTGTGCGCCGACGACGACGGCTGGGTGGAGATCGGCGGCGACACGGCACGGCGGCCGCCGGACACCCGGTCGCCGCGCCCCGCCCCGCCGCCGTCGCGCCCGCCAGCCCCGGAACCCGGTCCGGCCGACGACGCCGTACCGGCCGCTCCCTCCCCGTCGCAAGCCTCGCCGCCCGAGCGCGCCGAACGGCCGGCCCCCTCCCCCGGCACACCGCCCGAGGCCGAGCCACCCGCCGCACCGCCGGCCCCGGCGCCCGGCGTCGCGCCGTTCCGCTGGGTGCCCCGCTTCCCCTACAAGGGCCGCTCCGCGCGTCCGGCGCCCGCCGGGCTGTCCACCACGACGACCACCGTCGTGATCACCACCCCGGCCGTCCTGGCCGCCGCCGCGCTGCGCCCGGGCTCCCGGCGCCGCAACGCCCGCTGACCCGTTCGCGGGTCCCCCTCCCCCTCCCCTCTCGTCCGCCCGTCCTGGAGTCCCGCCGTGCCGGAATGGCTGATCTACACCCTCGCCTGTGCGCTGGTCTGCGCCTTCGTCGTCGCCGCCACCGTGATGCGGCACCGTCGCGTCGCGGACGACGAGGACACCTCGCAGACACCCGACGTGCTGGAGTACATGGTGATGATGGTGGGCGTCGTCTACGCCATCGTCCTGGGCCTGGCGATCGCCGGCGTCTGGGAGGCGCGCGGCGCCGCCGAGGACACCGTGCGGCGCGAGGCGCAGGCGCTCTACGAGATCGACCAGCGTCTCGACGTCTACCCGGCCGCCTTCCACACCCGGGTGCAGCGGCACATCGACGCCTACGCCCGGCACGCCGTCACCACCGAGTGGCCGGCCATGAAGGAGGACGGCCCGGTCGACGACACCGGGGGCACGCTGCTGACCCGGATCCGCAGCGACATCGCGCACCACACGCCCACCGACGAACTCCAGGCCCAGGCGTACCAGCCGCTCCTCGACCAGGTCGCCGCCGCCGACGACGCGCGCCATCAGCGGCTCGACAGCGCCGGCAGCACCCTGCCCGGGGTGGTCTGGTTCGGGCTGATCGCCGGCGGGGCCGTCACGCTCGGTCTGCTCTACGCCCTCCAGATCCGCCGTTCCGCCCGGGAGCTGATGCTGGCGACCGCGTTCAGCGCGCTGGTGGTCTTCCTGCTCTTCCTCGTGTGGAGCTTCGACGCCCCCTTCGGCCACTCGGGCACGGAATCGGCGCAGCCACTGCTGGAGCTGTACGCGCGTTCCGTATGACATGCGTCACCCGGCCGTCGTGAACACCACACCCCGGCCGGTACTTTGACCCGATAAGCACCTGATGCCCATAACTACCGGCCAGTCACTTATGCACCCCCTGTGACATGCCGTCCAGCTCATGAGATCGGCTTGCTCTCCGGCCAGACAGTTGTGCGAGGATACTTTTTGGTCACCCTTGGTTGATCATCTGCTTCACACTTCTGACACAAACTCCACGTTTTGTGCACGTGAGTTATAGTCACCGCCCAAGCATCAACCAGCAGGGGGATGTGCTCGGGCCGGGTGGGGGCCTGGTTCGCCCCGATGTGCGCTCGACGTCATCGCGCCCCCGCCGCAGTCTCGTGGGGGATGGGTTACGTGAACAATTGGCTGGATGACACCCAACCGGAGGGGTCGGACAGTACATCCGCCTCTGGAAGCTTCTGGGAGAAGGCGCCGAGCGCACGCCGGTCCGCGCCCACCGAGGCGTTCGCGCCCGCCGATGTGTTCACGCCCGCCGACGCGACGGCCCCCCTGCCCGTCGGCACCCCCGACCGCCACTCCGCCTTCGACTACGTCGACCCGGACGAGCCCCTCCACGACCCGCACGAGCTGACCGTGCAGCTCGCGGCCGTCGACCCCGCGTCCCTGGCGAACGGCGGCTCCGGCAGCCCGCTCGACCCCCAGGACGCCACCGGCACGCCCGTGTTCGTCGACGAGTCGGGCCGTCGCAGCCGCCGGCTGAGGCTCCTCGGCTCGGCCGTCGGCGTCGCCTGCGGCGTGTACGCCGTCGTCATCGTCGCCACCCTCGTCTCCGGCAACTCCAGCGCGCCCTGGCTCCCCCTCCCCGGCCAGAACGACGACATCCCCGCCGGACAGGTCGAGATCTCCCCCCAGCCGTCGGTCGAGGCGAGCCCCACCGGCTCGGAGAGCGCCGCCCCGGGCACCGACCCGACGGGCTCCGCCCCGGCGGCGTCCGTGACGGGCGCGGCGACCGGCGCCCCCGCCGCCAGCACGAGCCCCGGCGGTCTCGACACCTCCGCGCTGCCGCAGACGTCCACCGGGGCGACCCCCCGCAACCCCGCCGGCTCGGCGACCGCGTCCGCCCCCGCCGCCTCGGCGTCCCCCGCCGCCTCGCCCGAGGCGAGCCAGCCCGTGACCGGCGGCGGCGACGCCTCGCCCAGCGCCGACGACTCGGGCGGCACGGGCGACGGCGGCGAGGCGAACGCCCTGTCGGCCGCCACCCCCTGAGGCCCCCGGCACCGCCCCGCGGCGTCAGCCCCCTCGGCCGAGGCCGACCGCATCCGTCACCCCCCGCGCCCCGCCCTCCCTCCTTACCTGGAGCACACCTTCCGATGGCACAACCCGCCCGCCGTCGCAGGGCCGCAGCCGCGGCCCGTGACAGCGCCGTCCGGCGCCGCCGCGTCCCGATGCGGCTGATGCTGCCCAGCCTCGTCCTCGTCGCCATGATGGCGATGCTGATGCTGCGCGGTTACGTCCACAGCGAGATCCTCGCCGACCACCGCATCCAGCCCGAGGCGTCCGCGAGCAAGGTCCCCGACGAGATCCTGGACGGCGGCCCGGTCATCGACACCCGCGGCGGCCGGCACACCACGCTGTCGGTGCCCGACCACCGTCTCGTCCTGACCTTCGACGACGGCCCGGACCCGGAGTGGACCCCCAAGGTGCTGGACGTGCTGAAGAAGCACCACGCCCACGCCGTCTTCTTCGTCACCGGCACCATGGCCTCCCGCTACCCGGACCTGGTCCGGCGCATGGTCGACGAGGGCCACGAGGTCGGGCTGCACACCTTCAACCACCCCGACCTCTCCTTCCAGTCGAAGAAACGTATCGACTGGGAGCTGTCGCAGAACCAGCTCGCGCTGGCCGGTGCCGCCGGCATCCGCACCTCGCTGTTCCGGCCGCCCTACTCGTCGTTCTCCGACGCGATGGACGACAAGTCGTGGCCGGTCACCGAGTACATCGGCTCGCGCGGCTACCTCACCGTCGTCAACAACACCGACAGCGAGGACTGGAAGAAGCCCGGCGTCGACGAGATCATCCGGCGTGCCACGCCCGAGGGCGGCAAGGGCGCGATCGTCCTGATGCACGACTCCGGCGGCGACCGCAGCCAGACCGTCCGGGCGCTGGACCGGTTCCTGCCCGACCTCCAGGCCCAGGGCTACCGGTTCGAGAACCTCACCGGCGCCCTCAGCGCGCCCAGCGCGCACACCGTCGTCACCGGCGTCGACCTGTGGAAGGGCAAGGCGTGGATCTTCCTGGTCGGCGCCGCCGAGAACATCACCGGCGTGCTGATGGTCGGCCTCGCGGTGATCGGCTTCCTGGTCATCAGCCGGTTCGTGCTCATGCTGCTGCTGTCCGCCCTGCACGCCCGCAAGGTGCGCCGGCGCGGATTCCGCTGGGGTCCGACGATCACCGAACCGGTGTCGGTGCTGGTCCCGGCGTACAACGAGGCGAAGTGCATCGAGAACACCGTCAACTCGCTGATGGCCAGTGAGCATCCCATCGAGGTGCTCGTCATCGACGACGGCTCCTCCGACGGCACCGCGCGGATCGTGGAGGCCATGGGCCTTCCCAACGTGCGGGTGATCCGCCAGCTCAACGCCGGCAAGCCCGCGGCCCTCAACCGGGGCATCGCCAACGCCCGCTACGACATCATCGTGATGATGGACGGCGACACGGTCTTCGAACCGGCCACCGTCCGCGAGCTGGTGCAGCCTTTCGGCGACCCGAAGGTCGGCGCGGTCGCCGGAAACGCCAAGGTCGGCAACCGGGACTCGCTGATCGGCGCCTGGCAGCACATCGAGTACGTCATGGGCTTCAACCTCGACCGCCGGATGTACGACGTCCTGGGCTGCATGCCCACCATCCCCGGCGCGGTCGGCGCCTTCCGCCGCTCCGCCCTGGAGCGGGTCGGCGGCATGAGCGACGACACGCTCGCCGAGGACACCGACATCACCATGGCGATGCACCGCGACGGCTGGAAGGTCGTCTACGCCGAGAAGGCGCGCGCCTGGACCGAGGCCCCGGAGACCGTGCAGCAGCTCTGGTCCCAGCGCTACCGCTGGTCGTACGGCACCATGCAGGCGATCTGGAAGCACCGCCACGCGGTGGTCGAGCGCGGGGTGTCCGGCCGGTTCGGCCGGGTCGGACTGCCGTTCGTCTCGCTCTTCATGGTCGTCGCCCCGCTGCTGGCCCCGCTCATCGACGTCTTCCTGCTGTACGGGATCGTCTTCGGGCCCACGCAGAAGACGATCGTGGCCTGGCTGGGCGTCCTCACCATCCAGGCGGTGTGCGCGGCCTACGCCTTCCGCCTCGACGGCGAACGCATGATCCATCTGATCTCGCTGCCCCTCCAGCAGATCCTCTACCGCCAGCTCATGTACGTCGTCCTGCTCCAGTCCTGGATCACCGCCCTCACCGGCGGCCGGCTGCGCTGGCAGAAGCTGCGCCGCACCGGTGTGGTGGGAGCGCCGGCCGGCGGTACGAACGAACGGAGGCCGGTCATATGAGCCACGGTCACCCGACCGGGACGGGCCGGGGCGCCGAGCGGACGCCCGCCTTCGGCGTCCCCCGGCAGCGGACCACACCGGCCTTCCCGGAACCGGACCCGTTCGCGGCCACGGTCACCGCCCCGGACTCCGCGGCCCCCAAGAAGCCGGGCCGCGACCGCTATCTCGATCTGCTGCGCACGATCGCCCTGGTCCGGGTGGTCGTCTACCACCTGTTCGGCTGGGCCTGGCTCACCGTGCTGTTCCCCTCCATGGGTGTCATGTTCGCGCTGGCCGGCTCGCTGATGGCGCGCTCGCTGAAGCGTCCGGCCCTGGGCGTGATCCGGTCCCGCGTCCGACGGCTCCTGCCGCCGCTGTGGGTGTTCGGCGCGACCGTCCTCACGCTGATGTTCCTCGGCGGCTGGAATCCGCTGAAGGACCCCGACCACGGCGGCACCCTGGGCCTCGTCGAACTGCTCAACTACGTCGTCCCGGTCGGCGCGCCCCCGTTCCCCTGGCACCTCGGCTCCACGTCCGGGCTGCTCGAGAACACCTGGGCCGTGCAGGCGGCGGAGGTGCTGTGGTACCTGCGGGCCTACCTGTGGTTCGTGCTCGCCTCACCGCTGCTGCTCTGGGCGTTCCGCAGGGCGCCCTGGGTCACGCTGCTCGCGCCGCTGGCGCTCACGGCCGTGGTCGGCACGGGCCTGGTGACCATCCCCGGCGAGACCGGCAACGCGATCACCGACTTCGCCGTCTACGGCGGCTGCTGGGTGCTGGGCTTCGCCCACCACGACGGGCTGCTCGCCCGTATCCCCCGCTATGCGGCGGTCTCCGTCTCGGCGCTCTTCATGGCCTTCGGCCTGTGGTGGGCCTCGGGGCACCTGGGACCGGACGGCTGGGACCTCAACGACATCCCGCTGGCCCAGGCGGCCTGGTCCTTCGGGTTCGTCGTGATCCTGCTCCAGTACTCGCCCTCGTGGCAGGTCCTCCCGCGCGGACTGGCCCGCTGGGACCGGCTGATCACGCTCTCCAACAACCGCGCTGTCACGATCTACCTGTGGCACAACCTCCTCATCGTCGCCGCCGTCCCGCTGATCGACCTGCTGTACCGGCTCCCCTTCATGCAGAGCCCGGGCGCCGAGTCCTTCCTGGACGCCACCGACGACTGGTGGATGTTCGCGCTGGTGTGGCCGCTGATCGGCGTGATGATCCTGACGACCGGCTGGGTCGAGGACATCGCGGCGAAGCGGAGGCCGCGTCTGTGGCCCGACGGCCGCGGGAGCAAGGCCCGCCGCGCCCGGCAGGCGGCCTGAGGCACACGGGAGCCGTCGCGCGAGGAGCGCGGCGGCTTCCGCCGTTCCGGCGTCTGCCATCCTGATCGGCATGCCCGCACGGAACCGACGGCTGCCCCGGCACCTCTCCTGGCCCCTGACCACCACCGACATCACCGAGTGCCTCGGCCCGTACATGAACCGGGTCACGGACCTGTCCTTCCTCACCGGGCACGACAGCGGGACCATCGTCCTGGGGGCGGCGTGGACCCCTCCCTCCTCCCGCAATTACGGCCGTGGCATCCACCCGGACTCGGTGGGGTTCGGCATCGACGTCCACCCGGTGGCGGCTACCCGGCGGGCCGCCGTCCGGGCCCTTCTGCGTACGCGGGCCCTCCCCCAACTGCACGAGTGGGTCGCGCGGGCGTGCGACGCCGACGAGACCTGGCGGCTGGCTTCGCACCAGCACTACTGGCGGCTCACCGACGGGCTTCTCACGCATCGCGACGAGGACTGAGCCGGCTCGGGCAACTCCCTTGATTGTTGCGGGTGTTGCACGTGCATGAACAAAGTCGCGGTCCTGTCCGACGGCGTTGACTTCGATCCGGGGGACATGTCAGTTTTGCCGCGCCGCCCCGTCCGGGAGCGGTCTCGGCACGCATGACGATGGGGGATGTTCGCATGCCAGGAGGGGGCAACCGGGTGTTCGGCCGGTCGCGCACGGGCTCACCTCTCCCGCTGTGTACGTCGTGTACGTCGCCGCTGTGTACGTCTTCCGCGTGTCCGCGGGGCGTACGGCTCTGACCGCCCGCACCGGGCTCTCCGGTAGCTGATCCGACGGTCCGGCCCGCCCGGCCGCCGCGTCCCCGCGCTTCCCCGTGTCCTTCCGTTCCCCAGGCCCGGCCGCCGTGCGTCCGGGTCCGACCTTCGCCCGTACCCGTCGCCTCCCCCCGCGCCTCCGATCCACCGGCTCTCTCCCCCGGCACACCAGCGGGGGATCGCCTCATCCGTGAAGGACAGCCATGCACATGCTCCGCTCCCGGGTCCCGCACCGGTCCCGTCCGCTCGGCAGATCACTGCGTCCGGTCGCCGCGGCCGCCGTGATCGCCGCTCTCGCCACCTCCCTGACCGCGTGCGGGGACGACGAGGACTCGGGCGGCGCGTCCGGCAGCGCGAAGTCGTCGTCCACGGTGACCATCGGACAGCACTCCAACGGCGCGGCCGAGCAGACCGACCTGGAGGTGGCCGAGGTCGCCGCCATCAGCGCCAAGGTCCCCGAGTCGGTACGGGACTCGGGGAAGCTGGTCATCGGCATCGGCGCGCTGCCGGCCGGTTCGGTGCCGTTGAACTACGTGGGGGACGACCAGAAGACCATCACCGGTGTCGAACCGGACTTCGGGCGGCTCATCGCCTCGGTTCTCGGTCTGGAGCCGGAGGTGCGGAATTCCACCTGGGAGAACCTGTTCGTCGGAATCGACAGCCAGAAGATCGACGTGGGCTTCTCCAACATCACGGTGACCGAGGAGCGGAAGAAGAAGTACGACTTCGCCTCCTACCGTCAGGACAACCTGGCCTTCGAGACGCTCGCCGATGACAAATGGAACTTCGACGGCGACTACAAGAACCTGGCCGGAAAGACGGTCGCGGTCGGCGCCGGAACCAACCAGGAGAAGATTCTCCTGGAGTGGAAGAAGAAGCTGGAGGCGGCGGGCGAGAAGCTGACGGTCAAGTACTTCCCGGAGAACAACAGCGCATATCTGGCGCTCAACGGCGGAAAGATCGACGCCTTCTTCGGGCCGAATCCCTCGATTTCTTATCACGTCACGCAGACCGCGAAAACTCCGCAGGCGACCCGTAACGCGGGGCAGTTCTCCGGCGCGGGCGAGACGCTTCAGGGGCTGATCGCCGCCACGACCAAGACGGGCAGCGGACTGGCGGAGCCGGTCGCCGAGGCGATCAACCACCTCATCGAGAACGGCCAGTACGCCACCTGGCTGAAGGCGTGGAACCTCTCCAACGAGGCCGTCGACACCTCGCAGGTCAATCCGCCCGGGCTGCCCCTGACCAATGAGTGACCACCCCTGAGCGGGCGGGGTCAATGAGCGCGCGGCGGCCTTTCGGATACGGGGCCGCCGCGTCGGCCTGTGAGGTAGCCGGCCTGGAAGCGGCTCTCCGCGCCCAGGTCCTTGAAGATGTCGGCGATGTGCCGGCGGCAGGTCCGCAGGGAGATGCCCAGCCGGCGGGCGATCGTCTCGTCGCGGACGCCGTCGCTCAGCAGGCTCAGGATCGTGCGGTGCAGTTCGTCGCGGACCGGCCCGTCGTCCGGCCCCGCGAAGGGCTCGGCCCGCTCCCACGCCTGGTCGAAGACCCGGTGCAGAAAGGTGAGCGTGGCCTCCTCGCACACCCGGACGACCCCGTCGGCGGCGGCCGGATGCGGCAGAAAACCGACGGTGCGGTCGACGACGGTCAGCGCGCCGAACGGTTCGGCCATGGTGCGCACCTCGGCCCCGGCGGCGGTGAGCCGTTCCAGATGGGCGCGGGCGGCCGGCCGATGGCGTGCCGCGTGGGGGTGCAGGACGCGCAACCGGACGCCTCGGGCGAGCAGGTGTAACTCCTCGTCGGGAGCGGGCCGTAACGGGTCGGCGGGGTGGGTGCCGCCGGGCCGGCAGCTCACCGTCTCGTCGTGGCAGCCGAGCAGCGCCTCCGCCAGCACGGCCCCGGCCGAGGCGCGGTCGGCGAAGGTTTCGACGGAGTGCCGGGGCGGGCCGGAGCCGCGCAGCGCGGAGTGCAGGGCGGCGAGGTCGTCCAGCCGCCGGCGGGTCTCGCTGAGCCGTACGACGGTCTGCCGCATCGCCGATTCCCGGGAGGCGAGCCGCGCCGCGGCGACCTGCGGATCGAGAATCCGCCACCGGTGTTCCGCCGGATCCGCGGATTCCGTGGACCGGGCGTCGTCGTTCCGGTACTTCTCCAGCAGATGGGCGTCTTCCAGATCGGTGAGGATCTGCCTCGCCTCCGATTCGGTCAAACCCAGGACATCCGCCGTTCGTGAGACCGAAACAAATTGATAAGAAATTGCCCAGGCGTAGACCCGCGTATGTGCGGGGCCTAGTGCGGACGCTACCGCGGAACAGTCGATCGGTTGGCGTATGTCCATCTTTACCCCCTGGCAGTTTGCTGTCTGCAACATGATGACCGCCGGGAGCAGTTGAAAACAAGTGGCCTGTCCGGGCAAGCTTTTCGAGGCATCGAATTGCGCCATGCCCGTCCGCTTTCACCCACCGAATTCCCGACTGAACCCATTCACGACAGGGAAATCGAGCGGCCTGCCGTCGCGCCGTCGTCCCTCGCAGCGAAAGACAGGTTCATGCCCACCACGGAACTCGAAGCCGTCCGCACCACGTCGACCCGGACCGGTGAGACGATTCCCGAACTGCTGGCGGAGCAGGTCCGGTTCCGCCCCGAGGACGTCGCCGTCGTACACCGGGACCGCTCGTTCACCTACCGCCGGCTCGCCGACGACAGCGCGCTCGTGGCCGCGTATCTGCGCCATCTGGGGGCCGGTCCGGACGACCGGATCGGCGTCCTGGCCGACCCGTCGTACGATCTCGCGCTCGGCACCTGGGGCATCCTGCGGGCCGGGAGCGCCTATCTGCCGCTGTCCCCCGACTATCCGGCGGAGCGCCTCCGGTTCATGATCGAGGACGCGCGGGCCGCCATCGTCTTCGTCCAGGACGAACTCCGGCCCCGGTTACGGGAGCTGGCGCCCGCGGAGACCCGGGTGGTCAGCCTGTCCGACGCGCGGGCCTTCGGCCGGGCCCAGGGGATCACCGGTGCCGACGACGGCACCCTGCCCCCGCTCCCCTCCCCCGAGCCGCACCATCTGGCGTACGTCATCTACACCTCCGGCAGCACCGGGCGGCCCAAGGGCGTGATGATCGAACACCGGTCGCTGGCCAACCAGTTGCGCTGGCTGCACGAGAGCCACGGCCTGGACGAGCGCCGCAGGGTGCTCCAGAAGACGCCGACCAGCTTCGACGCCGCACAGTGGGAGCTGCTCGCGCCCGCCTGCGGAGCCACCGTGGTGATGGGGGAACCGGGGCTCTACCGGGACCCGGACCGGATGGCCGAGCACATCGAGCGGCACCGCATCACCACCCTCCAGTGCGTGCCGACGCTGCTGCGGGCGCTGCTCGACCTCGAAGAAACGTCACGGCTTGTCTCGCTCGACCAGCTCTTCAGCGGGGGCGAGATCCTCTCCCGGGAACTCGCCCGGCGCTGCGTGGAGACCCTGCCGCACGCCACCCTCGTCAATCTGTACGGGCCGACGGAGTGCACCATCAACTCCTCGTCCCACACCGTCGATCCGGCCGCCCTGCGGGAGGGGCCCCGGGCGGTGCCCATCGGCACCCCGGCCGCCAACACCGAGTATCTGATCCTCGACGAGCGACGCATCCCGGTCTCCGCGGGGGAGATCGGCGAACTGTACATCGGCGGACGGCAGTTGACGCGCGGCTATCTGCTGCGCCCCGATCTCACCGCCGAGCGGTTCTTCCACAGCCCGTACGCCGGCCGGGGCCGGGGCGGCTGGCTGTACCGCACCGGCGACCTCGCCTACGAGAACCCCGACGGCACCGTGCAGTACGTGGGCCGCGCCGACACCCAGGTCAAACTGCGCGGCTACCGCATCGAGCTGGACGAGATCCGGCTGCGCATCGAGACGCACGACTGGGTGCGCAAGGCCGCGGTGATCGTGGCCGACGACCGGGCCACCGGTCATCAGAACCTGCTGTCCTACATCGAACTCGACCCGGCCGAGGCCGCGTTGATGGACCAGGGCAACCACGGGGCGCACCATCAATCCAAGGCGGGCAAGCTCCAGGTCAGGGCCCAGCTCGCCGACGTGGGCGTCCGCGGCCCCGACGAGCTGGCCGGGCGGCCCGTGACCGAGCTGCCGGGCCGTGAACCCACCGCGGAGCAGCGGGCGTTGGTCTTCGCCCGCAAGACGTACCGCTTCTTCGAGGGCGGCGAGCTGCGCGAGGACGACGTCCTGCGGCTGCTGGAGCGCCGCGCGCCCGGCGCCGCGCCGCGCGACCCCGCCGACCTCACCCGGGACGAGTGGGGACACCTCCTGCGCTACTTCGGCCAGTACCGCAGCACCGAGCGGCTGCTGCCCAAGTACGGCTACGCGTCACCCGGTTCGCTGTACGCGACCCAGCTCCACCTGGAGCACGAGGGCGTCGCGGGCCTGGCTCCCGGCTACTCGTACTACCACCCGGTCGACCACACGCTCGTCCGGATCGGCGAGCGGGAGACCACCGGACGCCCCGTTCTGCGCCTGCACTTCACCGGCAGACGCCGGGCGATCGAGCCGGTCTACCGCAACAACATCCTGGAGGTCCTGGAGATCGAGACCGGGCACATCCTCGGGCTGTTCGACGAGGTGCTGCCCGGCCACGGCCTGCGGGTGGTGCCGGACGGCTACGACCCGGCCGTCCGCGACCGGCTGCGGATCCCCGACGAGGACTACTACCTGGGCAGTTTCCGTATCGTCCCGCTCGGCCCGGACGAGCCCCCGGGCCTGCCGCCCCTGGACGTGTACGTCCAGGCCCACCCGGGCCGGATCGCCGGTCTCCCGGCCGGCCAGTACGCCTACACCGGCGGCGGCCTGCGCCCCGTCTCCGCCGAACTGGTCCAGAAGAAGCACGTCATCGCCATCAACCAGGAGGTGTACGACCGGGCCTCCGTCGGCATCAGCGTGGTCAGCCCCACCGGTCCGTCCTGGCTGCGCTATGTGGCACTGGGACGCGAACTCCAGCGGCTCCAGCTCAACGACCTCGGCATCGGGCTGATGTCCGCGGGCTACAGCTCCAAGACCGGCAACCCCCTGCCGGCCGCCCGCCGCGTCGACCGGATCCTCACCGGGGCGGGCCTGGCGACCGGGCCGTCGTACTTCTTCGTCGGCGGGCGGGTCAGCGAGGAGCAGCGGCGGGCCGAGGGCATGAAGGAGGACGTCGTCCACATGCGCGGCCCCGCCGAGATGATCAAGGACGATCTGGCCGCGTTCCTGCCCGACTACATGGTGCCCAACCGGGTCACCGTGCTCGACGCCCTGCCGCTGACACCGAACGGCAAGACCGACACCCGCGCCCTGGAACGGCTGGACACCGAGGTGCCGCGCCCTGCCGACCGGCCGTTCACCGCGCCGCGCACCCCGGCCGAGGAGCGGGTCGCCGCACTGTGGCGGAAGCTGCTCCACCGCGACGAGGCGTCGGTCCTCGACGACTTCTTCGAGACGGGCGGCAACTCGCTGGTCGCGGTCGCCCTGGTCAACCGCATCAACAAGGAGTTCGGCACGACCCTCCCCCTCCAAGTCCTCTTCGACGCCCCGACGGTGGAGAAGCTCGCCCTGAGCGTCGAGTCGGCGCGCGCCGCCACCGGCGAGGCACGGCCCGGGCTGTCCCGGCTGGTCCCGCTGCGCCCGGCCGGCCAAGACTCCACCGCACGGCCGGTGTTCTGCTGGCCCGGCCTCGGCGGCTACCCCATGAACCTGCGCGCGCTGGCCGCCGAGACCGACGGCGGCCGCCCTTTCCTCGGGGTGCAGGCGCACGGCGTCAACGCGGGCGAACGGCCGTACCGGGGCATCCGGGAGATGGCCGCCGCCGACGCGGAACTGATCCTGCGCACCCAGCCGGAGGGGCCGTACACGCTGTGGGGCTACTCCTTCGGCGCCCGGGTCGCCTTCGAGACGGCCCATCAACTGGAGGCCGCCGGGCACCGGGTGGACCATCTCAACCTGATCGCCCCCGGCTCCCCCAGGATCCGCAGCCGTACGGCACCCCGCCCCGCCGCCGACGGCGCCGCACGCGCGGCGGACTGGGGCGACCCCACCTTCCTGACCATCCTCTACTCGGTGTTCGCCGGCCGGATCGACGGCCCCGAGCTGGCCGACTGCCTGGCCACGGCCACCGGCCCGGACTCCTTCGCGGCCTTCGTCGGCGAGCGGTACCCGCATCTGGGCGCCGAACTGGTGCGGCGGATCACCGAGATCGTCCGCCTCACCTACACCTTCGAGTACACGTTCGGCGAACTCCTGGAACACCGGATCAGCGCACCCGTCCGCGTCTTCAAGGCCGCGGGCGACGACTACTCCTTCCTCGACGGCGTCAGCGGCTGGTCCGAACGCCCGCCCGTGGTCGTCGCGTTGGCGGCCGACCACTACGGGCTGCTGCGCGCCCCCGGGGTCCACGAACTGTCCGCCGCGATCCGCCGGCTCGACCACCACTGAACCGCAGCACGCCCGAAGGAGCCCCCGCATGCCCCATGTCACCGTCCGTCACTTCCCCAAGGATCTCGACGCCGACCGCCGGGCCGCCCTCGTCGCGGCCGTGACCGACGCGGTGACCGCCGCGTTCGACGTCGAGGAGGGCGCGGTCTCCATCGCCCTGGAGCCGGTCCCCGCCGAGGACTGGCAGGAGCGGGTCTACGGACCGGAGATCACCGGCCGGGCCGACCTGCTGGTCAAACACCCCGCCTACTGACCGGCGGACCCGCACCACCCGCGCAGCCAACCATCGAAGGACAACCCCCTGTGAAGAACGCGACCATCGCCCGATTCCTGCTCCAAGCCACCTTGTGGGGAAGCAGCTTCACGTTCATCAAGGCGTCGCTGCACGGGCTGACCCCCGGCCAGTTGGTCATCGCCCGGCTGCTGCTGGGCACCGCCTTCCTGCTCTCCCTCGCCGCCCTGCGGCACGTGCCCCTGCCCAGGGGCGCCGGTCTGTGGGGCCACGTGGCGGCCGCCGCCCTCTTCGGCAACGTCCTGCCGTTCCTGCTGCTGTCCTACGGGGAGCGCACCACCGGCGCCGGTCTGGCGGGCGTCCTGGTCGGCGCCACACCGCTGCTCACCCTGGGCGTCGCCACCGCCGTCCTGCCGGCCGAACGCGCCACCGCCCGCAAGGCCGTCGGCCTGCTCGTCGGCTTTGTCGGCGTGGTCGTGGTCATCGGCCCCTGGACCGACGCCACCGGCTCCTTCTCCGGCCGGGCGGCCTGCTTCGGCGCCGCGCTCAGCTACGCGGTGGGCTATGTCTACGTCCGCAAGTTCCTCAGCCCGCGCGCGCTCGCCCCGCTGGCCGCCGCGGCCTCCCAACTCCTCGCCGCGGCCGTCCTGATGGCGGCGGCCCTGCCCTTCCTGACCTGGCACACCCCCCACTTCACCGCCAAGGTCACCCTCAGCATCCTGTTCCTGGGCCTGTTCAGCACCGGCCTCGCCTACGTGCTGTACTTCCGGCTCATCAACGACGTCGGCGCCACCAACGCCTCCGCGGTCAACTACATCGTGCCGGTCGCCGCCGTCCTCATCGGCGCCGTCGCCCTCGGCGAGGCCGTCTCCTGGAACCTCCTGCTCGGCGGGGTGATCGTGCTGCTCGGCATGGGCTACGCGGAGAACCGCCTCGGCCAGCTCCGCCGTACCCCCGAACCGGCCGCGCCCGCCGACGAGTCGGTGCCGCGGGCCGACACGTCGGTGCCCCAGGCGGCCGCGAACGCCACGAACACGGCGAACGCCCAGGAGCGGTCGTGAGCCGCCCGGCCGCACGCCGCCGCCACCGCCCGTCCGCACCCCGCTGGTACCTCTCCGCCGTGGCCGATCTCGACACGATCCGCAGCCGCGACCCGTCCGTACTCAGCCGCGGTGAGGCCCTGCTGCACCCCGCGCTGCCCGCCGTATGGGGCTACCGGGTCGCCCACCGGCTGCACCGGCGCGGACTGCGCCGCCTCGCCCGGCTGCTGTCCAACACGGCCCGGGTGGCCTCGGGCGGGGTGGAGATCCACCCCGGGGCCCGGATCGGGCGCGGCTTCTTCGTCGACCACGGCGCGGGCACCGTCATCGGGGAGACCGCGGTGATCGGGGACGACGTGACGCTGTTCCACCAGGTCACGCTGGGCTCCACCGGCTGGTGGCACGACCCGTCGGGCTCGGCCGGCGGCCGCCGTCATCCGGTGGTCGGCGACCGGGTGGTGATCGGCGCGGGCGCCGCCGTCCTGGGCCCGGTGACCGTCGGCTCGGACACGGTGATCGGCGCCCACGCCCTGGTGCTGCGGGACGTGCCCGAGGGCAGCCGCGTGCTCGCCCCGGTCGCGACACCCCGGCGGACCGGCGGCCGACGGTCCGTGACCCGCCGGGCGGCCGTCCGCCCGGCACCCGCCAGGACCGCCGCCGGCGCCCCGCCCCGGACGACCGCGACGGTGACGGCCTTCCCCACCTGGTGACCCCGCGGCCACCGACCGCCGACGAGGAGCAGACCATGACCACCACCCGCACGACCCCACCCCTGCCCACCGCCCGCAGGCCCGCCGGATCACTGGAGGAGCTGGTCGGCCGCACCCCCCTGGTCCGGGTCGACTCGGGCACCCCGACGACCGTGCTGTACGCGAAGCTGGAGAGCGCCAACCCGCTGTCCAGCGTCAAGGACCGCACCGGTCTCTACATGATCGAGGCCGCCGAGCGGCGCGGCCTGCTCACCCCCGGCGACGGCACCGTCGTCGAGGCGTCCTCCGGCAACACCGGCATCTCGCTGGCCGCCCTGAGCGCCGCCCGCGGCTACGCCTGTGTCATCGTCCTGCCCGACAGCGCCACCCGTGAACGCGTCCAGCTTTTGCGGGCGTTCGGCGCCGAGGTGGTCCTCACCCCGGCCGAGGAGGGCTACACGGCCGCCATCGAGAAGGCGGAGGAGATCCACCGGGCGCGCCCCGGCTCCTGGTTCGCCCGCCAGCACGAGAACGCCGACAACGTCGCCGCGCACTACGCCACCACCGGCCCCGAGATCTGGGCCGACCTCGACGGGCGCATCGACGTGCTGATCGCGGGCGTGGGCACCGGGGGCACGCTCAGCGGCACCGCCCGCTATCTGAAGGAGCGTCACCCCGCGCTGCGGGTGGTCGCCGTGGAGCCGGAACGCTCACCGGTCCTCAGCGAGGGCTGGGGCGGGCTGCACCGCATCCCCGGCCTCAACGGCGGCTTCGTCGCCGACACCACCGACACCGACCTGATCGACGAGGTGCTGACCGTCTCCGACGAGGCGGCCTTCGACACCGCCCGGCTGCTCGCCCGGAACGAGGGGCTCCTGGTCGGTGTCTCCTCGGGCGCCGCCGCCCACGCCGCCCGGGTGCTCGCCGCCCGCCCCGAACACGCCGGGCAGACCCTCGTGACCGTCTTCCCCGACACCGGCGAACGCTATCTGTCCTGGCTGGAGTCCGCCGACGCCGAAGAAAGCCCCGTCATCTCCGCCCCCACCGACGCCACCGAGGAGCCCGCTCGATGACCCAGTTGCCCCGCATCGTCCTGCCCGGCGAGGGAGACTCCGTCCAGATCGGCACCACCACCCACACCACGTTCAAGGCCGTCGGCGGGGAGACCGACAACCGCCTCGGCATCTTCGAGCACCGCATGGACGCCGGCGCGCCCGGAGCCTCCCCGCACATACACAAGGAGCAGTTGGAGGCGTTCTACGTGCTGCACGGCACGGTCGAACTGCACCTCGACGGCCGCTCCTTCCCCGCCAGGCCCGGCACGTACGTCAACGTGCCCGAGAACATGTCGCACGGCTTCCGCAACCCGTACCAGGACCAGGCGACCATGCTCATCATCTTCACCCCGGCCAAGGACCGCGAGGAGTACTTCCGGGGCCTCGCGGAGCTGTACGCCGACGGCAACCGGCCCACGGAGGACGAACTGCTGGACCTGATGTCCCGCTACGACCAGTACGAACTCACCGTCGACGGCACGGTCCCGGGATGGGGGCGGCACTGACCGGCCGTCTCCGGGTGCTCCGCGCGGCCCGGTCGCGGTGACCGTCCCCGCGAAGCCGCCGGCCCCGGCCGGCCCCCGCCCGTCGCCGTCGACCGGACGGCGACGGGCGGCGGTCGTCGGCGCCTTCGTCGCCGCCTTCGGCGGTTTCGCCCACTTCAACGTGCTGCTCTCCGCCATGCCCGCCTACGCCGTCCGCTCCGGCGCCGGACCGGCGGGCGCGGGCTCCCTCACCGGCGCGCTGATGGCCGCCGCGCTGGCCGTCCAGCCGTTCACCCCGCGGCTGTTCGCCCGGCTGGGGCGGCGGCGGTCCCTGATGCTGTGCGGCGCGCTGCTCGGTCTGCCGTGTCTGCCGCTGCCGGCCGTCTCCGGACTGCCCGCGCTGATCGGGCTGTCGGCGGTGCGCGGCCTGGGGTTCGGCATCCTCGTCGTCGCGGGCGTCACCTTCACGGCGGACCTGTTCCCGCCGTCCGCCCGCGGCCGCGCCCTCGGCCTGTACGGCGCGGTCGTCGGCGTCGCCGGGATCCTCGGCGCGCCGCTGGGCGTCGCCCTCGCCCGGCAGGACTCCTATCCGCTCGCCTTCGGGCTCGCCGCGGGCGGCGCCGCCCTCGTCGTGGCGGGCGCCGCCGGCTTCCCCGGCGGCCCCGCTGCCGCCCCGCCCCGACGGTCCCGGCCCCCGAAGGCGGCCACGGCCCGCGCGCTGCGCCCCATGACCGGCCTGCTGCTGATCGAGGCCGCCTCCACCACGGCCTACGGCGTCGTCTTCACGTTCCTGCCCCTCACCGCGTCGGCCGCGCCCGCCGCCCTGCTCGCCGCCCAGGTCTCCTCCGTGCTCGCCCGGCTCCTGGCCGGCCGCCTCATCGACCGGCACGGGGCCCGGCGCGTGCTGACACCGGCCGTGCTCATGACCGTCCTCGGAACGGCCGCCGGTGCCGTGCCGCCGGACGGCGCACTGCTGACCTGGGTGTTCGTGGGCGGCGCCTTTGTGTTCGGGGCGGGCTTCGGGGCCGTCCAGAGCGCGACCCTGGTGCTGCTCCTCCAGTCCGCCGACGACACCTCCGCCGGGCCGGGGGTGGCGGGGGTGGCGTGGAACATCGCCTTCGACGCCGGCACGGGCCTCGGATCGCTGGCGGGCGGCCCGCTCTACTCGCTCGGCGGCCCGACCGCGCTGTTTCCGGCGACCGCGGCTCTGCTGGCCGTCACCCTGCTGGCCAGGGCGCGCGGACCTGGCTGACCTCGCCGACGCCGACAGTCACCAGATCAGGCACCAGTAGCTCTGCGAGGTGCCGATGCCGATACGGCTGACCTGCGGGACCAGCCTCGGATCGGGGTTGCCGAGGGCCGCCATCGAGCACACCGGGTCGCCGACCCGGCCCGCGGCCGCCATGCGCCGGGCGGCGGCCTGGGCGACGGCGGAGGTGTACCAGACGGTGGTGGTCGACGGGGTGCTCCCGACCGTGGGCGGCGGCGTCGGGGGTGGGCTCGTGGTCAGGGTCGGCGCCACGGTCGTGGGCGGTACGGGCACGGTCGACACGGGCCCGGTCGGCGTGGGCCGGGGCACGTCGGTCGCCGTCGCGGAGGCCGAAAGGGTGAGCGTCGGCCGGGTCGTCACCGGTGGCTTCGGCGGCTTGGGCGGCTTCGGCGGGTGGGTCGTCCTCGGCGGCCGTACCGACGAGGCGGACGGCCGTACCGGTGCCGATGTCGTCCGCGGTGCGGCCGAAGGACGCGTGGAGGGGGGTTTCGGGGTGGTCGCCCCGGCCGTGGCACGGTCGCTGGGGCGGGCCGTCGGGCGCCCGGTCGTCGCCGCGCCCGTGGGCGTGCCGGAGGGCCGGGACTCCGTGGCGCTGGGGCGGGCCGTGCTGGACGTCTCCGGGCTGGCCGTCGCGGACGGCGGTGGGTAGTAGGTGGGCAGGGACAGGTCACTCGACGGGGTCGGCGTCGGCCGAGGCGTACCGCCGTCCGATGCCGTCAGCGCCCAGATGCCCAGACCGCCCCCCACCAGGACGGCTGTCCCACCCACGAGCCACGCCGTTCTGCGCGGTGGACGTCGGTGACGGCTCATGCATCCCACTGTCTGCCCGCCCGCCGGTGTTCTCAAGCGGTGGGCGCCGGATCGGCCCTCCGGCAGGCCATCTCAGTGACGGCGACGACTTTCGTACCCTTGCGGCATGCGCATGCGCCCCACTCTGAGCTGGACCCCCACCGAGGACCTGCCGCCGGGCACCACGGACCTGGATCAGGTCACCGAGGCGCTCGGCGGCGGCGGTCTGCTGGTGCTCAGCGGGGCCGGCATCTCCACGGAGTCGGGCATCCCCGACTACCGGGGCGAGGGCGGGAGCCTGAGCCGGCACACCCCGATGACCTACCAGGACTTCACCGCGAGCGCCCATGCCCGGCGGCGGTACTGGGCGCGCAGCCACCTCGGCTGGCGCACCTTCGGCCGCGCCCTGCCCAACGCCGGACACCGGGCCGTGGCCGCGTTCGGGCGGCACGGCCTGCTCTCGGGTGTCATCACGCAGAACGTGGACGGGCTGCACCAGACCGCGGGCAGCGAGGACGTCGTGGAGCTCCACGGCAGCCTGGCCCGGGTCGTCTGTCTCACCTGCGGCACCTTCACCCCGCGCCGGGAACTCGCCCGGCGGCTGGAGGAAGCCAACGCGGGCTTCGACCCGGTGGCCGCGGAGATCAACCCCGACGGCGACGCCGACCTCACCGACGAACAGATCGGCGACTTCCACGTGGTGCCCTGCGCGATGTGCGGCGGCGTCCTCAAACCGGACGTGGTGTTCTTCGGCGAGACCGTTCCGCCGCAGCGGGTCGAGCACTGCCGCACCCTGGTCCGCGAGGCGGCCTCGCTCCTGGTCCTGGGCTCCTCGCTGACGGTGATGTCCGGGCTCCGGTTCGTCCGCCAGGCCGCCGAGGCCGGGACACCGGTGCTGATCGTCAACCGGGACCCGACCCGCGGCGACCGGCACGCCGTGACCCGGGTGGCCCTCCCGCTGGGAGCCGCCCTCACGGCGGTCGCCGAGCGGCTGGGCATCCCCGTCCAGGACGGGACGCCACCGCTCGCCCCCTCCAACGGGTGAATCCGGGCGGCGGCCGGGCGGCGGCCGGGGTGACAGCGGGAAGTCCACCTGCGTCCGCCTCGCGCGCAGGGAGCAGCCGTATGCCGAAGTACCTCATCCAGGCCAGCTATACGCCCGAAGGCACGAAGGGCCTGCTCGCGGAGGGCGCGAGCGGCCGTCGTGACGCCGTGGAGCAGGTCGTCACCGGCCTCGGCGGCACGGTCGAGGCCCTGTACTTCGCCTTCGGCGAGGACGACTTCGTGGGCATCATCGACTTCCCCGACCAGGTCTCCATGGCCGCCGTCAGCCTCGGCGTCAAGGCCAGCGGCGCCCTGCGCACCCGGGCCACTCCCCTGCTCACCGTGGAGGAGATCGACGAGGCCACCCGACGCCAGGTCGGCTTCCGCCCGCCGGGTGCGTAGCATGCGCGCCGGTCAACACTGCTGTTCGTAGCGGAGGTCGGCGTAGCGCCGGGCGGCGATGTCCTCTCGGGTGCCCACGATCAGGTTCATGGTGAAGACCTCGTAGTCGATCGCCTGTCCGGCCATCTGGGCGAGGAGCACGTCGTCGCCGTCGTCCGGTGCCATGTCCCACGGGTCGGAGAACCCGCCGAGCTGGACACAGACTCCGGGCCGGTTGCCGCCGGAGGCCGCGGCGAGGACGGCGTCCTCGAAACGGTCGAGCACGTCCACGTCCCCGAACGCGCTGGTCTCCGGGCCCGTGCGCCAGTCGTTCTCACTGTCGAGGGTCAGTCCGGTCACGGGGTACAGGGTGCGCGGTTCGTAGACCCTGATGCTCATGTCCTCGCCGTCGTAGGTGTACGTCGCGGCGCGCTCCGCGGTCGGCACCCCGGCGGGGACGTGGAGGACCACGGAGGACTCCGGCGGGTACTCGATGTCGGTGAAGAACAACAGGTGCCCGTCGGCGGGCAGTTCGATGTCCAGGACGTCGCGGGGCAGGGCCGCGCAGTCGACGGTCAGCACGAGGGGCTCCCTGCCGTCGGGCCAGTCCACCCCTTCCGGCAGCGCGGGCAGCCCGCCCGTGCGCCCGGCGGGCCGGGCCTTCTCCCGTCGGTCCGGGGGCAGTTCCTCGTACGGCACCAGGTAGAGGCACGGTCGGGAGCGCGCGATCAACTCCCGCGCCACGCCGTCCGGTACGCCGAAGGCGTCGGCGATGTCGTGAACGAACCGCTCGTCGGTCGCAGTCATGTCCGGGATCGTGCCACGGACCACTGACAGCCCGGCTGTCGCGGTCTCCGTTCCTCACGTCCACGCCCGGTAGCCGCCGTCCACGCGGATCGTGTCGATGGCGCTGATGTGGCGGGCACCGCAACGGTCCTGCGGGAGCACGAGTTGCGGACCGGCGCGGTCGAGCGGGGTGCCGTCGACGGTGGCGGCGAGCAGCACGGGCGCCTGTCCGAAGTCGGGGTCGATCTCCGCCCACGACAGCAGGGCGTGGTGACCGTCCGCGCCGCGCACGGCGATCAGGAAGCGCAGTCGGTCCTTGCGCCGGGCGGGGTCGAAGACGGGGCCGGCGTCCGCGAGCACGTCGTGCAGGAGCGGGCCGGTGAAGCGGTGGCGCTGGACGCCGCTGGTGGCGCACTCGAAGGCGACGTCCGCCTGCCGCTGGGGCCAGGCCAGCAGGTCGGGCACCGTCAGACGGTACGGCCGGGCCACGTCACCGGCGAGCACGACTTCCGCCAGCGGCCCGACGGCCGTACCGGCGGCTGCGAGAGAGGGACCTGTCACGCAGACGCATATACTCAAGTGAAAGATCGAGAAGCATGGCCGATGCAAGGTTGAACTACTTGTGCACATGGCATCTGCGATTTCCATGGCATTGCGCCGTGCCGGGCGCCCGGTGGACCGTGACGGCGCGCCTCAGCCGAGGGAACCGGCGCCTGTGGAGGATCGGGGAGGCGTCACCGTCCCCCTCCCCCACCCGCGTGAAGAGGTCCGGCCATGAGATCTTCCGACGACGGCGACGGGCGGTACGGCGAGGCCGTGTTCCGTCCCGAACAGGCCGGCGAGGGCGAGCGCATCGACTACGGCGCCCTGGCCTACGACGACGTCACGCTGACCCGGCTGCGGTCCCTGGGGGTCGGTCCGGGGTGGCGCTGCCTCGACGTGGGGGCCGGTACGGGGACGGTCTCTCTGGGGCTGCTGACCGGGGCCGGGGTGGCGAGCGTGCTCGCCGTGGACCGGGACGTACGGTTCCTGCGCGCGCGGCAGATGCTCGGACTGGACGTGCTGGAGGCCGACGTCACCGCCCCGGACTTCGCCCCCGGCCGATTCCGGCTCGTGCACGCGCGGTTCGTGCTGATGCACGTGCCCGAGCGGGAGCGTCTGATCAGGGCGCTGGCCGAACTCGTCGAGCCCGGCGGTGTGCTGGTGCTCGGTGACGCCGTCGATCTGACGAGCGACCGGGCCGCCGGACTGCCGGACGACACGCCGTACAGCGTCGTGATGCGGGCGATGTGGCGCGGGCTCGGGGACACCATCGGCACCGATGTCTCCTGGGTGCCCTCGTATCCGCATCTGCTGCGCGAGGCGGGGCTGGTGTCCGTCGGCGCCGAGATCCACGTACCGCCGTTGCTGCCGGGCAGTCCCATCAGCCGTTTCTGGGCGGACACTTGGGAGCGGAGCAGGGCGGCGATGCGCGCCACCGGTCTGGTCGGCGACGCGGACATCGACGCGGCGATCCGGTACCTGGACTCCGGGGACTGCGCCGCCCTGTCGGCCGGCATGCTCACCGCCTGGGGGCACAGGCCCCAGGAGTAGGGCTCGACCCTCAGTCGTACGGCGACATGAGCCCCCCTTCCCGCCGTTCAGCCCCCCCCTTCCCGCCGTTCAGCCGCCCTTCCCGCCATCCGGTCCCGCAGAGGGACTGGTAAATGAAAATGATTATCGATAGCGTGTCGGTTGGCGCGGCCCCCCGTCCCCTCTCGCCGAGGGTTTCTCCGGGCTGCCCCGACGTCTGAACCGCTGTCGCGAAAAGGGGAGTTGTGGCTCATCTGCTGATGGTCGAGAGCTGGGTCGGGTCGATGAGCAGACTCCTGCCACGGGCGATCCGGGAGGGAGGGCACGAGTTCACCTTCCTCACCCGCGACCTGCACCACTACCTCCGCTCGGCACCCGAGGGCACGGCCCACCCGCTGCTCGGCGCCCGCCATGTGATCACCGCCGACACCAACGACACCGACGCCCTGCTGCCGGAGATCGAGCGGCTGCACGCGGTGCTGCGCTTCGACGGGGTGCTCACGTCCTGCGACTACTACCTGCCGGCCGTGGCCCGGATCGCCGCGCGGCTGGGGCTGCCCGGTGCCGCCCCGGAGGCGGTGGAGGCCGCCTGCCGCAAGGACGCCACCCGTCGGATCCTCGCCGAAGCGGGGGTTCCGGGGCCGCGGTTCGCCGTGCACGAGGAGTGGGCCGACCTGAGCCGGGCGGCGGACGGCATCGGCTATCCGCTGGTCGTCAAGCCGGTCGACCTGTGCGGGGGCATGTACGTGCGGCGTGTGGACGACGAGGAGCAACTCGCCGCCTGCGTGAGGGAACTGGCCGCCTTCCCCGTCAACGCCCGCGGCCAGCGCCGGGCGCCGGCGGTCCTGTTGGAGGAGCTGCTGGACGGCCCCGAGGTGAGCGTCGAGACGGTGTCGCACGCGGGCACGGTGCAGGTGGTCGGCGTGACCGACAAGAGCATCGGCGGGGCGCCCGCGTTCATCGAGACCGGGCACATGTTCCCGGCCGCGCTCGCCGCCGACGACGCCGAGGCCGCCGGGCGGACCGCCCTCGCGGCGCTGGAGGCGCTCGGTCTGACCGACGGTGTGGTGGCCCACACCGAGATCAAGCTGACCTCCGCCGGTCCGCGTGTGGTCGAGGTCAACCCGCGCCCCGCGGGCAACCGCATCACCGAACTGGTCCGCCATGTGACCGGCGTCGACCTGGCCGCCGCCTTCGTGGAGGTGTCCCTGGGCCGCGAGCCCGATCTGCGGGGCGGCGACACCGGGCTGCGCAGCGCGGCCGTCGGGTTCCTCGTGCCGGAGACCTCGGGCACCGTCGAATCCCTGGACGACGGCGGCCTCGGAGCGGCGCCGGGCGTGCTGGAGGTGGGGCTGCCCGGGCCGGGCCGGCAGGTGAGCGCGGCGCGCAGCAACAACGAGTACCTCGGGCACGTCATGGCCGGCGACCCCGCCGGGCTGGGCGCCCGCGCCCGGGTCGAGGCCCTCCTCGACGAGCTGCGGTCGGGGCTGGTGATCCGATGAGCGGCCTGATGAGCGATCCGACGAGCGCCGTCGACACGGCCCGCGGGGCGCGCTTCGCGGCGTACGACGAGCTGGTGGCGAGCGTGCGCGCCGGTGGACTCGGTCCGGATCCGGCCGGGCTGCGGATCGCCGTGGCGTTCACGACCCGGCAGGCGGTACGGCACGAGGGGCGGTCAGGGGGCTATCGCAACGAGGTCCTCAGTCTGCGGCTCGGGGCCGCCGTGGGCTCGTGCGCGGTCGAGCCCGGGGCGCTGCCGGAGCGTGCCGTCGAGGAGTGCGCGGGCGTGGACGTGGCGCGGCTGCTGGAGCATCCGCTGCCCGCGGTGCGTGTGGCCGCGCTGGACGCCTATCTGATGCACCTCGCCCCGCACACCCCGGGCAACGGGGCGCGGCCCGTTCCGCTGCCCGCCGGGACGTCGTTGGAGAAGTCCGTGGCCCGCGCGCGGGCGGTCGTGGAGCTGCTCGAACTGCCCGTGGGGGCGACCGTGCTGGTGGTGGGGGTCGTCAACTCCCTGCTGGCGGAGCTGCGTGGGCGGGGGCTCGGCTATGTGCCCTGCGATCTCAAGGGCGGCCGGACCGAGTGGGGCGAGGAGGTGGTGACCGACGCGCTCACGGCGGCCGGGCGCTGCGACGCGCTGCTCGTGTCGGGGATGACCCTGGGCAACGGCACCTTCGAGCCGCTGCGGCGGCACGCGGTGCGGCACGGCAAGCAGTTGGTGATGTTCGCGCAGACCGGGAGCGCCGTCCTGCCGCGTTTCCTCGGGCACGGGGTGAGCGCGGTGTGCGCGGAGCCGTATCCGTTCTTCTGGCTCGACGGCGGTCCGGGTGTCGTGCACCGCTACGGCGGTCCGCGTGCGGACGACGGATACGGCGGCGCGTGTCCGGAGGGTTCGCGATGACCACGACCGCTCTGTGCCGGGCGGCCCGCCCGGAGTTGCTCGCCCTGCTCGGCGGTACGCCGCTGGTCCGGGTCACGGTCGATCTGCCGGGCCCGCACCCGGGGTTCTGGGCCAAGCTGGAGGGCCTCGCGGCGGGCGGGATGAAGGCGCGGGCCGCGGTGTCGATGCTGCTGGGTGCCCGTGAGCGCGGTGAACTGCGGCCCGGGGCGCCGGTGGTGGAGTCCACGTCGGGCACGCTCGGGGTCGGGCTGGCCTTCGCCGGTCAGGCGCTCGGCCATCCCGTCGTCCTGGTCGGGGACAGTGAACTGGAGCCGTCCATGCGGCAGTTGCTGCGTGCTCATGGGGTACGGCTGGAGATCGTGGACCGTCCGGCGGTCCGGGGCGGCTGGCAGGCCGCGCGGCTCGAACGGCTGCGGGACCTGCTGGCCGTGCTGCCGGACGCGTACTGGCCGGACCAGTACAACAACCCCGACAACAGCGCCGGTTACGCCTCCCTGGCCGCCGAACTCGTCGACCGGCTGGACCACTTGGACATCCTGGTGTGCAGCGTGGGCACGGGCGGCCACAGCGCGGGGGTCATCGGCCCGCTGCGGCGGCGCTGGCCCGCGCTGCGGCTGATCGGGGTCGACGCGACCGGCTCCACCATCTTCGGCCAGCCCGCCCGGCCGAGGCTGATGCGCGGCCTGGGCAGCAGCATCCACCCGCGCAACGTGGCCTACGACGCCTTCGACGAGGTGCACTGGGTCGGCCCGGCCGAGGCCGTGGACAGTTGCCGCCGGCTGGCGCGCGGCAGTTTCGTCAGCGGCGGCTGGAGCACCGGCGCCGCCGCTCGCGTCGCCGCGTGGGCCGCCCGGGTCCACCCCGGCGCGGTCGTCGCCACCGTGTTCCCCGACGGCCCGCACCGCTACCTCGGCACCGTCTACGACGACGACTTCGCCTCGGCCCACCGTCTCGACCCGGCCTCGGCGGCCGCCCGGCCGGTCGAGATCCCGTACCCCGGCGCGGCCGAGGCGACCGGCTGGGCGCGCTGCACGCGCGTCACCGATCCGCTGAGTCCGCCGAATCCACTGAGCCCGCTGGGTGACTCGCCCCGTCCGGAAAGGACCCCGTGAAGGCCCGTCTGCGCACCGTACGGCTCGATCTCGCCGAGCCGCTGCGCATCTCCCGCTCCACCATGACCTCCCGTGACGCGATATGGCTGGCCGTCGAGCACGACGGTGTCACCGGCCACGGCGAGGCCGTCACCAGCGTCTACTACGGGCTCGGCACCGCGTCGCTGGAACGGCTTCTCGGCGCCGCCGGTGCCGGTCTGGCCCGCTTCCCCGATCCCGAGAGCGCCCTGGAGGCGCTCTGGGCGGGCGAGTTGAGCGGTCGAGGTGCTCCGCCGGCCGTGACGGCCGCCGTGGAGGCCGCACTGCTCGATCTCGTCGGCAGGCGCGCGGGCCGCCCGGTCCACCGGCTGCTGGGTGCCGTACGGCCGCCGGTCGCGGCCACCGCCCGGACCATCGGCATCACCTCGCTCGCCCGCGCCGCCGCCCAGGCGCGTGCGCTCACGGCGAGCGGCTTCGGGATCCTCAAGGTCAAGGCGGGGAGTTCCGATCCGGAGGACGACGTCGAGCGCGTCCGGGTCGTCCGGGACGCGGCGCCCCGGGCCCGGCTGCTGCTCGACCCCAACGGGGCCTGGACGGCGGCGCGATCCGAGGCGCTGCTGCCCCGGTTCGCCGACCTCGGTGTGGAGGCCGTGGAGCAGCCCCTCGCGCCCGGAGATCCGGAGGCGCTGGCCGCGCTGGCCGAGCGTGCGCCGCTGCCCGTGATCGCCGACGAGGACGCCGTGAGCCTGGCGGACGTGCGCCGGCTGGCCGGGCGGGTGCAGGGCGTCAACGTCAAACTAGCCAAGTGCGGGGGCGTGCGCGCGGCCCTGCGGATCGCCGAGGTGCTCGACGGCAGCGGCACCGCGCTGATGCTGGGCTGCCTGACCGCCAGCAGTCTCGGACTGGCTCCCGCCGTCCACCTCGCCGACCGGGCCCGCTGGGCGGACCTCGACGGACATCTGCTGCTGGCCCGCGACCCGTGGTCGGGGATCGGCGGCGAGGACGGCTTCGTCCGGGCAAGTGACCGGCCCGGCCTGGGAGTCGAGGAGGTGGGGGCCGATGAGGACGTGGCGTGAGGCGCGCGGGTTTCCGCTCGCGGTCCAGCTCCTGCTGGTCAACCAGCTCGGTGTGAACACCGGTTTCTATCTCCTCATCCCCTATCTGGCCACCCATCTCGGCGAGAACCTGGGCCTGTCGGCGGCCGTCGTCGGCGTCGTCCTCGGGGTGCGCAACCTCAGCCAGCAGGGGCTGTTCCTCATCGGCGGCTCGGCCTCCGACCGGCTCGGCGCGCGCGGCGTCATCATCGCCGGGTGTGCCCTGCGCACCGTCGGGTTCGCCCTGTTCGCGTTCGGCGACGACCTGGCCGTCCTGCTCGCCGCGTCGGTGCTCAGCGGACTCGCCGGGGCGCTGTTCAACCCCGCCGTGCGCGCCTACCTCTCCCAGGAGGCGGGCGAGCGGGAGGCCGAGGCGTTCGCCCTGTTCAACGTGTTCGCCACCACCGGTGCCCTGATCGGACCGCTGCTGGGCAGCGTGCTGCTGCTGGTGGACTTCCGGGCGTCGGCGCTCACCGCCGCGGCGGTCTTCGCCGTGCTGACCGTGGCGCAGGCGCTGGTGCTGCCCGCCCGCGCGGTCCGGCCGAACCGGAGCACACTGCGCGCGGACTGGCGTGAGGTGCTGGGCAACCGTGCCTTCCTGTCGTTCGCGCTGGCCATGGTCGGTCTGTTCACCCTGGAGAGCCAGCTCTATCTGCTGCTGCCCGACGGGGCGCGGCACGCCACCGGCTGGGACGGGGCGGCCGGGCTCGTCTTCGTCGTCGGCACGGTCACCAACATCGCGCTGCAACTGCGCGTCACCCGAGCCCTCAAGGCACGCGGGAACAGGGCACGTTGGATCGCGACCGGCCTGGCGCTCATGGCGCTGGCGTTCCTGCCGCCCGCCGTGGTGGCCGGCGGCTCCGACGGCCCGGCGGGTCCGGCCGACGCGGTGCTGCGCGCCCTGCCCGTCCTGCTCGGCGCGCTGCTGCTCCACCTGGGGGTGATGGTCGCCCAGCCGTTCGTGATGGAACTCGTGCCCCGCTTCGGCCGGGCCGAGCTGACGGGCACGTACTTCGGCGTGTTCTACATGGTCTCCGGGATCGCCGCCGCCGTCGGCAACGCCTTCGTCGGCTGGGTGATGGACCTCGGGGACCGGGGCGGGGCGGGCTGGCTGCCGTGGGTGGGCTGTGCGCTGGTGGGGGGCGCGTCCGCGCTGGGCGTGGCCTGGCTCCACCGGCTCGGATCGCTGCCGGCACCGGCGAAGCCCGCCGTGGCCACCGCCGTCTGAGGCCCGCGAGGAAGGAGACGACACCCATGACCGCCACACCCGTGCCCTCCACACCCGTGACGTCCACACCCATGGCCTCCACCGCCGCCCTCAACCTGCTCACCGACCACCCGGCCCTGTACGAGGCGCGGTTCCCCGCTCCCGACCGGCTCGCCGCACGCTGGACCGAGGACTGTCTGCGCCGGCATCGCGCCGGGGCGCGGGTGCTCGACATCGGCTGCGGCACCGGACGCGACGCCGCCCGTCTCCACGCCGTGGGGCGCCGGGTGACCGGCGCCGATCTGTCCGAGGCGATGCTCGCGCACGCCCGCGCCCATCATCCGGGGCCGGTGTACGTCCACGCCGATCTGCGCGGATTCGACCTGGGCCGGGGTGAGTTCGACGCCGTGGTGTGCCTGGACAGCTCCCTGCTGTACTGCCACACCAACGCCCAGCTCGACGCGTTCCTGTCCTCCTGCCGACAGGCACTGGCCCCCGGCGGTCTGCTGGTCGCCGAGATGCGCAACGGCGCCTACTTCCTCGGCCGCACCGACCTGTTGGACGCGCCCGCCGTCGACACGTTCACCTGGCAGGGCTCGGTCTACCGCTCCACGACCACGCTCACCGTGGACCGCACGGCCCAACTCCTGCGCCGTACGCGCGTATGGACCGTGGACGACGGTCCCGAGCCGGTCGAGCAGCGGTCCGTGTGGCGGCTGCTGTTCCCGCAGGAGCTGCGCCATCTGCTCGGGGCGCACGGCTTCGACGTCCTCGAACTCCACGACGGGCCCGGCCCGCGCACCGAACCGCCTTGGCGGGAAGGGCTGTTGCCCGGCGCCACCGCGGACGCGGACCGGCTGCACGTCGTCGCGCGCCTCTCCCCCGCCCGCTGACCTTTCACCTCACGGCATCCCATCTCACGACATCCCACCTCACGGCATCCCGCCTCACGACATCCCAAGGAACCCCATGTACGACGAACGTCTCCCCGGCCTGCGCCGACGCGGCTTCCTCGCCGCCACCGGTGCCGCCTCCCTCGGCGCGCTCGCCCTCGCCGGCTGCGCCGGATCCGACGACGCGGGCACCGACAAGAAGAGCAAGGGCGACGGCGCTCCCCGGCGCGGCGGGCGGCTGCGCGCCGCGTTCGCGGGCGGGGGCGCCGGTGAGACCCTCGACCCGCACAAGGCGTCCCTCTTCGCCGACGCGGCCCGCGCCAAGGCGCTCTACGACAAACTCGCCGACTACGGCGCCGACCTGTCCGCCCAGCCTCGGCTCGCGGAGAAGTGGGAGCCCAACGCGTCCCTGGACCGCTGGCAGGTGACCCTGCGCGAGGCGACGTTCCACGACGGGCGGCCGGTCACCGCCGCCGACGTCCTGCACAGCTACCGCCGTATCGCCGACCCCCGGCAGGCGTTCCGCGCCAAGGCGTCCCTGGAGCCCATCGACCTCGACGCCAGCCGCGCCACCGGCAAGCGCGGCATCGAGTTCGTCCTCAAGCGGCCCACGGCCGAATTCCCCAACGTCCTGGCCGCGTTCGGCGCCTACATCATCCCCGAGGGCGCCTCCGACTTCGACAGGAAGCCGATCGGCTCCGGCCCCTTCCGGTTCGCCTCCTTCACCCCCGGCCGCTCCGCCTCCTTCCGCCGCTTCGACGACTACTGGGAGGGCGCCCCGCACCTGGACGAACTGGAGTTCGTGGTCGCCAACGAGGAGTCCGCCCGCGTCAACGCCCTCCTGGGCGGCCAGGTCGAGTACGCCCATGAACTCGATCCGACGACGGCACGCGCCCACGAGGGCAAGGGGCGTATCGAGATCGTGCGGCTGCGCAACAGCGCCATGCAGGCGTTCTGCATGAAGACCGACCGGCCGCCCTTCGACGACCCGTCGGTGCGCCAGGCGTTCTTCCTCATCGCCGACCGGCGGGAACTGGTCGACGGCGCCCTGTCCGGCGCGGGTGTCATCGGCAACGACCTGTTCGGCAAGGGCTACGAGTACTACGCCGACGGCCTCCCCCAGCGCGAACAGGACCTCGACCGGGCCCGCGCCCTGCTCAAGCGGGCCGGCGCCGAGAAGCTCACGGTCACCCTCGACACCTCGTCCGTCGCCGCCGGATTCACCGAGGCCGCCGGGATCTTCCGCGACCAGGCCGCGAAGGCCGGCGTCACCGTGAACGTGCGGATGGGCAGCAAGGACTCCTACTGGGCCGACATCCTCGACAACGGCACCCTGTGCTGCTACCGCTCCGGCGCCATGCCCATCGAGTCCCACATCTCCCAACGGCTGCTCACCGACTCCACGACCAACGCCACCAAGTGGAAGCACAAGGACTTCGACGCCCTCTACCAGCAGGCCCAGTCCACCCGCGACGCCACCGACCGCGCCGCCGTGTACGGGCGCATGCAGCGCCGACTGTACACCGAGGGCGGATTCCTGATCTGGGGCTTCGCCGACTGGATCATCGGAACGTCCAAGTCGGTGAAGGGAGTTGTGGCCGAGGCGCCCGCCAACACCCTGGACTGGGCGCGCTTCGACAAGGTGTGGCTGGCGTGAGCGGACTGCGCTCCTTCGTCGCCCGGCGGCTGCTCCTCGGTGCCGTGCAGACCGGGACGGTGGTCGTCCTGGTCTTCGCGCTCACCGAGGCGCTGCCGGGCGACGCCGCCGTCGCGCTGGCCGGCGACCAGCCCGACCCGGCCCGGATCGAGGCCATCCGCGAGACCATGCGGCTCGACCGGCCCGCGTACGAGCGGCTGGCCGACTGGGCGGCGGGCCTGGTCCGCGGCGACTTCGGCACCTCGCTGGTGTCGGGCCGCCCGGTCGGCCACTACATCGCCGACGGCTTCGGCCCGACGCTCGTGCTGGCCGCGCTCACCGTGGCCCTGCTGATCCCGGCGGGCTTCGGCCTCGGTGTGCTCGCCGCCCGCCGCGAAGGGCGGCGCACCGACCGGTGGATCAGCTCGGTCACGCTCGCCGTGTACGCGGTGCCCGAATTCGCCCTGGGCACCCTGCTGGTGACCGTCCTCGCGCTCCGGCTGGGCTGGCTGCCGCCGACCGCCGTCGGCTACGGCACCGACCTGCTCGCCCATCCGTCGGCGCTCGTCCTGCCCGTGCTGGTCCTCGCGTCCCGCCCGGTCTGCTCGCTCTCCCGGCTGGTGCGGGCCGGCATGATCGACGCGCTCGGCTCCCCCTACGTGGCCCAGGCCCGCCGCTACGGCGTCTCCGCGGCGCGCGTCACCTGGACCCACGCCCTGCCGGGCGCCCTCGCCCCGGCCGCCCAGCATCTCGCGCGCACGATCGACTGGCTGCTGTGCGGTGTCATCGTCGTGGAGGCCCTGTACGCGATCCCCGGGCTCGGCACGGTGCTGCTCGACGCGGTCGCCGAACGCGACATGCCGGTGGTCCAGGGCCTCGCCGTGGTGTTCGGCACCGTGACCGTCGTACTGAACCTGGGCACGGACCTCGTCCTGCGCCGGCTCGCGCCCCGGGCGGGGGTGGCCGCGTGAACCGGCCGCGCACGGGCCGCTTCGTCCTCGGCGCGGCGATCGTCGCCGTCCCCCTCGTACTCGCCCTGCTGGGACCGCTGTTCGCGGGTGATCCGGGACCGCGCACGGTGTCATTCACCCTCGGTGACGGGCACTGGCTCGGCACCGACTTCGTGGGCCGTGACGTGTGGGGGCAGGTGCTGCACGGCGGCCGGCCCGTCGTGCTGACCGCCCTCGCCGCCACCGCCCTGTCGTACCTGGTCGCGCTGCCGCTCGGGCTGGCCGTCGCCCTCACCCACCGCCGGCTGGTGGAGGAGCTGGTGATGCGCCCCCTCGACGTGCTGCTGGCCGTGCCGTCGCTGCTGCTGATCCTGCTGGCGGCCACCGTGTTCTCGCCGGGCGCGGTCGGTCTGACGCTGCTCGTGGTGCTGGTGAACGTCTCCGACGCGACCCGCATGGTGCGTGCCGCCGCCACGGAGATCGCCGCCCGTCCGGCTGTGGAGGCGCTGCGCATGCAGGGCGAGACCTGGTGGCGGCTGGCCGTCGGGCACGTCGGCCGCGCGATGCTGCGCCCGCTGGTCGCCGACGCCGGGACCCGGCTGACCGGCGTGCTCTATCTCGTCGCGACGGCGGCGTTCCTCGGTGTCGGGGTCGCGCCGGACGCCGCCGACTGGGCGGTCATGGTCGACCGCAACCGCACCGGCCTGTTCGTGCAGCCGTGGGCCGTGGTCGTCCCCGCCCTGCTGATCGTCGCGCTGACGACGGGCACCAACCTGCTCTTCGACGCGGCGCTCACGGACGGCCGCCCGGCCCGGAAGCCGCCGTCCCCGTCCGGCGCCGTCCGTGACCGGGCCGGGAGCGAGGCACACCGGTGAACCACGCCGAACACACCGACCGTCTCACCCGCGATGACAGCCGCGAGGGGAAACCCGCGGCCGAGATCCGGAACCTGCGCGTGGAGATCGGGGGCAGAGCGATCGTCGCCGGAGTGAGCCTCACGGCCCGCCCCGGCGAGGTCACCGCCCTGATCGGCGCCTCGGGCAGCGGCAAGACCACCACGGGCCTCGCCCTGCTGGGCGAGTATCCGCCCGGGGCTCACGTCTCCGGTGACGTACGGCTGTCCGGGGGCGGCCTGGTCGGCTATGTACCCCAGCAGCCGGCCGCGGCCCTCAACCCGGCCCGTCGTGTGTCCGCCCTCCTGACGGACATCGCGCGCGCCCAGGTACGCCATCTGCCCCGAGGGCGGCGCCGGGCGGCGGCCCGCGAACGGGTCCTCCGGGCTCTCGCCGAGGCTCAACTCGGCCATGCGGAAGAGCTGTCGGAGCGTTATCCGCATCAGCTCTCCGGGGGTCAGCAGCAACGTGTCGTGCTGGCGCAGGCGCTTCTGCTGGGCGCCCGGGTGGTCGTCGCCGACGAACCCACCACCGGTCAGGACGCGTTGACCAAGAGCCGTGTCGTCGAACGGTTCGCGGCCGTCGCCGCGCGCGGTATCGCCGTCGTCCTGCTCAGCCATGACCTGGACGTCGTACGGGCGCTCGCCGACGAGGTGGTCGTCCTGCGGGCCGGACAGGTCGTGGAGTCGGGACCGGCACACCGTCTGCTGTCCGCACCCCGGCACGAGTGGACCCGCGAACTTCTCGCCGAGGAAGCGGAGTTCGCGTCCCGGGACCGTGGCGTGGACACCGGTCGGCCCGTCCTGCGGATCCGCGATCTGACCGCCCGTCACCGTGACGGCGGACGAGGCACGAGCGTGGTGCTGCGCGTGCCCGGGCTGGACCTGCGCGCGGGTGAGTGCGTGGCCGTCGTCGGCCGCTCCGGCAGCGGGAAGACCACCCTAGCCCGCTGTCTGGCCGGGCTCCACCGCGATCACGACGGGGAGATCCTCCTCGACGGCACGCCTCTGCCGCGCAGTCTGCGCGGCCGCGACCGTGCGCAACTGGCGGCCGTGCAGTACGTGTTCCAGGACGCGCGCGCCGCCTTCGACGAGCACCGTCCCGTCCTGCACCAGGTCGCCCGCACGGCGGTCCGGCTGCGCGGCGCCACTCCCGCCGACGCGACCCGGGAGGCCCTCGCCGTGCTGGCCGGCCTCGGACTTCCGGAGGTGCTGGTGCGCGGACGGCCCGGGCAGCTCTCCGGGGGCGAACTCCAGCGCGCGGCGCTGGCCAGGGCCCTGCTCGCCCGCCCGCGCGTCCTCATCTGCGACGAGATCACCTCGGGCCTGGATCCGGTCACCCGCCGGGAGATCCTGGGTGTTCTCACGGACCTGCTCCACGAGCGTGACGACCTTTCCCTGGTCCTGATCACCCACGATCCGGACACCGCCGCGCGGGCCCACCGGATCGTCGCCCTGGAGGCGGGCCGACTCGTCGAGCAGGGGCCGACGGACGACCACCGTACGTACGAGAGCGGCAGCAGTGAGTGACGTCGATCTTCAACCGGCCCCGGTTCAGCGGGAATTGAGGCCGAAACGGTGGCACCGCAGCCCTATCCGGTGTGTCATGCCTCTGCCACCCCCTCGCTCTGCGCGAAAGGAACCCCTCGTGCGCCTGCGCCCCCTGCGCGCCCTGTGCGGCACCGCCGCACTGGCCCTCGCCCTGCCCGTCCTGTCCCCGGGGCAGGCCGCGGCGGCCGTGCCCGCCTTCTCGGTGTATCTCCAGAACTACGCGACCGGCCTGAACGCGGCCGCCGCCGGCGGCACGGTCGCCGCGCACAACCCGAAGGGCAACGAGGACCATCAGCAGTGGGTCCCGGTCGCGGTCGACGGCGGCCACCAACTGCGCAACGCCGACCAGTCGAACGTCTGCCTGGGCCGCAACGGCACCTCCGCGGTGACCGCCGGATGCGGGTCGGCGGGGACCACCTGGACGATCACCGCCGGTGCGGACGGCACCTGGACGGTGGGCGTCCCCGGTGCCTCGCAGTACCTCACCGGGTCGGGGTCCGACGCCGCCGCCGTCCAGCTCGGCTCGGGCGGTGACCTCGCCCGCTGGTACCTCACCCCGGTGGCGCACGCGACGGCCCCGATGCCGTCCGCCGACACCCGCAGACTGGACCAGGTCACGTTCCTCACCACGCACAACGCCTACGCCAACGGCGCCGACGGCAACTTCGCGTCGTTCCCTGTGAGCCTGTTCCCCAACCAGAACCTGGGCATCAACCGCCAGCTCAACGACGGTGTGCGGGCGTTCATGCTGGACGACTACGCCGTCTCGGGTCGGGCCGTGCTCTGCCACAACAGTTGCGACGGGGTGAGCAACCCCGTGCCGCTGGCCACCGATCTCCAGCGCATGGTCGACTTCCTCAAGGCCCGTCCGGGTCAGTTCGTCACCGTGTTCCTGGAGGACTACGCGCCCTCCGACGTGCTGAAGTCGTCCCTGGCCTCCGTCAGCGGGCTGAACGACGTGCTGTACCGGCCCGATCAGGAGGGCGTGGCCGTGAAGGGCTGGCCGACGATGGCGGACCTCGCGGCGCGCGGGAAGCAGCTCCTCATCTTCAGCGACCGGACGCGCTCCGCCGACATCGGAGCCGGCTGGGCGACGCGTGACACCTTCGGTGTGCTGTACCAGCGGGAGTGGACCGTGGAGAACTACTGGTCCATGGGCGGCGGGATCGGCAGCTCGGACTGGTCCTGCTACAGCCGTTGGGGCACCGGGCGCCCGCTCACCGTGGACTCCGCCGCGTTCCACCCGCTGTTCGTCATGAACCACTTCCGGGACTACCCGATCGGCTCCACCATCGAGACGGACAACGGCAAACTCCTCAACCGGGCGCAGAACTTCTGCACGCCGGCCGCCCGCAAGAAGCCGAACTACCTCGCCGTGGACCGCTACGAGGTGGGGTCACCGTCCCCGCTGAGCACGGTCGGCACGCTCAACACGTACGTGCTGGCGCCGGGACAGTGACACCCGCCCGGCCCGCGCCGTCCGGGAGAACGGCGCGGGCCGGGTCGTGTCAGCCACGCCCCGCCGTCGGTACGGCCCCCGGTCCGACGGGGACGTCGCCGCGCAGCGTGATGCGGTGCATGACGCGGTGCTGGTCGCCGTAGTCGCGGTTGGCGTAGTGGGACGTGGCCCGGTTGTCCCACAGGGCGACGTCGCCCGGCTGCCAGCGGTGGCGCACGGTGTGCTCGGGCTTGGTGAGATGGGCGTAGAGGATGTCGAGGATGCCGCGGCTCTCGTGCTCGGAGACACCGGTGATGTGCGAGGTGAAGCCCGGGTTGACGAACAGGCCCTTGCGCCCGCTCTCGGGGTGCACCCGTACGACGGGGTGCTCCACCGGGGCGAGGGAGCTGAACACCTCGCCCTCCCACACGTTGCCGCGCCCCTTGCGCCGCTGGGCGAGGTAGTACCCGAACTCGCGGCTGCCGTCGTGGACCGCGGTGAGCGGATCGATCAGCGCCCGCAGGCCGGGGGTGAGCGACTCGTAGGCGAGCTGGCTGTCGGCCCACGAGGTGTCGCCGCCGTTCGGGGGCAGGACCACGGCCCGCAGCACGGAGATCGCCGGCGGCCGGGCCCCGAAGGTCACGTCGGTGTGCCACACGTCGGCGAAGCCGTTGTCCTGGCTGTCGAGCGCGTACACCTCGTCGGGCACGTCACCGGAGTCGTGCACGGGGTGCCCCGCGGTCACCTCGCCCAGCCGCCGCCCGAAGTCGATCTGCGCGTGGTCGTCGATGTCCTGCCCCGGCAGGAACAGCACCTTGTACGCGGTCAGCGCGGCCCGCAGCGCCTCCACTCCCGCGTCATCGATCCGGCCGAGATCCACGCCCCGCACCTCGGCGCCGAAACTCGGCCCGAGCGGGGTGATCCGCAGCCCCGCGACGTCACTTACGGGCGACCCTGCCCGGGCCTCGTGCACCTGCTCACTGATGACGGTCATGTCCGTCTCTCCTTTCATCGCGACGGTCGGGGGCGGTTGTGCGGGGGCGGCGGGTTCAGGCCGCCGCCGCCTTCACCTCGTGGGCGACCCTGGCGCGGAGTTCCGCGAACTCCGGGGACGCGCGCAGCTCTTCGGGGTCGATGTCGCCGCGCGGGAGCGGGATCGGCAGGTCCAGGGCGATGGTGCCGGGACGTCTGGTGAGGACCACCACGCGGGAGCCGAGGAACACCGCCTCGTCCGCGGAGTGGGTGACGAACACCGCCGTACGGCCGGTCTGGGCGGTCACCCGGCGCACGTCCTCCTGGAGCCGTTCGCGGGTCAGGGCGTCCAGTGCGGCGAAGGGCTCGTCGAGCAGGAAGACCGGGTTCTCGGCGGCCAACGCGCGGGCGATGGCGACGCGTTGCTGCTGACCGCCGGAGATCTCCCAGACCCGCCGTCCGTCGGTCTGCTCCAGCCCGACCCGCTCGAGGAGATCCGCGCGGCGCCGGGCCCGCTGGTCCTTGGGCACCTTGGCGTAGCGCAGCGCGAGGTCGACGTTCCCGCCGACCGTGCGCCACGGGAAGAGGCGTGGCTGCTGGAACACCACACCGGCCGCCTGCCCGGGCCGGGGTGCGGCGCCGGACACCCGTACGGTCCCCTGGGTGGGCTGCTCGAAGCCGGCGATCAGCCGCAGCAGGGTGCTCTTCCCGCAGCCGGACGGGCCGACGAGCACGAGGAACTCCCCCGGCGGCACGTCGAGTTCGACCGGTCCTACGGCCGTGACGGCGTCGGCGCCGCGGCCGTAGCGGTGGGTGACGTCCGTCAGGCGGATCGCTCCGGGGCGTTCACCGTCGCCGGCGGCCTCCAACGTCTTTTCCTTGCCGGTGACTTCGCTACTTGAGCCCATCGGGCAGCCCCTTCAGGTACAGCGCCTTGCGGACCGTCTCCTCCGTCGGCGCGGAGTCGATCTGCTTCTGGTCCGCGAGGAACGCGCCCGTGTCGGTGAGATAGGTCGCCAGCTTGCCGGGGCTGCCCTCGGTGCCGAGCCAGTCGGCCGAGGCGACCTGCTCCGGGGTGAGGAAGACGCCCTGGGACAGTTGCGCCTTGGCGTCGGCGAGGCTGATGCCGAGTTCCTTGGCGATGGCCTGCGCCGAGCCCTCGGGGTCGGAGGCGAGCCGCCGCAGCCCGTCGGCCTCCACCTTGCGCCAGGTCTCGATCGCCTCCGGGTCCTTCGCTATCAGCTCGTCGGAGACGACCGCGAGGTCCAGCGTCGGCTTCCCGCCGGCGCCGATCTCCTTGCTGCTGATGAGCTGGACGCCGGTCTCGCGCAGTTCGTCGAGCGTCGGCAGCCAGACGTAGGCCGCGTCGATGTCACCGCGCTGCCAGGCGGCGAGGATCGGCTGCGGCTGGAGGTCGATCAGCTTGACGTCGGACGCCTTCAGACCGGCCTGTTCCAGGGCCGCGAGGAGGCTGTAGTGGGAGGTGGAGGCGAAGGGTGTGGCGACCGTCTTGCCCTTGAGCCCGGCCACGTCGGTGATGCCGCTGGCCTTGCGCGCCACGAGGGCCTCGTTCTCGCCCGCCACGTCCAGGACGAAGGCGACCTTGTACGGGATCGGCGAACTGCCCGCTATCCCACGGGCGAACGGGCTGGAGCCCAGCGCCGCGATGTCCAACGAGCCGCCGATGAACGCCTGGTTGACGCTGGCGCCCGAGTCGAACTTGATCCAGGAGATCTTGTGGTCGGGAAGGGCCTTCTCCAGGAGCTTCTGGTTCTTCACCAGCAAGTCGCCGCTGGGGAAGGCGAAGTAGCCGATGCGCAGCCGTTTGGCGCCGCCGGAGGAGCCGTCGTCCCCCGAGGAGCAGCCGGTGGCGGCGACGGCGGCCGCGCCGAGCGCGGCGAGGAGCAGGGCGCGGCGGGTCGGCCGCCCCTGGGACGGTCCCGTGCTGACTCTGGGCTGCGAAGGGGTCATGACTGGCCTGTTTCTGTAGAGGATCGATGCGCTGTACGGCGGTGGAGGCGGAGGTGGAGGCGGAGAAGAGGGACGGGTCAGGCGCGGCCGTGCCAGGGCACGACGGTGCGTTCGAGCCAGAGCAGCAGTCCGTCGATGACGAGGCCGGAGATGCCGATGGCGGCGATCCCGACGAGCACCACAGGGGTGTTGTTGTAGTTGGCGGCGTCCTTGACCATGCCGCCGATGCCCGGCAGGCCGTTGACGAGTTCGGCGGCGACGAGCGAGGAGTACGCCACTCCCACGGCCAGCCGGACGCCGGTGAAGATCTCGGGGAGCGCCGACGGCAGGACGACGTCGCGGACGACGTCCCGGCGCGAGCCCCCGAGCGCGCGGGCCGCCTCCTGGAGGTGGAGCGGCGCCGCGGCGACCGCGGTGGTCGTGGCGACGGCGACCGGCGGGAACGCGGCCACCGCCAGCAGCGTGATCTTCGGTTCCTCGTTGATGCCCAGCCAGACGATCAGGAGGGAGAAGTAGGCGAGCGGCGGCAGGGTCCGCAGAAAGGTGATCCACGGTTCGAACAGCGACCGCACCCATCCGACGGTCCCCATGACCAGCCCGAACAGGACACCGAGCGCGATGCCGATGCCGGCGCCGAAGGCGATGCGCCGCAGGCTGATGCCCAAGTGCTCGATGAGATAGGTGCCGTTGTAGCCGCGCACGCCGTCATGGGTGGTGGAGACGGCGACGAACGCGTCCCACACCTTGGCGGGCGGCGGCACGAGTGTCTCGCTCCAGGCGCCGCTGTTCGCCACCGCCTGCCAGACGACGAGGAAGAGCAGGAGCGAGCCGAACGGCAGCGCGAGACGGCGCAGGGCGCCGAGCGACCGGGACCGGGTACGGCGCGGGGTGTCGGGCGCGGACGGCCGGCCGGTGGCGGTGCCGTCGGCGCCGACGTCCTGCGGAGCAGCCGATTCGGCCGGGGCGGTGGGCGGGGAGGGTGGCAAGGAGGGCCTCCACGGGCCTCGGAAGGACATGACGAGCACACCCGGCGCACGCGGGGAAGCGGAGGCGGCCGGGTCGGTGACCGGAGGCGGGTGACGGCGGGCGGGCAGGGCAACGCCCCGCGTGGCAGCGGCCGTTCAGAGGGGAAGGATCAACAACACGAAGCCGTACGGCGGCACAGGTCGACGACCAGGCGGCGTACAAGGGTTTCGTGGATCACGGGGGAAGTTGTACAGCAGGAGACAGCCGGGCGCCAGAAGCTGTCCACGCTCTGGACCCCGGGCCGGGCGGGGCGGCTCAGGGCGAGGTGGTCCAGCGGGGCGCGGTCCGGGCCCAATCCCCGTCCCATGCCGCGAGGTTGCGGCGGTGCAGGATCAGGGCGGCGGCGCCGTGGACGGCGAATCCGGCGAGGGCGACGGCCATGAAGGCGAGGAGCGCCCATCCCATGGTGCGGCTGCGGATCTGCTCGATGGTCAGGGGCGGCTCGGTGAGCGCCCCGTGGCGGTCGGTCCACACGGTGACGGTGCTGCCGGCGGTCAGGCCGGGCAGCACGTCGGCCTTCGCGGTGCGGTCCCGGCCGTCGGGGGCGGTGAAGCGGACCGTGACCGGGTAGCGGGCCTTGCGTGCCTCGTCGGATCCGGGCTCGGGGTGGTTCGGGGCGTCGTGGACGAGGACCGCGGCCAGCAGACTCCGGGCCCGGGTTTGGTGCTCGGCCGTCGCGCGGTAGTGCCGGTGGGCGGCGTCCCCGACGGCGAACGTGGCGGCGAGGCCCAGGACCGGCACGAGCAGCAGCAGGCTCAGGCCGATCCAGCCGAGCAGCCGGTCGGTCCGCCGCCGCAGGGGGTTGCGCCGCCAGCGCCACAGGGGCACCGGGCGAGGCGGCCGGGGCAGGGGCAGGCGACGTACGGGTTCGTCGGGGTCGGGGTCGGGGTCGTGCTCGGGGCCGGGTGGCGGCTGCGCGGGAGGTGTCGCGCCGGACACGGTCGTTCTCCTTCCAGGGGCGAGGGGGGTGCGTAGGGCAGGCCGGGGCGGCGCGGGGCGTCGTACGGGACGACGGTGGCGCGCGCCGGGCCCTCAGTCGGGCAGGTCCCCCCGCGTGGGCGCGCCCATGACCGAGGGGTGGGCGTGTGCCGCCCGCAGGATCGTGGCGGCGCCGCGCAGCGCGGCGGTGTGCGGCGCGGGGACGGCGCGGGCCGGTGCGTGCAGGGTGCCGCCGAGCCGGTAGAGGAGGTCCGGGCGCAGGGCGCCGCCGCCGGCCAGGAGGGCGCCCCGGCTCAGGGCGTCGGCGGTGAGGGACGTACGGTCCTGCCGGAGCATCGAGGTGATCATGGTGGTGACCGCGTCGACGACGTCCCCGGCGGCGCCGGTGCCGGAGATGTCGGTGGTGCCGAGGGCGGTGCGGCGGGCGTCGAAGACGACACCGTCGACCAGCAGCACCACCTCGGTGAGATGGGCGCCGATGTCCACCACGAGCAGCGGGCGGGACAGATCGGCGTTCGCGGCGAGCGCGACGGCGCGTGCGGTGGGGACGGTGAGGACCGCGTAGGGGCTCAGCACCTGTACGGCGGCGCGGGCGCGTTCCCGGTAGGTGGGGCCGTCCAGCACCGGCGTGGTGATCACCACCAGGGGCCGGGTGAGCCGGGGCAGCCGGTCGCCGAGGATCCGGTCGAGCATGCGGGACGTTCCCGGCACGTCCACGATGGCGCCGCGCTGGATCGGGTGCACGCCGCCGACGCCGGGGAGGGTGACGGTCGGCACGTCGAGGACGGTGCCGCGGCCCGCTATCCAGGCGCGGGTGCGGGCGCTGCCCATGTCGAGGGCGAGACCGCAGCAGCGCCGGCACAGGGGCCAGGGCCGGTGCTTGCCCGGCGGGACGCTCTGGGGACGGCGGATCAGGGTCATCGTCCGGCCTCCCTCACCTGCTGGCATCGCGCGCAGTAGCGGGCCTGCGGGACGATCATCAGCCGTTCGCGGTCGACGGGGCGCCGGCACAGGTGGCAGGTGCCGTAGCGGCCCTCGGCCAGGCGTCGCAGCGCCGCCTCCACGTCGGCGAGGACCATGCGGGCGGAGGCGGCGAGCTTGAGATCGACCTCGTCCTGGGCCGTACGGCGCCGGTGCGCGGGGGTCGCGGCGCGGGCGGTCGCCGCGATCTGCCGGAGCTGCTCCTCGCGGAACACGCGCTGTTCGCGCAGGTTCGCCCGCACCGCGGCGAGGTCTTCGGGCGACAGCCGCACGGCGCGGCCGTCGACGGCGGTCGGGTCGTCCTCGGGCTGAGCGTCGTCGGGCTGATCGTCGATGGTCTGGTGGTTCACCACTTCACCCCTTGTGCGCAGGGCGGGACTCGGCTCAGACGGCGGCGCGGCGCTGGCACGCGACGCAGTACCGCGTGTACGGGAGGATCTCCAGGCGCTCCACGGGGACGGGCTTGGCGCAGCCCCCGCAGACGCCGTAGGAGCCGTCGTCGATACGGGCGAACGCCTCGCCGATCTCTTTGAGCACCCGGCGGATCGCCTCCGCCTGCGCGGACATCAGATGGGCGTCCGCGCTCTGGCCGCCCTCGTCGAGGGCCCGGAGCTGGGCCATCCGGCTGTTGCGGGCGTGTTCGAGGCGCTGGCGGGCCTCGTGGGTGGTCAGCCGGCCGGGGTGGGGGTCGGTCCGGGAGGTGTCGAGCTGCACGGTGGACTCCTTTCCGCGCCACGGGCCACCTGGGCCACGCGGCAAAGGCCGCCCGGTGCGGCGCCGCACGGCCGGGACGGCCGAGGGGGGCGCTTGCCGAACCGGGCGGCTCGGTCCCCATCGACTCTGCCGACCGGGACGCGGGAATCCCATCGGGCACAGAACCCATTTGCGGTGGGCCGCGGTGACCACACCGGGACCGCGGTATGCAGGGCATGGGTACTCGATGACCTCGGAACTGGGGCACGTAATCTCTCGACCGCGCACATATTGCAAGGCAAGATGGGGCGGAGGCCGCTTGATTCAAAGGTGAGGAGGCGTTTCCCGGTGTCGCTGTTCTGGCGGATCTTCGGGCTCAACGCCCTGGTGCTGGGTGCCGCGACGGCGCTCCTGCTCTGGGCGCCGGTGACCGTCTCCGTGCCGGTGCTGCTGACCGAGGCCGTCATCCTGGTGGGCGGCCTCGCCGTCATGCTGGTCGCCAACGCCGCCCTGCTGCGCTGGGGCCTCGCGCCGCTGGACCGGCTGACGGGTCTGATGGCCACCGTCGATCTGCTGCGCCCCGGACAGCGGCTGCCCGTGCCCGGTGGCGGTGACCCGGAGAACGGCGACCCGGCGGGCGGCGGGCGCGGCGGCGAGGTTCCCGAGCTGATCCGCACCTTCAACGCCATGCTCGACCGGCTCGAACACGAGCGGGCCACGGCCAGCGCGCGCGTGCTGCTCGCGCAGGAGGCCGAGCGCCGCCGGATCGCGCAGGAGCTGCACGACGAGGTCGGGCAGAGCATGACCGCGATCCTGCTGGTGCTGGGGCGTGCCGCGGACGACGCCCCCGAGCCGCTGCGCGCACAGCTCCACCAGGCCCAGGAGATCACCCGGAGCAGCCTGGACGAGGTCCGCCGGCTGGTCCGCCGACTGCGCCCCGGGGTCCTGGAGGACCTGGGGCTGGTCAGCGCGCTGACCTCGCTCACGCACGACTTCGCCACCCACACCGGGCTGCGTGTGGTGCGCCGCTTCGACGCCGATCTGCCCGCCCTGGACCCGGAGGCCGAGCTGGTCCTGTACCGGGTGGCCCAGGAGAGCCTGACGAACACCGCCCGGCACGCGGACGCCGGCCGGGTCGACGTGAGCCTGCGCGGCGCGGACGAGGCGATGGTGCTGGAGATCGCCGACGACGGCCGCGGCACCGAGGTCGCCTGCGAGGGCGCCGGCATCCGCGGGATGCGTGAACGGGCCCTGCTCGCCGGGGCCACCCTGGACATCACCTCGACGCCGGGCACCGGTACCCGGATCCGCCTCACCACCCCTGCCCCCAGGAAGCAGCACTGACCATGTCCGAGCCGAACGACCCTCCCGAACCCGTCACGGCCACAAGGCCGTCGCCCCTCACGACCACGACCACGACCACGATCACGGCCACGGCCGCGCCGCCGAGGCCGATCCGCATCCTGCTCGCCGACGACCACGCCCTCGTACGGCTCGGTGTGCGGCTGATCCTGGACCGGGAGCCGGATCTGGAGGTCGTCGCCGAGGCCGGAGACGGTGCCGAGGCCGTCGACGCGGCCCGGCACGCGGACGTGGACCTCGCCATCCTCGACATCGCCATGCCCCGGCTGACCGGTCTCCAGGCCACCCGCGAACTGGCCGCGCTCAAGCCGGGCCTGCGCATCCTGATGCTGACGATGCACGACAACGAGCAGTACCTGTTCCAGGCGCTGAAGTCCGGGGCCTGCGGTTACGTCCTGAAGTCGGTCGCCGACCGCGATCTGGTCGCCGCCTGCCGCGCCGCGATGCGCGACGAGCCGTTCCTCTACCCGGGCGCGGTCACCGCCCTGATCCGCAACTACCTGGACCGGGTCAGACACGGCGAGGAGGACGCAGGGCAGCTCCTCACCCCGCGCGAGGAGGAGGTCCTCAAGCTGGTCGCCGAGGGACACTCCTCGAAGGAGATCGCCGAGATCCTCTTCATCAGCGTCAAGACCGTGCACCGCCACCGCGCCAACCTGCTGCACAAGCTCGGCCTGCGGGACCGCCTGGAGCTGACCCGGTACGCCATCCGGGCCGGCCTCATCGAACCCTGACCCTGTTCGTCCACCTCTGCCGAAGGGACGGTGCATGCGCCCGGCACCCCGCGCCGTCCCGACCGCGGCCGCCCGGCTCGCCGTACTCCTCGCCGTCCTGCTGGCGCTGGTTCCCGGGGTGTCCGCACCCGCCGCGCCCGACCTCTCCGGGGCCGGAGCCGGAGCCGGGGCCGGAGCCGGGACCGGGGTCGCCGTGGCGACGGCCGTGGACAGCGGTCCGCGGGCCGACGACGCGTGCGCCACCGGCTGCCCGGCCCAGGCCAGGGTCCGGCACGACCACGGCGGTGAACGCCCGTCCGCGCCGGACCACCCCGTCACCACCACCCGCACTCCGGTCGTCGCCCCGGCGGCCGGCGCACCGGCGTCGGCGCGAGCCGCGCACCCGTCCGTCTCCCCCGGCCGGACCGCGCACGATCGCGGGCGGGCACCTCCGACACCCACCGGCACCTGAGACACCCCTTTCCTCACCCTTCTCCCGTCACGGCCGGGCTCGCCCCTGCCCTGACGCGCCTTGTCGGAGGCTCGTGTTGAAACGCCGGAACAACTCCTCACGCATGCGTGCGCTCCTCGCGCTCGCCGTGCTCGTCGGCTCGCTGGCCATCGCGCTCACCGTGCCGGTCCGCCTCGGGCTCGATCTGCGCGGCGGCACCCAGATCGTGCTGGAAACCCGCTCCACCCCCACCACCGACGCCGGCCGGGAGGCCACCGACCGCACCCTGGAGGTGCTGCGCGGCCGCGTCGACGCGCTCGGTGTCGCCGAACCGACCCTCGTCCGCTCGGGCGAGAACCGCATCATCGTCGAACTGCCGGGCGTGCAGGACCCGAAGGAGGCCGCCGACGTCCTGGGCCGCACCGCACAGCTCACCGTCCACGCGGTCCTCGGCACCGCAGAGAACCCGGGCGCCGCCACGGCCCCGGCGAGCCCGGCCGATCCCGCATCGGCACGCACCCTGCCCGACGAGTCCGGGCAGCCGCTGCGGCTCGCGGACGCCGGTCTGACCGGGCAGGACGTGAAGGGCGCCGACGCCCGGTTCGACCAGCAGAGCGGCGCCGGATGGCATGTCACCGTCGACTTCACCGGCACCGGCAGCGACCGCTGGACGGACCTGACCGCGCGGGCGGCGTGCCATCCCGCGGGCGACCCGCAGCGCCGTATCGCGATCGTCCTCGACGACAAGATCATCTCTTCGCCGCAGGTCGCCGCCTCGGTGAGCTGCGGGGCCGGCATCGCGGGCGGCAGCACGCAGATCACGGGGTCGTTCGACGACACCGAGGCCCGCGAACTGGCCCTGCTCATCTCCGGCGGCGCCCTGCCCGTACCGGTCGACACCGTCGAGCAGCGCACGATCGGCGCCACCCTGGGCGACGCGGCGATCACCGCCGCCGCCTGGGCCGCCGTCATCGGCACCTGTCTGACCGCGCTGTTCATCATCGCCGTCTACCGGCTCATGGGCTTCCTCGCGACGCTGGCCCTGGCCTGCTACGGCCTGATCTCCTACGCCGCCCTGGCCGCGCTCGGCGCGACGCTGACGCTGCCGGGTCTCGCCGGGTTCGTGCTGGCGATCGGCATGGCCGTGGACGCCAACGTGCTGGTCTTCGAACGGGCCCGTGAGGAGAGCGCCGTGCGAGGCCGCTCCGGTACGGCGGGCACGCGGTCGGCGCTGTCCGCCGGGTTCCGCGGGGCGCTGAGCGCCATCGCCGACTCCAACATCACCACGCTGATCGCCGCCGCCCTGCTGTTCGCCTTCGCCTCCGGGCCGGTCCGCGGCTTCGGCGTCACCCTGGGCATCGGTGTCCTCGCCTCGATGATCAGCGCCCTGCTGATCACCCGGGTGCTCGCGGAGTACGCGGTGAGCCGCCCCGCGGTGTTCCGGCGGCCCCGGCTGACCGGCATCGCGGGCTCCGGGTGGGTCCGTGACCGGCTGGTGCGGCGCGACCCGTCGCCGATGCGCCGTCCGCGCCGATGGCTGGCCGCCTCCGGCCTGGTGCTCGTGGTGGCCGTCGCGGGGATCCTGGTGCGTGGTCTGGACTTCGGGATCGAGTTCACCGGCGGCCGTCTCATCGAGTACACGACGAGCACGCCCGTCGACCCCGACCGGGCCCGTGCCGCCCTGACCGACGCCGGGTTCCCGCGCGCGGTCGTCCAGTCCTCCGGCGACACCGCGCTCACCGTGCGCGCCGAGCATCTGACCGACGCCGAGGCGGCGACCGTCACGGAGACCGTCGGCCGGCTCGGCGGTGACACCCAGAAGGTCCGCGACGAGCTGATCGGTCCCACGCTGGGCGACGAACTGCGCCGCAACGCCCTCATCGCCCTCGGTCTGGCCCTCGGCGCCCAACTGGTCTATCTCGCGGTCCGCTTCCGCTGGCGGTTCGCCACCGCGGCCGTCGGCGCCCTCGCCCATGACGCGCTGATCCTGGTCGGCGCGTTCGCCTGGCTCGGCAAGCCGGTCGACGGGGTGTTCCTGGCGGCCCTGCTCACGGTCATCGGCTACTCGGTCAACGACTCCGTCGTCCTCTTCGACCGCGTCCGGGAGCTGATCGCCCGCGACCGCACGGCCGCCCTGTCCCGGCTGACGGACCGGGCGATCCTCCAGACCCTGCCCCGCACCGTGAACACCGGCATGGGCGCGGCGCTCATCCTGACCACCCTCGCCGTCCTCGCCGACGACACCCTGACCGACTTCGCCCTCGCCCTGCTCATCGGCCTGGCGGTCGGCACGTACTCCTCGGTCTTCACGGCGGCACCCCTGGCGATCGAACTGCATCCCGGCAGGAACGCCCCACGCCGGCCCGCGGCGTCCGGGGTCCCGCGGGCCCGACGGCAGCGGGAGAGGGAGAGGGAGAGGGAGAGGAGCTGAGACGCTTCCCGTGGGCCAGGCCGGGGTGAGGGGCCGCCCCCCGGCCCCTCACCCCACCACGACCACCGCCTTCCCCCGCGCATGCCCCCGCTCCACGTGCCGGACGCCCTCCGCGGTGTCGGCCAGGGGGTAGGTGCGGTCGACGACCGGGGTGAGCGTGCCGGACTCGATCAGTGCGGTGACGGCGAGCAGGTCGTCGTGGGTCGGCCCGGCCGGGGCGGACGGAAGGATGGGGAGCAGGCGCTGTCGGACAACGGTGTCGACGGCGGCCGTGCGCAGCATGAAGCCCATCGCCCCGAACACCCGGCCGGGCGATCCGCCGCCGTTGGCGACGAGGGTGCCGGTCGGGGTGAGCGCCCGGCGCAGGCGGCGCAGCGGGTGGTTGCCGACGTTGTCCAGGATCACGTCGTAGTGCGCGTGCCGGTCGGTGAAGTCGTCCCGCGTGTGGTCGAGGACGTGCGTGGCGCCCAGCGAGCGCACCAGGTCCGCGTTGCGCGCGCTGCACACGCCGGTGACCTCGGCGTCCAGGGCGGCGGCGATCTGCACGGCGAACGTGCCGACGCCGCCGCCCGCGCCGTTGACCAGCACCCGGTGTCCTGCCCGGACCCGTCCCACGGTCCGGATGCCGCGCAGGGCCGTCACCGCCGCCATCGGTACGGCCGCGGCCTGCTCGAAGGTGAGGTGCGCGGGCTTGGGCACGAGCAGGTCCGCGGGGGTGCGCGCGTACTCGGCGAAGGAGCCGCGGCAGAACCCCAGCACCTCGTCCCCGGGCCGGAGCCCCCGGACGCCGTCGCCGACCGCCTCCACCTGCCCGGCCGCGTCGATCCCCGCGACCCGGGAGAGCGGCCGGGTGCGCCCGACACCGCCCAGCAGCCGCGCCACGTACGGGTCGCCGCGCAGCATGTGCCAGTCGTAGGGGTTGAGCGCGGCCGCGCGCACCCGCACCAGGACCTCGCCTGCGCCCGGCTCGGGCCGGTCGGTGTCCACCAGCCGCAGCACGTCCGGCGGCCCGAACCTCTCCTGGACGATCGCCTTCATCGGTCTCCCCCATCCCCTCGCCGGCCACGTCGAGGTGTACGGCGTACACCTCCTTCTGGGCAAGGTAGGTGTACGCCGTACACCCGTCAAGGGGACGAGGACCGCGAAGGTGGGCCGGTCAGGTCCTGGCGAGCAGCCGTTCGAGGCCGTCCAGGGTCAGGTCCAGGGCGAACTCGAACTCGGCCTGGTCGTCGCAGCCGGAGCCGACGACGGAGTCCTCGTCGTGCGCGACGGCCATGGCCAGGGCGGTGATGTGCGGATAGCGCGCGGCCATCTCCTCGGGCGGCGGCGCGTCCGGGTCCGGCTCGCCGCCGGGGGTGTCCTGGAACAGTTCCTGCGAGAAGCCGAGCAGCCGGCTGCCCATGACGTGCATCGCGTGATGGACCAGGGCGATGGAGAACCCGCCGGCCCGGAACAGGCCGATCATCGAGTCCAGGTAGGCCATGACCGCGGGCGTCGGGGTGGCCCGCGCCTTCATCCGGGACTCGATCACCTCGGGCGCCCACGGGTGGCGCAGCAGCATGCGGCGGGCCGACAGCACGCGCCCGCGCACGGCGGTCTTCCAGTCGGCGCCCTCGGCGGGCGGGTCGATCTCCCCGACGAGGACGTCGATCATGCCGTCCAGCAGCGCGTTCTTGTGGGCCACGTGCTTGTAGAGGGCCATGGGGACGACGTCGAGGGCCTGGGCGATCCGGCGCATGCTGAGCGCGTCGACCCCGCCCTCGTCGGCCAGCGCGACGGCGGTGACCAGGACGCGCCCCTTGCTCAGCGGGGTGCGGGAGCGCGGGGCGGACCCGGTCCGTGCGGCTCTCTCCACGGTCCCCTCTCCCACCTGCTCCGCCTCCTCGGTCTCGTCCCGGTCGAAGGTACAGCGTCCACCGGGCGAGACGGGTGGGCGGGAGGGGCGCGGGTCGGCGTAGTCTCGGCGTCACATACATGCAACACACACTTGCCATGGAAGTAAGGCAAGCCTTACCGTTCTCTATCGCACCCCTCTCCACCGCACCACCCAGGGTCCGGACCGTCGCACGGTCCGCCCGCGGCGAGCGCTTCACCGACGCAGCCTGGCCGTTCCGCTGCCGGAACCCGCTCTCAGGACCGCTCTTGAATCACTCGACCTCGGGTCTGTACGACCCTGCCCGCGACCACAGTGACTGCGGCGTCGGTTTCCTCACCCGTCTCGACGGCACGCCGAGCCATGACGTCATCCTCAAGGGCGACGAAGCGCTCCGCGCCATCCCGCACCGTGGCGGCAGTTCGGCCGAGGGTGTCGGCGACGGCGCGGGCGTGAGCGTCGACCTGTCGGTGGAGTTCTTCGGCGCCCTCACCGGACAGCCGCTGCGCGCCGGGCACTTCGGCGTCGCCAACTGCTTCGTGCCGGCCGACGCGGACCGTCGCGAGGCCGCGGTGGACCTCGTGGGCCGCGGCATCGCCGCGCAGGGCTTCGAGGTGCTGCTCGTCCGTGACGTGCCGGTGGACCACAGCGTCGCCCGTCCCGCCGCCGAGCAGTACCAACTGCCCATCGTGCAGTGGGTGTTCCGCGCGCCCGAGCAGTGGGAGCGGGCCGAGGTCGACGCCGCCGCGCACCGCGCGCTGCTCGCGGTCGAGGCCGTCGCCTACGCCGACGACACCTGCGCCGGGCTGTATCCGCTGTCGCTGAGCGCGCGCACCCAGGTGCTCAAGGGACGGCTCAACTCCGGTGAGGTCATCGGCTACTTCACCGATCTGTGCGACCCGCGGCACTCCGTGCGCTCGCTGTACTTCCACACCCGGTTCTCCACCAACACCGAGCCGCACCCCACCATGGCGCAGCCGTTCCGCCTCATGGCGCACAACGGCGAGCTGAACACCGACCGCAAGAACCGGCTCTCCGACGAGGCGCTCGCGCGGGCCCGCACCCGCAGCATCGTGCGCCCGCCGGGGCAGTCCGACTCCAGCCGGCTCGACCAGACCTTGCAGAGCCGGGTGTTCGACGACGGTCTCGACCTCGTCGAGGCGGTCGTGTCGCTGATGCCGCCCGCCTGGGAGAACGACGGCACCCTGCCCGACGCCGTCCGCGACATGCTGGAGTACTTCTCGCTGTACGAGGAGAAGAACGACGGTCCGGCGGCCGTGATCTTCAGCGACGGCGACGTGGTCGGCGCCCGGCTCGACCGGCTCGGCCTGCGCCCGCTGCGCACCGTCGAGACCGCCGAGTACCTGATGGTGGCGTCGGAGGCCGGGCAGGTCGCGTTCCCCGACGACGAGGTCGTCCACCGGGGCCGTATCGAGGCCGGCGGCATGCTCGTCATGGACCACCGCACCGGCCGCCGGATGCGCACCCGCGAGGTGCTCGACGCCCTCGCCGCGCGCCGCCCGTACAGCGAACTCCTCGACGCGGCCCGGGTGAACCTCGACGACCTGCCGGCGCCGGACTACTACCGGGGCACCACGACACTCGGCTACGACGGCGATCTGAGCCTCGCGGGCCGGTACGTGGCGTACTCGCTGAACCAGGAGAGCTTCCGGTTCATGCTCGACCCGATGCTCGCCACCGGGTCGGAGCGGATCTCCGCGATGGGGTACGGCAACGCCATCAACGCGCTCAGCGACACCGAGGGCGGTATGGCGAAGTACTTCTCGCAGCGCTTCGCCCAGGTCACCAACCCGCCGCTGGACAGCATCCGCGAGGCCGACGGCATGAGCATGCGCGTCGCGCTCGGCCCCAAGCCGGACGGCACCGGCAACACCAACGGCCGTCAGCTCGTGGTGAGTTCGCCCGTGCTCGGGCATCTCGACATGGTGCGGCTGCGCGACCAGCGGATCGTGCCGCTGGAACGGTTCGCCATGCTCTACGCCCCGGTGTCCGGGGACGAGACGGCCAACGCCGACGCCCTCCGCACCGCGCTGGGCCAACTCTGCGACGACGTGGAGCGGTTCGCGGCCGGCGGGGGCGGGATCGCGCTCCTCACCGACCGGGCGATCTCCTCGACGCGCGCCCCGCTGCCGGTGATCCTGGCCGTCGCCGCCGTCAACCAGCGGCTGATCGAGACCGGGCTCAGGCTGCGGGTCTCGATCGTCGCCGAGAGCGGCCAGCTCGCCTCGTCGCACCATGTGGCGACCGCGCTCGGCTTCGGCGCCTCGGCCGTCTACAGCCTCAGCGCACGGCTGCGCGCCGAGGAGAAGTACCCGAGCGCCGCGGCGCCCGCCGGTGAGATCACCGAGACCGACCGGGCCCTCGCCAAGTTCCGCAAGGCGGCGGAGAAGTCGCTCGCCAAGACCATGGGCCGGGTCGGACTGTGCACCGCCGAGAGCTACATCGGCGGCGAGTTCTTCGAGCCCAACTACCTCGACACCCGCGACGACGTGTTCGCGCGGACCTTCCCGCACATGGAGGCCCCGGTCGGCGGGGTCGGCTTCGCCCGGATCGCGCAGGCCGCGACCGACTGGCACGAGCGGGCCCGCGCCGTGGAGACCGAGCAGCAGATCCCGCTGCTGGGCCTGTTCAAGGAGCGGTCGGACGGCGCCGGACACTCCTTCGGCGTCACCGCCGTGCGCGGCTTCGGCGGAATGACCGAGGAGCGGCCGGAGTTCGGGCGTCCCGGCGACCCGGAGGCCCTGCGCCTGCTCACCCTCGGCCAGCTCGACGACGCGTTCGGCATCACCGACGCCGCGTACCGCAACACCGGGTACGACGCGCTGAGCGACGCCGAGATCGACGCGTTCCGGATCACCCCCGGGTACCGCGACTTCCTGCGCACGACGCACGAGGAGCGCTCGCGCCGCCCGGCCGCGCTGCGGGACGTGCTCGCGCTGCCCGCGGACGTCACCGGGCTGCGCACGGCGGAGGACTTCGCCCGCGAGCTGGGCCGGTTCTCCACGACCGGCAACGCCAGCGTCACGGCCCGTGGGGTCAGCGTCTCCGCCCTCGACGGGACGGCCGTACGGCTGAGCCTGACCGTGCCGGGACCCGACGGCGCCGAACGTCATGCCGCGCTGGCCGCGGGGCTCGCCCTCGCGCACCCCGGCGAGGTCGAGACGGTGGACGTGCGGGCCGACCGCGTGGACGTCACCGCCGTCGGCACGGCCGCCCGGCTGCTCGCGCTGCTGGACGGCGCCCCGGACAGCGTCCCGCTCGACGAGGTGCAGCCCGCGCACGAGATCACCCGGTCGCTGGCCTCCGGCGCGATGAGCCACGGCGCGCTGGTGGCGACCGCGCACGAGGCCGTCGCGCACGGCACCAACATGGTCGGCGGCATGTCGAACAGCGGCGAGGGCGGCGAGCACCACTCCCGCTACGGCACCATCCGCGGCTCGCGCATCAAGCAGTTCGCGTCCGGCCGGTTCGGCATCTGGGCGGGCTATCTCGCCGACCCGATGCTCCAGGAGCTGGAGATCAAGATCGGTCAGGGCGCGAAGCCGGGCGAGGGCGGCCAGTTGCCCGCGCCGAAGGTCACCGTCGACATCGCGGCCGCGCGCGGCGGCACCCCGGGCGTCGAGCTGATCTCGCCGCCGCCGCACCACGACACCTACTCGATCGAGGACCTCGCGCAGCTCATCCACGACTGCAAGGCCGCCCGCGTCCGGGTCGTCGTCAAGCTGGTGTCCTCGGAGGGCATCGGCACCATCGCGGTCGGCGTCGCCAAGGCCGGCGCGGACGTCATCAACGTGGCCGGGAACACCGGCGGTACGGGTGCCGCGGCCGTCACCAGCCTGAAGTACGCGGGGCGTTCGGCGGAGATCGGGGTCGCCGAGGTGCATCAGGCGCTCGTCGCCAACGGGCTGCGGCAGAAGGTCGTGCTGCGCTGTTCCGGCGCGCACCAGACCGGCGGCGACGTCGTCACCTCGGCCCTTCTCGGCGGCGACAGCTTCGAGTTCGGCACCACGGCGCTGATGATGCTCGGCTGTGTCATGGCGAAGAACTGCAACGTGAAGTGCCCGGCCGGACTCACCACGAACGCCGAGGCGTTCGAGGGCGACCCGCGCGCGCTGGCGCAGTACCTCCTCAACATCGCGCACGACGTCCGGCAGATCCTCGCCCGGCTCGGACTGCGCTCGCTGCGCGAGGCCCGCGGCCGCACCGACCTGCTCCAGCTCCTCGACCACCCGGCGAGCGTCGGCCGGCTCGACGTGCGCCGGCTGCTGGCGCGCGTCCCCGAGAAGACCGTGGCGGACCCGGAGTACCTGGAGAAGGACTTCACCACCGACGACGCGCTCATCGAGCGGGTCCGGGCCGCGCTCGTGGACCGGCGCGAACCGTCCGTGCTCGTGGACGGCATCCGGCTGCGCAACAGCGACAAGTCGGTGGGCGGCCAGCTCGGCATCGACGTCGAGCGGCTCCTCAACCACGAGTTCGACGGCGACGTGCCCGCCGTCGTCGCCGACGACCGCGGCCGCCGCCGGCTGGTCGACGGCGCCGTCCGGATCCGCACCAACGGCTCGGCCGGCCAGTCGTACGGCGTCTTCTGCAACGACGGCATCACCCTGGAGCACACCGGCACCGCGAACGACGGCGTCGGCAAGAGCCAGAGCGGCGGCCGGATCGTCGTCCGCGCCCCGGGCGGCGGCAGCGCCGAACGCGGCGGCAACGTGCTCGTCGGGAACTTCGCGCTGTTCGGCGCGACCGGCGGCCGGACCTTCGTCCAGGGCGAGGCCGGCGACCGGTTCGCCGTCCGCAACTCCGGCGCCACCGCCGTCGTCGAGGGCGTCGGCGACTTCGGCTGCGAGTACATGACCGGCGGCACCGTCCTCAACCTCGGCGGGTTCGGCAAGGGCCTCGGCAACGGCATGAGCGGCGGCTTCCTCTACCAGTACGACCCGGAGGGCGAGCTGGCCGGGCGGGTCAGCGCGGACTCGCTGCTGGTGTTCCCGGTGACCGACACCGGGCACGGCGCCTTCCACGAGCAGGCCGTACGCCTGCTGCTGGCCTGGCACGCCGAGGCGACCGGCTCGCCGCTCGCGGCCCGGCTGCTGGCGGACTGGGAGAACGAGCGGCGGCACGTGTACTGCGGGATGCCGCGGGCGCTGCTGCTGTCCCAGGACGCCGGTGAGATCCTCGCCGCCGCCACCCGCTCCGAACTCCTGGACGAGCTGGCGACCTCGATCGCCACGGACAAGCTGCGCGCGTTCAAGGTCGACTACCGCGACCGCCGTACCGTGCTCGGCGGCCGGGCCCCGGCCTTCGGCGACCAGGGCAGCGACGACATGTTCTCGCTGCTGTCGTCGTACGCGGTGCTCGGCGCGGCGCAGGACCTCGCGCTCCAGCGGGTGCCCGGGGCGAGCGGCCCGGACGATCCGCGGGTCGCCGAGGCCGTCCGCAACCTCGTCCTCACCGAGGACTTCTTCGTCAAGCAGCGCGTCGTGAAGTATCTGCGGGGCACGCTGGACCGCTTCGACGACGGCGAACTCGCCACGCTCATCGCGATCAAGCGGCTCGACGACTACAAGAGCGCGCTGCGGCAGCGCAACAACCTCAGCGTGGACGCCCCCGGCACCTACGGCTGGATCCTCCACCAGAACGCCAAGAACGCCGGCCGCGTGCGCGCCGCCCGGTTCGACGAGCTGCTCGCCACGGCGGCGCTCGACGACATCGCCGGACGCCGCGTCCCGCAGGCCCCGACCGAGACGGTGACCGCGTGAAGCTCATGCCCCCGAGCGGGACCCTCATCCCGGCCGACGCCCCGTTCTCCGCCGCGCAGGAAGCCTGGCTCGCCGGGTTCATCGCCGGTATCGCGGCCGCCGGACGGCGCGACGCCGCGGCCGGTGACGCGCCCGCGGCGACCGTCGACGTCCTGTTCGGCACCCAGACCGGCAACGCCGAACTCCTCGCCGGTGAACTCGTCGCCGGGGCCCGCGCCCGCGGCCTGGGCGCGAACGCCCTCGCGCTCGACGCCGTCACGCCCGAGCGGCTCGCCGCGATGTCGCACGTCCTCGTCGTCACCTCGACCTACGGCGAGGGCGAGATGCCCGACAACGCCGGACTGTTCTGGGAGGCGCTCCAGGCCGACACGGCACCCCGCCTGGAGGGGCTGCGCTACTCGGTCCTCGGCCTCGGCGACCAGGGCTACGACGACTTCTGCCAGGCCGCGAAGCTGATCGACACCCGTCTGGAGCAGCTCGGGGCGACCCGGCTGCACGACCGGGTGGACTGCGACGTCGACTTCGAGGAGCCGGCCGGGGTGTGGTCGGCGGCGGTCCTGGAGCTGATCGCGGCGGAGACGGGTGCGAGCGGCGGCGAGGGCCGTGCGGAGCCGGGCGCGGAGGCGCCCGCCCGGACGCGCTCGCCCTGGAACAAGCGCAACCCGTACCCCTCCCGGCTCGCGGTGAACCGGCTGCTGTCCTCGCCGGGCAGCGCGAAGGAGATCCGTCACTTCGAGTTCGACCTCGGTGACAGCGGCATCACCTACACGGCGGGCGACGCGCTGGCCGTCGTCCCGGTGAACGACGACGCGCTGATCGGCACGCTCCTCGAACACCTCGGCGCGAGCGGCGAGGAGGAGGTCGACGGGCGGCCGCTCGTCGAGGTGCTGCGCACCGGCCGCGAGATCCGCACCCCGTCGAAGGAGCTGATCGCCGACCTCGTCGAGCGGGCGCCGTCCAGCGACCTCGCCTCGGTCGTCGCGCACGGCGACCGCGGCGACCTCGACTCCTGGCTGTGGGGGCGCGACGTCCTCGACCTGCTGCGGGACGCCGGGTCCGCCGCCCCGGGACTGGCCGAACTGCTGCCGCTGCTGCGGCCGTTGCAGGCCCGCCAGTACTCGATCTCGTCCAGCCCGCTCGCCCACCCGGACCGGATCCACCTCACCGTCGCCTCCGTGCGCTACGCGAACGCGCTCCGCCGGTACGAGGGGGTCGCCTCGACGTACCTCGCGGACCGCACCGCCGAGGGCACCACGGTCGGCGTCCACCTCCAGCCGAACGCCTCCTTCGGCGTCCCGGCGGACGACGACGCCCCGATCGTCATGATCGGCCCCGGCACGGGCATCGCGCCGTTCCGCGGCTTCCTGCACGAGCGGGCCGCGCGGGGCGCCTCGGGCCGCAACTGGCTCTTCTTCGGCGACCAGCACCGCGCCACGGACTTCGTGTACGAGGACGAGCTGACCGCGCTGCGCGAGCGCGGCGTGCTGACCGAACTCGACCTGGCGTTCTCCCGCGACCAGGCCGAGAAGATCTATGTGCAGACCCGGATGCGGGAACGCTCGCGCGAGCTGTACGCGTGGCTGGAGGACGGCGCGTACGTCTACGTGTGCGGCGACGCCTCCCGGATGGCGAAGGACGTCGAGGCCGCGCTGCTGGGCGTCATCGGCGAGCAGCGCGGACGCGGCGAGGACGACGCGGCGGAGTACCTGGCGGACCTGCGCCGGGCGAAGCGCTACGTACGGGACGTGTACTGAGGATGACGGACCATCACGCCGACCGCGGCTGCGTGTTCGAGGGCTGCTGCGGCCGGCGGAACAGCAGTGTGCGGCTGATCGACGCGCGGATGCCGGAGCTGGCCCGCTGTCTGACGCTGTTCCAGTACGTGCAGGCGGTCACCGGGGGGCCGGTCGCCCGGATCGACCAGGCCGGCAGTTACGCGGTCCCGAGCCTGCGCGGCGAGGCGTTCGCCGTGCGGCCGGGCTCGATCACGCTGCGGCTGGACGGCGACGGGATCGCGTCGGCGGTGGTCGCCCGGGACGACGGCACCGGCACGGTCGCCCTGCACCTCTTCGACGAGGACGGCCGCACCGCGCACCAGGGCCGGCTGCTGTCCGACGGCGACCGCCTGCTGGCGGGCCTGGCCCGCACGGTGGACGCGGGAACGCGGCTCGCCGACCCGTCCGCCGTGTGCGAGGTCCCGGCCTGGGAGAACGGCGACCAGCTCGCCCAGCTCGACGCGGTCCTCGCGGACGGCGGGGCGGCGCGGCGCCGGGCGTTCGCGCGCTACGGCGCCGAGCACCGCCCGGTCGACGTGGACGTCCTCCCCTCGGTCCTCGACCACGTGTGCTCCGTCGGACTCCCCGTCGGCGTCGCGGTGTTCGCCCCGGCGGCCGTGCAGGCGTGCGCCGGCCGGGTCCACGTCACCGACCGGACCGTGGGCGGGCGGGTGTTCGCGGCGATCGCCGACGCGTCGTTCGAGTTCGACCTCACCGCCGTCCACGCCTGCCACCTCGTCCGCTCCCCGGCGGCCCACGGACTGACCTCGGCCCTGGAACTGGACGACGCCGACGGCCACTGCGTCGCCATGATCACCCAATTCGGAATCGTCGGCGAGGACGTCCACGGCGCGTGGGAGGACCTGACGGCGTCGCTCCCGGACGCGTAATTCCCGTAAAACCGCCGAAGGGCCCTCTCCGCCTTCGCGGACAGGGCCCTTTCCGTTGGGGCGTCACTCACCAGCGGTACCAGCGACCCCTACGGCCACCGCTCCCGGCGGGCCGCACCACGAAGCCGAGCAGCCACAGCACCAGCACGATCACCGCGATCCACCACAACGCCTTGAGCGCGAACCCGGCACCGAAAAGGAGCAGAGCGAGAAGAAGAACTACCAGAAGGGGAACCATGTTTATCAACCTCCGCTCACTCAAGTGCCCCCCGAATTCTTCTTCACGCCTTCAAATTCGCCGCGCATGTTTCCGCGGTTTCGGGGAAATCGCCAACGCCCGGACGTGACGGCCCCCGCCCTGCCAGAGTGGCTCCCCACACCCACAAGGAGCCGCCCCGTCATGCCGATCGACTTCTCCAAAGTGCCCGCCGGTCTCGTCGACCTCACCAAGACCGCCGCCGTCTCCCTCGAGAAGCGCGGACTCGCCGGGCAACGGGCCGCCGTCTACCTGGTGCTGGACCGGTCGGGCAGTATGCGCGGCTACTACCGGGACGGCAGCGTCCAGCATCTCGCCGAGCAGGCGCTCGCGCTGTCCGCCAACCTGGACGACGACGGCATCGTGCCCACCGTCTTCTTCGACACCGACGCTCATCCCGTCGTCGACATCGGGCTCGACGATCATGTGGGCCGGGTCGCCGCGATCCATGACGCGCTCGGGCACATGGGGACCACCAACTACGCCGCGGCGATGGACGAGGTCATCGATCACTACCTCGACGCCGGCACCGACGACCCGGCGTTCGTGATCTTCCAGACGGACGGCGGGCCGGACTCGCGGCGGGCCGCCGAGCAGACCTTGTGCAAGGCCGCGCGGCTGCCGATGTTCTGGCAGTTCATCGGGTTCGGACCCGACCGTTTCGACTTCTTGCGGAAGCTCGACGAACTGGCGGTGCCGCGCAAGCGGGTGATCGACAACGCCGGGTTCTTCGCCGCCGGGAAGGACCCGAAGCGTATGTCCGACGCGGTCCTCTACGACCGGCTGATGGGCGAGTTCCCGGACTGGCTGGTCGCGGCGCGGGCGGCCGGGATTCTCGCGATGGCCGGGGTGTGAGTCAGCGGGGCGGGTGGATGTCTCCCTGGGTGGTGAGGGCGACCGTGTCCTGGTGGGCGAAGGCGCCGGGCGGGATGCCCGGGAGATGGCCGGCGGCCGGCTCGTGCGTGGCCTTGGGGCCCAGGGTGAGGCGGGAGACGATGCGGTAGCGGTCGCCGCGGTAGACCGAGTGGACGTACTCGACGGGCCGGCCGCCGGTGTCGCTGGTGAGGCGTTCGAAGAGGAGTGCGGGTGACAGGTGCGGCACCCCGAGGAGTTCGGCCTCCGCCTGGCTGACGACGGTGGGCTCGATGGTCTGCACGGCCTCGCTGACCTCGACACCGTGCCCGTCGCGCAGGTGGTCGTACAGGTCGCCCGTCTCCAACTCCCCCGCGGTCAGGGCGGGTACGAGGTCCGCGCGGATGTGGAGGTGCTCGATGGCCATGGGCTCGCCGTCCACGAGCCGCAGTCTGGCCGCGAAGACGACGGGTGCGGCCGGTGACAGCCGGAGCTTACGGCCGACCCGGGCGCCGGCGGCGACGGTGGTGAACTCCAGCAGCCGGCTCGACCAGGCCCCCGAGGCCCGCGGAAGGGCCATGGCCCGCTGGTCGGAGACGAGTTCCTGGGTGATCTTCTCCGGCGCGACGAACATGCCCCGCCCGTGCTCGCGCACGAGCAGCCCGGCGGCCACGAGTTCGTCGACGGCCGCCCGCAGTGTCGGCCGGGAGACGTCGAGGGTCGCGCACAGGGACCGTTCGGAGGCGATGGCGTCGCCGGGGCGCAGCGACTCGATGAGTTCGAGGAGGTAGTCGCGGACCCGCTCCCGCTTGAGGACCGCCCCCGACGCACCGGAAGCCCCCGCCCCGCCCGCCTGCCTGTCACCCTGCCGCGCTGTCACCTGACCACCTTCTCACTGTTGACCACCCGCCGTCACTGGTCAGGTGCAGTGTAACCACTCCGGGAGGGCAGCGAGACGATCTCTCGTCGCAAGTCTCCCCAAAACCCGTTCGTACACAAGGGGTTGACGCCCCTATTGGTCTATGCCACCTTCATCGACCAACAAGAGGTCACCTATCCAGTTCATCAACTGGTCAGGTGGTCCGGCGCCATTCTCCCAGGGGTGAACTGTGAAGCTCCGCATGCTTGCAGGTGTCTGCGCACTGGTCCTCGCCGGAGGCATCAGTGCCTGTGGCGGCTCCGGGTCGTCCGGCGACTCCGCCGACGGCACCACGACGATCGACGTCTGGCTGATGCGCGACAGCGTGTCGGCCCGGTTCCAGAAGGAGTTCGTCGCCGGCTTCGAGTCCGCGCACCCGGACATCAAGGTGAAGGTGCAGATCCAGGAGTGGGACGGCATCGGCGAGAAGGTCACCGCCGCCCTCGCCAGCAACGACGCCCCCGACGTCATCGAGACGGGCAACACCCAGGTGGCCCAGTTCGCGCAGAGCGGCGGACTGCTCGACCTCAGCGACAAGGTCGACGAACTCGGCGGCAAGGACTGGCTGCGCGGTCTGGCCGAGCCCGGCGCCTACGAGGGCAAGCAGTACGGCATCCCGTACTACGCGGCCAACCGCGTCGTGATCTACCGTACGGACCTGTTCGAGAAGGCCGGCGTCGATCCGGCCGCCATCAGGACCCGCGACCAGTGGATCACCGCCACCGAGAAGCTCAACCAGGCCGGTACACAGGGGATCTACCTGCCCGGACAGACCTGGTACGCGCTGGCCGGGTTCATCTGGGACGAGGGCGGCGACCTGGCCACCGAGTCCGGAGGCTCCTGGAAGGGCACCCTCGACACCCCCGAGGCCCTGCGCGGCATGGACTTCTACAAGGAACTCCAGGCACTGGGCAAGGGCCCCCGTGACTCCGACGAGGCCGAGCCGCCGCAGGCCGAGGTCATGGCCCAGGGCAAGGTCGCGCAGATCATCTCCACGCCCGGCGGCGCCAACGTCGTCATCGAGAGCAACCCCGAACTCAAGGGCAAACTCGGCTTCTTCCCCATCCCCGGGAAGACGGCGGACAAGCCCGGGTCCGTGTTCATCGGCGGCTCCGACCTCGTCATCCCCGCCGCCTCCGGCAAGCCGGACGCCGCCTTCACCTTCGTCAAGGAACTCACCGGCGACACCTGGCAGCGCAAGCTCGCCCAGGCGATGAGTTACGTCCCCAACAAGACGACCCTCGCCGACGCGGTCGCCTCCGACCCCGGCACCGCGGCCATGGCGGCGGGCGCGGCCGTCGGCCGGGCGACCCCCAACACCCCGGGCTGGGCCGCCGTCGAGGCGAAGAACCCGATCAAGGACTACATGACGGCCGTGCTCACCGGCGCCGACGCCCGCACCGAGGCGGCCAAGGCGTCCGAGTCGATCACCAGCGCCATGAAGTCGGGCTCCTGAAAAGGGACGTGCGGCCCGACACCGGAAGGAGAGACGTCGTGTCGACAGTCCGCGACCGCCCGGCGAAGCGCCTCCCGGACGCCCGGCCGGTGCGGCGGTCCGCCCGGCCGGCCCCCGGCAGCCCCCGCACCCCCGGCAGGGCGTGGCCGTATCTGCTGGTCGCCCCGACCGTGCTGGGGATGCTGTATCTGCTGGTCTATCCCCTCGCGCGCGCCGTGCTGATCTCGTTCCAGGACTTCCGGCTCCGCCAACTCATCCGGGGAGACGCCGAGTTCGTGGGCCTGCGGAACTACCGCACGCTGCTCACGGACGCCCGCTTCTGGGAGGTCGTGCGCCGCACGTTCCTGTTCATGGCGATCAACGTCGTCCTGATCATGGTGCTCGCCACCCTGGTCGCCCTGGTGATCGAGCGGCTGGGCCGGGTGGGCCGTACGGCGGTGCTCAGCGCGCTGGTGCTCGCCTGGGCCATGCCGGTGCTCGCCGCCACCACCGTGTTCCAGTGGCTGTTCCACTCGGAGTTCGGCATCGTCAACTGGACGCTGACCAGCCTGGGTTTCGAGTCGTTCGACCGCTATCCGTGGTTCGCGCACGGCCCGGCCGCCTTCACGATCCTCGTCGTCCTGATCGTCTGGCAGTCCGTGCCGTTCGCGGCCGTCACCCTGTACTCGGCGCTGACCACGGTGCCGACGGAGCTGTACGAGTCCGCCCGGCTCGACGGCGCCTCGGCCCCGCGCATCTTCCGCTCCGTCACCTTCCCGACGATCCGGCCGATCTTCATGCTGGTGTTCTCGCTGGAGGTGATCTGGACGTTCAAGGCGTTCGTGCAGATCTGGGTGATGACGAACGGCGGTCCGGGCGACGCCACCACCATCCTGCCGGTGTACGCCGTCCAGACCGCCCTGTCGAGCCAGCGCTACGACCTCGGCTCGGCGGCCTCGATGGTGACCGTCGCGCTGATGGCCGCCGTGCTCGTCCTGTACTTCCGCCAGATGTTCCGCCAGGAGGGCGAGGCCCTGTGAGGTCGGCACGCGTGCGTCTTCGACGCCTTCCCCTGCACATCGCGGCGGGGCTGACGATCGCCGTCTGTCTCTTCCCCGTCTACTGGATGGTCACCACCGCGTTCAAGCCCAACCGGGACATCCAGTCCGACACCCCTCAACTGCTGCCGCAGACCTGGACGCTGGACCACTTCCGCACCGCCGTCCACGCGGACGGGTTCGGGCTGTTCTGGCGCAACAGCATCCTCGTCACCCTCGGCGCGGTCCTGCTCGCGCTGGTCGTGGCGCTCGGCGCCGCCTTCGCCGTCGCACGGATGCGGTGGCGCGGCCGGCGGCAGTTCGTCCTCATGGTGTTCATCGCGCAGATGGCGCCGTGGGAGGCCCTGATCATCCCGGTCTACATCATCTCCCGCGACACCGGCATGCTCGACCGGCTGCCGACGCTCACACTCATCTACTTCATGATGACGCTGCCGTTCACGATCGTGGTGCTGCGCGGTTTCATCGCCGCCATCCCGCCAGAGCTGGAGGAGGCGGCGCAGGTCGACGGCTGCACCCGGGGCGGCGCCTTCCGGCACATCGCGTTCCCGCTGCTCGCCCCCGGTCTGATGGCCACCTCGCTGTTCGGCTACATCACGGCCTGGAACGAGTTCACCTACGCCAACTTCCTGATCATCAAGCATCAGGACAGCCGCACGCTGCCGGTCTGGCTCTCCTCGTTCCAGAACGTCTTCGGTACCGACTGGGGCGCCACCATGGCCGCCTCCACCCTCTTCGCCCTGCCGGCCCTGGCCGTGTTCCTGCTGCTCCAACGCCATGTGACCTCCGGCTTCGCCGCCGGTGCCGTCAAGGGCTGACCGACCGGCCCCGCACGCCGACCCCTCCGGGAGACCTCTGTGCCCGCACCCCCACCGGACGCCACCCTGCTGCCCCGGCCCACCAAGTCCCGTGCCCGACAAGGAACGTTCACCTTCTCCCCCACCACCTCCCTGCGCGTCACCGAAGGAGCCGAACCGGCCGCGGAGCTGCTGCGCACGCTTCTGACCCCCGCGACGGGACTGCCGCTGTGCCCCGCCGGGGACGGGACCGTCGTCCTCGCTCTGGACCCCGGTCTGACGGGCCTCGGCGACGAGGGCTACGGCCTCACCGTCGGCCCCCGTTCCGTGCTGCTGCGCGCCGCCCGGCTCACCGGACTGCTGCGCGGGGTGCAGACCCTCCGCCAGCTCCTGCCCGTGCGGGCGCTGGCGGGGACACCGCAGCGCGGGGTGCGGTGGACCCTGCCCTGTGTCGAGATCACCGACGTCCCCCGGCATCCCTGGCGCGGCGCGATGCTCGACGTGGCCCGGCACTTCCAGCCGGTCGCGTATCTGCGCCGCTATGTCGACCTGCTCGCCCTCCACAAGATCAATGTGTTCCATCTGCATCTGACCGACGACCAGGGCTGGCGGATGCCGGTCGCGGCCTACCCCAAGCTGACCGAGATCGGCGGCCACCGCGCGCAGTCCCTGATCGGGCCGACGGGCGACACCTTCGACGGCGTCCCGCACGGCGGCGCCTACACCCGCGCCGAACTGGCGGGCCTGGTCGAGTACGCGGCCGCGCGGGGGGTGACGGTCATGCCGGAGATCGAGATGCCCGGCCATGTCCGGGCCGCCCTGGCCGCCTACCCGCGGCTGGGCAACGATCCCGGCCGGACGCCGGACGTCTGGACCCGGTGGGGGGTGTGCGACACGGTCCTCGGCGTGCACGACGAGGTCCTCGACTTCTGCCGCACCGTCCTGGAGGAGGTCATGGACGTCTTCCCGTCGCCGTACGTCCACGTCGGCGGGGACGAGTGCCCGCTGACGGAGTGGGAGCGCAGTCCCGTCGCGCAGGCCCGGGTCGCGTCCGAGGGGCTGGGCGGGACCGCCGGACTGCACCGCTGGTTCCTCGGCCGGATCGGGGACGTCCTCGTGCGTGCCGGGCGGCGGCCGGTCGGCTGGGCCGAGACCGGCACCGAACTGCCCGCCGGCTTCACGGTGATGGCCTGGCGCGACCCCGCGCACGCCCTCGCCGCCGCCGGCCGCGGCCATGACGTGATCAACGCCCACTACCGGGCCACCTACCTGGACTATCCGCAGCGCGACGACCCGAGCGAGCCGCCGGGCCAGCCGGGTGCCGTGGTCGGCCTGCGGGACGTCCACGGCCACGATCCGGTGCCCGAGGGCGCGGACCCGTACGCCGCCGCGCGGGTGCTGGGGACCCAGGCGCAGCTCTGGACGGAGTTCGCCGCGACGCCCGAGCGCCTGGAACACCTCACCTTTCCCCGGCTGTGCGCCCTCGCGGACCGCGGCTGGAGCGGGCCCACCGCATGGGACGACTTCCGGTCCCGCCTCGACCGGCACACCCCGCGGCTCGACGCGCTGGGAGTGGGCCGCCGTCCCTGAGATCCGACGGCCCCCTCCCCGCCCGGCACCGCGACAACCCCACATGAGAGGAATCAGCATGACGTCACGAACCCGTCCGGGCAGGCCACGCGCCAGTGTGGCCGCGGCCGTCGCCGTGGTCCTCGGCGCGGCCGGCCTCGCCGCCCTGCCCGTCACCGCCGGAGCGGCCGCCGCCGATGTGGCCGTCCAGTACCGCACCAGCGCCTCGGGCGCCACGGCGGACCAGTCCGAGCCCTGGCTGAAGGTCAGGAACACCGGCGACGGCGCCGTCCAGCTCAGCACCGTCAAGGTCCGCTACTACTTCAAGGCCGACGGCGCCGGCACCGCCTACCGCTTCGCCTGTTCCTGGGCGGTCAAGGGCTGCGGCAACATCACCGGCACCTTCGGCACCCTCGCCAACCCCACCGCGACCGCCGACCGTTACCTGGAGATCGGCTTCACCCCGGGCGCGGGCAGCCTCGCGCCCGGCGCCGACACCGGGGACATGCAACTGCGCTTCCACCGCGCCGACTGGCAGGTCCTGCGGCAGAGCGACGACTACTCGTTCGGGCCCGCGCAGACGACGTACGCCGACTGGTCGAAGGTCACCGCCCAGTTGTCCGGCAGCACGGTGTGGGGCACCGCCCCCGAGGGCAACGGCCCGACCGACCCGCCCACCGATCCGCCGACCGACCCGCCCACCGGCGGACAGAGCCTGTTCGACGACTTCACCTACACCACCTCCAGCGATCCGAGGATCGCCGCGCACGGCTGGAGCGTGCGCGCGAACGCGGGCGGCCCCGGCGTGCCCGGCGCCACCTGGGCCCCCGAGAACGTCACCTTCGCCGCCTCGGCGGGCAACACCGTGATGAACCTGCGGACCTCGACCGCGGGCACGGCGGCGAGCACCAAGCACACCGAAGTCCTCACCCAGGCAACGAAGTTCAAGAACGGCACCTACGCGGCCCGGGTCAAGTTCGCCGACGCGCCGGTGTCCGGGCCCGACGGCGACCACCTGGTGCAGACGTTCTTCACCATCAACGACCTCAAGGCCCCGATGGCCGACGACTACGCCGAGTACGACTTCGAGTACCTGCCCAACGGCGGCTGGGGCGAGCCGTCCAACATCCTCTACACGACGTCCTGGGAGACCTACAACCCGGACCCGTGGCAGGCGGTCAACCAGCACACCGAATCCCGCCAGAGCTACACCGGCTGGCACGACCTGGTCCTGACCATCGACAACAGCGCCATCACGTACTACGTCGACGGTCAGCTCTTCGGCACGCACGACGCCGCCTATCTGCCCGAGCGGCCCATGTCGATCAACTTCAACCAGTGGCTGATCGACCTGGCCGGGCAGACCTCCACGACCCCCCGCTCCTACGACCAGCAGGTCGACTACGTGCTCCACGTCAAGGACCAGGTGCTGACCCCGGCCCAGGTCACCGCCAAGATCAACGCCTATCGCGCGGCCGGGACCGCCTTCGAGGACACGGTCCCCGCCAACTAGCCCACGCGGAACGGGACTTACGGCGCTCCCCGGTCGGCGGGGAGCGCCGCCCGCAGTTCCCGTACCAGCGCGCGCACGACGGCCGAGCCGGCCAGTTCGGAGGTGGTGACGTAGCCGACCCGGCGGGTCGGGCGGCCCGGCCCGAGGTCGGTGACCGCGACCGAGTCGGGCGCTCCGGTCAGGGAGAGGGCCGGCATGATCGCCATGCCGTGACCGCCGCTCACCAGGGCGAGCACGGCCCCGTCGTCCTCGGCCTCGATGGTGGCCTTCGGGATCCAGTCCTGCGCGGCCCACCAGTCGCGGGTGTACGAGCCGCAGTTCTCGGCCCAGTCGACCAGCGGCAGCGAGCGCGGGGCGGGATGCCCCGGGGTGTGCACGAGGGCGTACGGCTCGTCGAGGAGTCCGTGCGCGACCAGTCCCGGCGGCAGCGGCGCCGAGCCGCCCAGGGTGGCGATGGCCAGGTCGGCCTTGCCGTCGGCCACCTCGCCCGCGGTGCCCCGGCCCACCTCGCGGACGACCCGCACCCGCGGCTCGATGCCGGGGTGCCGGTCGCGCAGCCGCCGCAGGACGGGAGGCAGCAGATGGAGGGCGGCGCTGCGGAACGCCGCGATGCGCACCACCCCCTCCGCCGCGTCGGGGCGGGCCGCGCCGCGCGCCTCGGCGGCCAGGACGTCCAGCAGCCGCAGCACCCGGCGGGCGTGGGTGACGGCCCGCTCACCGGCCGGCGTGGTCCGGGCGCCGGCACGGCCGCGGTCGAAGAGGACGGCGCCGATCTTGCGTTCGCTGCCGCGCACCGAGTGGGAGACCGCGGACTGGGTCAGTCCGAGGGCGCCGGCCGCCGCCGAGAAGCCGCCGGTGTCGGCGACGGCCACCAGGACCCGCAGTTCCTGCGGGGCGAGATCGGAGTCGGTCGTGCGGGCCACGGGGCGCTCACCTCGGTGTATGAGGACGGCTCATGAAACGGCGGGTCGCATGAACCCAACCGGCTGCCGGGGCACGGCATTCCCGGCCTACGGTCCCGGCATGAACGACATCGCGCTCACCGTGCAGCAGACCGCCCGCCCCCACGGCTTCCCCACCACCGGCGACTTCGCCTTCGTCGAGTCCCCGCTGCCCGAACCCGCGCCCGGCAGCGCGCTCGTGGAGAACCTCTACTGGTCCGTCGACCCCTACCACCGCGAGATGATGGACGACGTGCCCGGCGGCTTCACGCTCGGCGCGCCCCTGGAGGGCCGGACCCTCGGGCGGGTGGTCGCCTCGCGCACGCCCCGGCTGCGCGAGGGCGAGATCGTGTTCCACCGGCGGGGCTGGCGCACCCACTCGGTGGTCGCCCCGGAGGAGAGCCGGCCGCTGCCCCGGTTCGACGGGGTGCCCCTGACCGCGCACCTGAGCGTCCTCGGCGGCACCGGCCTCACCGCCTATGTGGGTCTGACCCGGATCGCCCGGCTCCGGGAGGGGGACGACCTCTTCGTGTCGGCCGCGGCGGGCGGTGTCGGTACGGCGACGGGCCGGTTCGCCCGGTTGCTGGGCGCCGGACGGCTGGTGGGCAGCGCGGGCTCGGCGGCCAAGGCCGGATATCTGACCCGGGAGGTGGGCTACGACGCCGTCTTCGACCACCATGCCGGGCCCGCCGCCGAGTTGCTCGCGCAGGTCGCGCCGGACGGGTTCGACGTGTTCGTGGACAACGTCGGCGGTGAGCAACTGGCGGCAGCGGTCGGCGCGTTGCGGGAGTTCGGGCGGATCGTCCGGGTCGGCACGATCAGCCAGTACAACACCCCGGACGCGCCGCCGCCGCGCTTCGACCACGCGGACATCGTGGAGAAGAGCATCCGCATGGAGGGCTTCCTGGTCAGCAACTACCGTGACGTACAGGAGGAGTTGGAGGCGTTCGCGGTGCCGCACCTGCAGAGCGGGCGGCTCGCCCTGGACGAGACGGTGGTGGACGGCTTCGAGCACATCGTGGACGCGTTCCTGGGGATGCTGCGCGGCGAGAACCTCGGCAAGATCATCGTGCGGGATATCTCTCAGACCCCGTCCTGAGCCGGCCCGGCCGTGCCGAACAGCTCCGCCGCGTTGTCGTGGCACACCGCGCGCAGCCAGTCCGCGCCGAGGTCCAGCCGTTCCAGCGCGTGGAGCTGATGGGCGTACGGATAGGGGATGTTGGGGAAGTCGGTGCCGAGGAGGACGCGGTCGCCGAGGTCGGCCAGGCGGGGCAGGGCCGTGCGCGGGAACGGCATGAAGGACTCGGTGAAGTCGGTGAACGCCATCGTCGTGTCCAGCCGCACCTCCCGGTACCGCTCGGCGAGGCCGAAGAACTCCTCGAACTCGGGCATCCCCATGTGCGCGACGATCAGGCGCAGCCGGGGGTGCCGGGCCAGCACCCGGGCGATCGGCTCGGGGCCGGTGTGCTTCCCGGGCGCGGGCCCCGAGCCGCAGTGGATCACCACGGGCACCCCGGCCTCGGCGAGCAGTCCCCAGGCGGGCAGGAGGAGTTCGTCGGCGGGGTCGTACGCCCCCACCTGCACATGGGCCTTGAAGACGCGCGCACCGGCCTCGACGGCCTCCCGGACGTACGCCTCGACGCCCGGTTCGGGGTACAGGGTGGCGGTGTGCAGGCAGTCGGGGGTGCGGCGGGCGAAGTCGACCGCCCAGCCGTTGAGCCACCGGGCCATGCCGGGCTTGTGCGGGTAGAGCATGGCGGTGAAGGCCCGTACGCCGAACCGCCGGAGCAGGTCCGCCCGTTCCGCCTCCTCCTGGCGGTAGGTGATCGGCCACTCCAGCCCGCCGGTCATCGGCCCGAGCGCGTCGAAGTACTCCCAGACCTTGCTGTGGACGCGCTCGGGCATGAAGTGCGTGTGGACGTCGATCAGCCCGGGCAGCCCCAGCCGCTCCCAGAAGCGGCGGACCTCTTCGACCTCGGCGGCGGGGGTGTCGACGGGGACCGTGTGGTGATCATTCATGCCGCCCACGATCGGTCAGGACCGGGCCCCGGGTCCACTCCCCCGCGTCAGGGATCCCTCCCGGTGTGACAGGGTTCCCTCCGGACGGAACCTCGGACACATGTTCGCCGTCAAGCAGTGCGAACGGTGCGAGCGGACGAACGGCATGGGGTGGCACGCGGTGGACAGGCGGATCATGGGGGCGGCGCTGGCCGGTCTCCTGCTGGTGTCGGGGCTGGCGACGGGCTGCGGGACCGGGCGCGCGGCGGACTCCCCCGCCTCCTCCCCGCGCCCCTCGACGCCGGAGGCCCGGCCGTCCCACACCGAGGCGGGCGCGCGGACCGGCACCGAGGCGGCCTACCGCAAGTGGGGGATCGAGCCGCTGGCGGCACCCCCGGCCCCGCCGGCCGACAAGCCCGCCAGCCCGGGGGCGGCGGGCGGAAGGGCGTCCGACGGCGGGGTGCCGGTGATCAGCGACATACCCACCGAGGAGAAGATCGTCTTCCTCACGTTCGACGACGGGGCCGAGAAGGACCCGGAGTTCCTGAAGATGATGGAGGAGCTGAAGATCCCCTTCACGATGTTCCTCACCGACTCCGCCATCAGCTCCGACTACGGCTACTTCGAGAAGCTCCAGGACCTCGGCGCCGGCGTCCAGAACCACACGCTGACCCATCCGAACCTGCGCACCCTGGGCGCGGCCGCCCAGAAGCAGGAGATCTGCGGCCAGCAGGAGAAGCTGAGGAACCGGTACGGCACCGCGCCCCGGCTGCTGCGCCCGCCCTACGGCAACTGGAACGAGGACACCCGGACCGCCGCCGCGTCCTGCGGCGTCGAGGCGATCGTCCTGTGGCGCGAGTCCATGCAGATCAAGAACATGCAGTACCAGCGCGGCGACCGGAAGCTCCACCCCGGTGACATCGTCCTGGCCCACTTCCGGGGACCTTCCGAGCTGAAGGGCACGACGATGACCGAGATGACGGCGAACATGCTGCGCCGCATCCAGGAGCAGGGCTTCACCGTGGCCCGCCTGGAGGACTACCTGTGAGGCCGGCCGGGTAGCGGACCGGGCGCCGCCCGACTTTGATGGGCCCATGAGGATCCATCTGTCGAGCGTCTTCGTCGACGACCAGGAGAAGGCCCTGCGCTTCTACACCGATGTGCTGGGCTTCGTGAAGAAGCACGACGTCCCGCTGGGCGTGGACCGGTGGCTGACCGTGGTGTCCCCGGAGGACCCCGACGGCACCGAACTGCTGCTCGAACCCTCCGGCCATCCCGCCGTACGGCCGTACACGACGGCGCTGGTCGCGGACGGCATCCCGGCCACCTCCTTCGCCGTGGACGACGTCCCGGCGGAGTTCGACCGGCTGCGCGGCCTCGGGGTGCGCTTCACCCAGGAACCGGTGGAGGCGGGGCCGGTGACGACCGCCGTCCTGGACGACACGTGCGGCAATCTGATCCAGATCGTGCAGGTCAAGTAGCGCGGCCCGCCGCCCGGCGGGCGAGGACCAGGGCGAGGGTGAGCCGCAGCGGCGGCGGCACGAGGGCCGTCAGGACGCGTACGGCGCGGGCGAACCGGCGCAGGGCGCGCTCCTGCCGCGGGCTCCAGCTCAGGTGCAGCCGCTCGCGCAGGACGGGCGGCAGGGTGCCGACGGTCACCAACAGGGCGTAGTGCGCGACGAGTCGGGCGACGGGGTTCCAGAGCGGGTCGGGCAGACGGCGGAACGGCTTGGCGGGGTGGGCGAGTTCGGCGAGGACGTCCCGCACCGACGCGTTGTACTCCAGCCGGTGGGTGACCATGTCGTCGTAGTAGGCGAGGAACGACGGCCAGTCCGGGGGCAGATGACGCTCCTTCAGGCCCCACACACGGCCCACATCCCGCATCCCCCGGTAGTACTCCTCCAGTTCGTCCGCCGGCATGCCCTTGCCGAACACGGTCAGCGCGTCCACGGGGCCCTTGACCAGGGTGGCGTGCACCCAGTGGTACGCCTCGGGGTCGAGCGCGCGGTACGGGCGGCCCGTCGCGTCGGTGCCCTTCATCCCGGCGTGCATCCGCAGCAGTCGGCGCGCCTCGGCGGTGGCCGCCTCCTGGCCGCCGTAGACGACGGTGGTCAGGGAGAGCAGGGTGCGGATCAGGCGGGGCCAGGGTTCGGCGCGGAAGTTGCTGTGGTCGGCGACCCCGGCGCCGACGACGGGGTGCGCGACCTGGAGCAGCAGGAGGTGCGGAGCCATGAGCGTGCCGCGGATGTCACCGAAGCGGCGCCAGACCACCTCGCCCCTGCGCGGTGCCCGGATCCGCGCGATCTCCTCGACTCGTGCCGCGGGTATCGGAGCCGGCCGGTCCGACGGGCGTGATACGCCGGTCATGTCGCCTCCGTCCTACTCGGTGCAGGGCCCGCTCTCCGGCAGGTGCTCCTCGGCCCACTTGCCCAGCGCCCTGAGGGCGGGTTCCAGCGCGGCGCCGGACGGGGTCAGCCGGTAGGACACCCGCAGCGGCGGCCCTTCGTCGACCTCACGGACGACCAGGCCCGCGGCGCCGAGTTCGGTGAGCCGGTCGGACAGCATGCGCTCGCTGATGCCGGGCACGGCCCTGCACAGGTCGGCGAAGTGGGCGGGCTGTTCCACGAGCACGGCGACGATCGGCCCGGTCCAGCGCTTCCCGAGCAACTGGAAGACGCGGGTGATGCCTCCGTCGACCTGCCTGCATGCCGCTTCGTCGTGCCTCTGCTCCACCGCCATGACCCCAGGATACTGCCCCTGACGTAGGGAGGTGAAAAAAAGTAAGTCCATGTGCTATCTATAGCTAGGTACGAATGGTCAGCGGGTCGGGCCCGTCCCGGCGCGGCCCGCGGCGCCTTCCCCTTCCGCTCCGTTGGAGATCACATGGCCACCCTTCTGCACATCGACTCGTCCGTGTTCCCCACGTCCGCGTCCTCCTCCCGCGCCGTGGCCGAGGCGTTCCGCTCGGCCTGGGCGGAGCAGCACCCGGACGGCACGGTGATCCACCGTGACCTCTCCGCCGCACCGGTCCCGCACCTCACCGCCGACGCCCACACCGCGGGTCTGTCCGATCCGTCCGGGCACACGCCCGGCCAGGCCGCGGCCTTCGCCGAACGGCTGACGCTCATCGAGGAGCTGGAGCGGGCCGACGCCGTGCTGATCGGCGCCCCGATGTACAACTTCGCGATCCCGTCCACCCTCAAGGCATGGCTGGACAACGTGATCCTCTTCGGCCGCACGGCGGGCGAGACCCCCACGGCCAAGGGCACCCCGGTCACGGTCATCGCCAGCCGGGGCGGCTCCTACGAGCCGGGGACACCGAGGGAGTCGTACGAGTACGTGCGCACCTACCTGACGACGGTCTTCGCCGACACGCTCGCCATGGACCTGGACTTCATCGTCCCGGAACTCACCATGGCCCCGCACAACCCGGCCATGTCCGAGCTGGTGCCGCTCTACGAGGCGTCCCGCGAGCGGGCCCTGACCGCGGCGGCCGCCAAGGCCAAGGAACTGGCGGACCGACTGGCCGCGTAGCCCCGGCCGCCCCACCCGAGCAACGTGGTCCTGCCGAAGGACAGTCGGCAGGACCACGCGCACCACCCTAGGTCGACAGGGCCTAGGGTCCGTCCCACACCGAGGACAGCTCCAGGTGGGCCAGGTCTCCCGGTGGGGGTGTCGTCACCGACCACAGGGGGGCGGAGGTGCCGTCGGCGACCGCGGCCGGGGCGTCGGTGAGGTTCATGCGCCGGCGCAGGCGGCCGTAGAAGTCCATCGGTCCGAGGCGGACCGCGCGCAGCCGGCGCGGGGACGCGTACACCGCGATCCACTCCCCCGGCCGGACCACTCCGCGCACCTGCCCGTCGACGCTGACGGCCGCCGAGCCGGACCGTTCGAGCAGCCGCAGCCCGATCGGCTCGTCCGGCGCCGCCACGACCGAGCGGTTGAACGCCATGTGCGGCGCCACCGGCGTGAAGATCAGCGCGTCCGCCCGCGGTGACACCACCGGGCCGCCCGCCGCGAAGCTGTACGCCGTCGATCCCGTCGGGGTTGCCACCAGCAGCGCGTCGGCGGAGTAGGCCGCCAGCAGCCGTCCCGCGAGGTAGACGCCGACGGACACCTGACGGTCCCGGGAGATCTTCTCCAGGACGACGTCGTTCAGCGCGGCGACCTGGAGGGCGACCCCCCAGTCCGCGTCCGCCTCGCAGTCGTCCCGCACCTGGGGCGGCGGCGGCACGGGGCCACGGCCGTACGCCAGCAACGCCCCCATGTCCGGCGGCATTTCGAGGCGGCGCGAGGCACGCATCGTCAGCAGCATGCGGCTGTCCACCGTCATCCGGCCCTCGTGCACGGCGTCCAGCGCGGACCGCACCGTGTCCGCCGGCACCTCGGTCAGGAAGCCGACCCGGCCCAGGTTCACGCCCAGCACCAGCGCGTCGTCCACCGCGGCCAGCCGGGCCCCGCGCAGGAACGTGCCGTCCCCGCCCAGGGTGACGATCAGATCGGGGTCGGCGGCCTCGGCCATCTCCTCGCGCGCGCTGTGCCGTCCGCTGCCCCACACGTCGATCTCCGCGCACGCCACCCCGTGGTCGGCGCACCACCCGTGCACCACCTCGGCGGCGGTCCGCGCCTCGGCGCGTCCTCCGTGCACGACAAGACCGACACGTTCCACCGCCACGACCGCTCCGCTCCGCTGCCGACGACCAGACCGACAGCCGCCATCGTCACAGCGCGGGGCGCCCCGCATCCGGGCGCCACGCCGGGCCGGTCGCGGCCGCCGCCGTTCCGGGGGCCAGGCAGGCCGGCCACCCCCGGGCGAGCAGGCCGAAGACGACGTCCAGCGTGTGGCGGGCGTCCGGCTCGGTACGGGCCAGGTCGGGGATCTGGAGGACGTAGCGGGCGAGGAGCCGGGCGGTGAGGTCGCCGTCGGGGAGCCCGGCCTCCTCGGCCACGGCGACGGCGAGGTCGTCCTCGGCCGCGGTCCAGGTGCGGAGGGCGTGGTCCGCGAGGTCGGGGGTGGCCCGGACGAGATCCAGGGTCCGCCGGACGTCCGGGTCGGGGTTCCGTTCGAACGGGCCCCGGGTGGCCATGTGGTCGTGCAGGGCCCGCAGCACGCCGTGTCCGACGGGACGCTCCCGGACCGCGCGCACGAGGGCGGCGACATGGTCGGCCCGGCCGCCGGGGAAGACCAGGCTGGCCTTGCCGTCGGGGAAGTGGGCGAACAGGGTCGCGAGGGAGACTCCGGCGGCGTCCGCCACCTCGCGGACGCCGACGCCGTCGTACCCGTGCTCGCCGAACAGGTCCAGGGCGGCCCGGTTGACGGCGGCGCGGGTCTCGGCCTTCTTCCGTTCCCGCAGCCCCGGCGGGCGGGCGGGCGACGCGGCCGCCTCGGGCGGTGCCGTGCGCGGCGGTCTGCGGAGTTCGGGGGCGGGCCAGCCGTCGGCGAGCAGGGTCACCGCGGCGTCGAGGGTGCGGCGCGGGTCGACGTCGTGTCCCGGCCGGGCGCGGTCCAGGAGGAAGCGGGCCAGGGCCCGGCCGGCGACATCGGCCCCCGGCGCGTCGGGGCCCGCCTCCGTGATCGCCCGGCCCAGCTCCTCCTCGTTGCGCAGCCACATGCGGCGGGCGTGGTCGGCCAGGGCGGGGGTGTCGGACACGAGCCGCTGGAACTCCGCGTGCCGGGGGTCGCCGGACGCCGCCTCGATCCGCTGGAGCAGCCAGGACCGGAGCGCCGCCAGGACCGGGGTCCCCTCGGGCCGGTCGCGCACGGCGCCCGTCAGGCTCGCCTGGAGGTCGTCCTCGATGTCGAAGACGAGGGACTCCTTGGTCGGGAAGTGCTTGAACAGGCCGCTCATCGACACGTCGGCGGCCTCGGCGACGTCCTTGACCGTCACCCGGTCGTAGCCGCGCTCCAGAAACAGCCCGAGGGCGGCCTCGGCGATCGCCTGCCTGGTCGCGGCCTTCTTCCGCGCCCTGCGCCCCACTGCCGCCTCGGTCACCCCGGTCACGTCGGTCATGTCCGCAGTCTACCGAACCGAACAGAACGACTTCGAAAGTGAAGCTGTTATGGTTTTAGAGCGACTGCACGAATGAACCTGTCTCGGTTTCCGAGCAGGTGGCCACGCAGAGGAGAACGACCATGACCACGCACCCGCACCCCCACCACCCCATCGCGATCATCGGCGCAGGACTGGGCGGTCTGACCCTGGCCCGCGTCCTGCACACCCGCGGCATCGAGGCGGCCGTGTTCGACCTCGAGGCCGGTCGGCACGTCCGCACCCAGGGCGGCATGCTCGACATCCACGAGGACTCCGGGCAGACCGCGATCCGCGCCGCCGGCCTGTACGAGCCGTTCCGGGCGCTCGTCCACCCCGGCGGCGAGGCGATGCGGCTCCTCGACCGGGACGCCGCCGTCGTCCTGGAGCGCGGGGACGACGGCGACGGCGGCCGTCCCGAGGTCGACCGCGGACACCTGCGCGACCTCCTGCTGGACTCCCTCCCCGACGGCACGGTCCGCTGGTCCCGCAAGGTGACCGGCGCCCGCGCCCTGGACGACGGCCGGCACGAGGTGACCTTCGACGACGGCACCGCCGTCACCACCGATCTGCTGGTCGGCGCCGACGGCGCCTGGTCCCGGATCCGCCCCCTGGTGTCCTCCGCGGGCCCCGCCTACACCGGGATCAGCTTGGTCGAGCTGGACCTGCTGGACGCCGACACCCGGCACCCCGACAGCGCGGATCTGATCGGCGGCGGCTTCTTCATCGCCCTGGACGACCACAAGGGCTTCCTCGCGCACCGCGAGACCGACGGCAGCCTGCACGTCTACGTCGCCCACCGCGCCGACGAGGACTGGCTGGACGGCATCGACTTCACCGAGGCCGGCGGGGAGACCCCGCTCGCCAAGAAGGCGCTGCTCGACTCCTTCGCCGGCTGGAGCCCGCGCTTCCGGGCCCTGATCGCCGACGCCGACGGCCCCCTCGTACCGCGCCGTATCCACGCGCTGCCCGTCGGCCACCGCTGGGACCGGGTCCCCGGCGTCACCCTGCTCGGCGACGCCGCGCACCTGATGTCACCCTTCGCGGGCGAGGGCGCCAATCTGGCCATGCTCGACGGCGCTCTCCTCGGCCTGGCGCTCGCCGATCACCCTGACGACACCGAGGCCGCGCTGACCGTCTACGAGAAGGAACTCTTCCCCCGCGGCGAAGCCTCCGCGGCCGAGTCGGCGACCTGGCTCACCCAGATGTTCGGCCCCGACCCGATGACGGGCCTGGTGGAGCAGTTCACGGCGCACGAGCGGAGCTGACGGCATGCGCGCCGCCCGGACAGGGCACAGGCTGGTGCCATGGCTACCCCGTACACAGTCGTGGTCTACCCGCCGGCGGCGGACGGCGGCCGCCGGGTGCGGTCCGGCGCGCACTTCCTGGGCATGGCGTACGGCCTGCTGGACATCGCCGAATTCCTGCGCGACGCCGGTGTGGACGACGCGGACGAGGCGTACGTCGAGACGTCCCCCCGCATCGAATGGCGCGGCGGCGGCCCGAAGGCGTGGGACGCCGAGCAGACCCCGGGCTGAGCGCGGGGCCGCCGGTTACAGCAGGCGCAGTACCCCGACCACCTTGCCCAGGATCTGCGCCCCGTCGCCGGGGATCGGGGCGTAGGCCGGGTTGCGGGGCATCAGCCAGACCTGGCCGTCCTGGCGGCGCAGGACCTTGACCGTCGCCTCGTCCTCCAGCAGGGCGGCGACGATGTCGCCGTGGTCGGCGCTGTCCTGGCGGCGGACGGTCACGATGTCGCCGTCGCAGATCGACGCCTCGATCATGGAGTCGCCGGAGACGGTCAGGGCGAACAGCTCGCCCTCGCCGACCACCTGGCGGGGCAGGCAGTAGACGTCCTCGATCATCTCCTCGGCCAGCAGCGGCGCGCCCGCCGCGATCCGGCCGACGAGCGGGACGTCGATCCGGGTGTCGTCCCGGCCCGCGAGGTCGGGTGCCCAGGAAGGCCGTAGGCGGTAGGCGCGCGGGGTGTGCGGGTCGCGGTAGAGGACGCCCTTGCGTTCGAGTGCCGTCAACTGGTGGGCCACCGAGGAGGTGCTGGCGAGCCGGACGGCCTGGCCGATCTCCCGCATGGACGGCGGGTAGCCCTGCCGCTCGACGGTCTCCGTGATGAAGCGGACGATGGCGGACTGCCGCTGCGTCAGCTCGCCCCGCGGGGACTGGGGGCCCGGGGGGCGCCCCCTGAGGGCGGGCACGGTGTTCTCCATCCTGGCACCTCCGTACAAGATCGTCGGAACGACCTTAACCCGCCACCCGCCATAAATGGAACATCCTGTCGAATCAGGAGCCCCCCGGCCGTTCGTCAGCCGTCCCCTTCGAGGTCACCCTCCGTCTCCAGGAACACCCGCCGCAGCTCCTCAAGGACCGCCGGATCCGGCTTCGCCCACATACCGCGCGACTCGGCCTCGAGGAGACGCTCGGCGATGCCGTGCAGGGCCCAGGGGTTGGCCTCCTGGAGAAATTCGCGGTTGGTGGGGTCCAGGACGTACGTCTCGGTGAGCTTGTCGTACATCCAGTCGGCGACCACACCGGTCGTCGCGTCGTAGCCGAACAAGTAGTCCACGGTCGCGGCGAGTTCGAAGGCACCCTTGTAGCCGTGGCGGCGCATCGCCTCGATCCACTTCGGGTTGACGACCCGGGCGCGGAAGACGCGCGAGGTCTCCTCGACCAGCGTGCGGGTGCGGACCGTCTCCGGGCGGGTGGAGTCGCCGATGTACGCCTCGGGCGCCGTGCCGCGCAGTGCGCGGACGGTGGCCACCATGCCGCCGTGGTACTGGAAGTAGTCGTCGGAGTCGGCGATGTCGTGCTCACGGGTGTCCGTGTTCTTGGCGGCCACCGCGATCCGCTTGTACGCCGTCTCCATCTCGTCGCGGGCCGGACGCCCGTCGAGTTCACGGCCGTAGGCGTAGCCGCCCCAGACCGTGTAGACCTCGGCGAGGTCGGCGTCGGTGCGCCAGTCGCGGGAGTCGATGAGCTGGAGCAGCCCGGCGCCGTACGTGCCGGGGCGGGAGCCGAAGATCCGGGTGGTGGCGCGGCGTTCGTCACCGTGCTCGGCCAGGTCCGCCTGGACGTGGGCGCGGACGTGGTTGACCTCGGCCGGTTCCTCCAGCGACGCGGCCAGGCGTACGGCGTCGTCGAGGAGGCCGACCGTGTGCGGGAAGGCGTCGCGGAAGAAGCCGGAGATGCGCAGGGTCACGTCGATACGGGGGCGGCCCAACTCCTCGTGCGGGACGGCTTCGAGGCCGGTGACGCGGCGGGAGGCGTCGTCCCAGACGGGGCGGACGCCGAGCAGGGCGAGGGCCTCGGCGACGTCGTCGCCCGCGGTGCGCATGGCGCTGGTGCCCCACAGCGACAGACCGACGGAGGTGGGCCATTCACCGTTGTCGGTGCGGTAGCGCTCCAGGAGGGAGTCGGCGAGGGCCTGGCCGGTCTCCCAGGCGAGGCGCGAGGGCACGGCCTTGGGGTCGACGGAGTAGAAGTTGCGGCCGGTCGGCAGGACGTTGACCAGTCCGCGCAGCGGCGAGCCGGAAGGACCGGCCGGGACGAACCCGCCGTTCAGGGCGTGCAGGGTGTGCTGGAGTTCGGCGGTGGTGGCGGCAAGCCGCGGGACGACCTCGCGGGCGGCGAACTCCAGGACGGCGGCGACCTGTTCACCGTGCTCGTCGGGCACCGCGTCGGGGTCCCAGCCGAGTTCCTCCATCCGCTCGACCAGGGCGCGGGCCTTGGCCTCCGCCTCGTCGGCGGTGGTGCGGGTGGCCGCGGACTCGTCCAGGCCGAGCGCCTCGCGCAGTCCGGGCAGGGCGGTGGTGCCGCCCCAGATCTGGCGGGCGCGCAGGATCGCCAGGACGAGGTTGACGCGGTCGGCGCCGGCCGGCGGATTGCCCAGCACATGCAGGCCGTCGCGGATCTGGGCGTCCTTGACCTCGCAGAGCCAGCCGTCGACATGCAGGAGGAAGTCGTCGAAGCCGTCGTCGTCGGGGCGGTCGTCCAGGCCGAGGTCGTGGTCGAGCCGGGCGGCCTGGATGAGGGTCCAGATCTGGGCGCGGATCGCGGGCAGCTTCGCCGGGTCCATGGCCGAGATCTGCGCGTACTCGTCGAGGAGTTGCTCCAGGCGCGCGATGTCGCCGTAGGAGTCGGCGCGGGCCATCGGCGGCACCAGGTGGTCCACGAGGGTGGCGTGGACGCGGCGCTTGGCCTGGGTGCCCTCGCCGGGGTCGTTGACCAGGAACGGGTAGATCAGCGGCAGGTCGCCGAGGGCGGCGTCGGGGCCGCAGGCGGCGGACAGGCCGGCGTTCTTGCCGGGCAGCCACTCCAGGTTGCCGTGCTTGCCGAGGTGGATCATCGCGTCGGCGCCGAAGCCGCCGTCGGCCGCGGGGGCGGCGATCCAGCGGTAGGCGGCGAGGTAGTGGTGCGAGGGCGGCAGGTCCGGGTCGTGGTAGATGGCGATGGGGTTCTCGCCGAAGCCGCGCGGCGGCTGGATGAGGATCAGCAGGTTCTCGAAGCGGAGCGCGGCGAGCACGATGTCGCCCTCGGGATTGCGGCTGCGGTCGACGAACATCTCGCCGGGCGCCGGGCCCCAGTGCTCCTCGACGGCGGTGCGCAGTTCCTCGGGGAGCCCGGCGAACCAGCGCCGGTAGTCCGCCGCCGGGATGCGCACCGGGTTGCGGGCGAGCTGCTCCTCGGTGAGCCACTCCTGGTCGTGGCCGCCGGCCTCGATGAGCGCGCGGATCAGCTCGTCGCCGTCGCCGGAGACGAGCCCGGGGACGTCGGCGCCGCCGAAGTCGTAGCCCTCCTCCTTGAGGCGCCGCAGCAGGGCGACGGCGCTGGCGGGGGTGTCCAGGCCGACCGCGTTGCCGATGCGGGAGTGCTTGGTGGGGTAGGCGGACAGCACCAGCGCGAGCCGCTTGTCGGCGGCCGGGATGTGGCGCAGCCGGGCGTGGCGTACGGCGATGCCGGCGACGCGGGCGGCGCGCTCGGGGTCGGCGACGTAGGCGGGCAGGCCGTCGGCGTCGATCTCCTTGAAGGAGAACGGCACGGTGATCAGCCGGCCGTCGAACTCGGGCACGGCGATCTGGCTGGCCGCATCCAGCGGGGAGACGCCCTCGTCGTTGGCGTCCCAGTCGGAGCGGGACGAAGTCAGGCACAGGGCCTGGAGGATGGGGACGTCGAGGGCGGTGAGGGCGCCCGCGTCCCAGGACTCGTCGTCGCCGCCGGCCGACGCCTCGGCGGGCCGGGTGCCGCCCGCGGCGAGGACGGTGGTCACGATGGCGTCGGCCGGGCGGAGCCGGTCGATCAGTTCGGGCTCGGGGGCGCGCAGCGAGGCCACGTACAGCGGCAGGGCCCGGCCGCCGGCCGCCTCGATCGCGTCGCACAGGGTGTGCACGAAGGCGGTGTTGCCGCTCATGTGGTGGGCTCGGTAGTAGAGCACGGCGATCGTCGGGCCGCCCTCGGGCAGCTCGCGCGCCGGGCGCTCCAGCGGCCCCCAGGTCGGGGCGGGCGCCGGGGGTTCGAAGCCGTGGCCGGTGAGGAGCACGGTGTCGGAGAGGAAGCGGGCGAGCTGTTCCAGGTTGGCGGGGCCGCCGTGGGCGAGGTAGGCGTGCGACTCGGCGGCGATGCCGACCGGGACGGTGGAGGCGGCCATCAACTGGGCGTCGGGGGCCTGTTCGCCGGTGAGGACGACGACCGGGCGGCCGTCGGCGAGCAGCAGATCGAGGCCGTCCTGCCAGGCGCGCAGCCCGCCGAGGAGGCGTACGACGACCAGGTCCACGCCGTCCAGGAGGGCGGGCAGGTCGTCGAGGGGGAGGCGGGCCGGGTTGGCGAAGCGGTAGGTGACCGGGCCGGCGGCGGCGCGCGCGCTGAGCAGGTCGGTGTCGGACGTCGACAGCAGGAGGATCATGCGGCGTCGGCCTTCCTCGGGGTGTCCGCGCCCCGGGTGGTGTCGGACGGCGGGAGTTCCTGGCTCACCCGTCCCCTGGGGGACGGGCTCACAGTGGCGGGACCGCGCCGGAGTCGCACCGGGCTTCCTCCCCTGTCGCCGTCGTGGCGATGGCGGACCGGGTGATCCACCAGGGAGCATAGTAAGGGTCGGCGAACTGGGGCGTGGCATACGTCCACCGGGGCGGTGGGTATGCTCGCCGCCGTGTCCACCCCTGCCGTCCCCTCATCGCCCCAGGCCACAGCGGTCTCCCGGAACCGCGGTGACGCCTGCCCGGGAACACTGCGGCTGCACGCGGCGGATGACGGGGCGCTGGCCCGGGTCCGGCTGCCGGGCGGTGTGCTGACCGTCCGCCAGGCCCGCGCGCTGGGCGAGGCGGCCCGGCTCCTGGGCGACGGCGATCTGCATCTGACCTCGCGCGGCAACGTCCAACTGCGCGGTCTGGACGGCGGTTGCGGCGCCGAACTGGCCGCGCTGCTCGGCGCGGCCGGGCTGCTGCCCTCGCCGGAGCACGAACGCGTGCGCAACGTGGTGGCCTCGCCGCTGTCCGGTCTCGACGGGCGCGGTCTGTGTGACGTACGGCCCTGGCTCACCGGGCTCGACGCGGCGCTGTGCGCGAGCGGGCGGGCCCGGGAGTTGTCGGGACGGTTCCTGTTCGCGCTGGACGACGGCCGCGGGGACGTGGGCGGGCTCGGTGCGGACGTGACGCTGCGGGCCACCGACGACGGGGGCGCCTGGCTCGGTCCTGGCGGGGTCCGGGTGTCGGCGCAGGACGCGCCGCGGGCCGCGCTGGTGGCCGCCGAGACCTTCCTGGACGCGGCGCGCGAGACCACGGGACGGGCCTGGCGGATCTCCGAACTGGGCTTGCCTCAAGAGGAGTTGGCCGACCGGGTCCGGCGGGGACTGACCGCCGCCGGCATCGCCCACGAGGAGCGCACCGGCTCCACCGCGCGCACGGACGGGCCGGCGCCGGGCGTGACCGGCGGCGCCCTGTGCGCGCACATCCCGCTGGGCCGCCTCTCGGCCGGCCAGTGGAGCACGCTGACCGCCGTCGCCGACGACGAACTGCGGCTGACGCCGTGGCGCGGGGTCGTCGTCCCCGTCCCCGGCAGGAGCCCGGCCCGGGTCGCCGAGTCGCTGGCCCGGCTGTCCGCCGCCGGGCTCGTCACCGACCCGGACTCCCCCTGGCCGCGCGTCGGCGCCTGTGTGGGACATCCCGGGTGTGCGAAATCCCACTCCGACGTCCGCGCGGACGCGGCCTACGCTCTCGACGCGGCCCGGCTCAGCCCCCTGCCGCTGTACTGGTCCGGCTGTGAACGCCGTTGCGGTCGTCCGCACGGCGACCGGATCGACGTGGTCGCGGCCGAGGGCGGCGGCTACCGGCTCACCACCGCCCGGCCGGGCCGGGAACCGCGCACCGCCGCGACGACCGACGCTTCCCATCTCGCCGCCGCCCTGGCGGCGATCACCTCATGAGCCGTCCGACCACCGAGAGCAGCGAGACGAACACCGTGACCAGCTACGACTACGAGAAGGACGGCGCGGCCATCTACCGTCAGTCCTTCGCCACCATCCGCGCGGAGGCGGACCTCGCGGGGCTGCCCGCCGACGTCAGCCAGGTCGCGGTGCGCATGATCCACGCCTGCGGCATGGTCGACCTCGTGCGGGACCTCTCGTACTCGCCCGCCGTGGTGGCCCGGGCCCGCGCCGCGCTGCGGGCCGGCGCGCCCATCTTCACCGATGTGCAGATGGTGGCCAGCGGGGTGACCCGCAAGCGGCTGCCCGCCGGCAACGACGTGCTGTGCACCCTGTCCGACCCGGCCGTTCCCGAGCTGGCGGCGAAGCTCGGCACCACCCGCAGCGCCGCCGCGCTGGAGCTGTGGCGGGACCGTCTCGAAGGCTCGGTCGTCGCGGTCGGCAACGCGCCCACCGCGCTGTTCCGGCTGCTGGAGATGATCGACGAGGGCGCTCCCCGGCCCGCCGCCGTCATAGGCGTGCCCGTCGGGTTCATCGGGGCCGCCGAGTCCAAGGACGCGCTGGCCGCGCACCCGTCCGGTCTTGACCACCTGGTGGTGCGGGGGCGCCGGGGCGGCAGCGCCCTGGCCGCCGCCGCTCTCAACGCGATCGCGAGCGAGGAAGAATGAGCGGGAAGCTCTACGGGGTGGGGCTCGGCCCCGGTGACCCGTCCCTGATGACGGTGCGCGCGGTCGAGGTCATCGGCGAGGCCGATGTGATCGCCTACCACAGCGCCCGGCACGGCCGGTCCATCGCCCGCTCGATCGCGGCCAAGCATCTGCGCGACGACCACATCGAGGAGCGGCTGGTCTACCCGGTCACCACGGAGACCACCGACCATCCGGGCGGCTACCAGGGGGCGATGGAGGAGTTCTACGCCGAGTCGGCCGCCCGGCTCGCCGCGCATCTGGACGCGGGCCGCACGGTGGCGGTCCTCGCCGAGGGCGATCCGCTCTTCTACGGCTCCTACATGCACATGCACAAGCGGCTCGCGGACCGCTACGACACCGAGGTGATCCCCGGTGTCACCTCCGTGTCGGCCGCCGCCGCCCGGCTGGGCGCGCCGCTCGCCGAGGGCGAGGAGGTGCTCACGATCCTGCCGGGCACGCTGCCCGAGGAGGAGCTGACCGCGCGGCTGGCCGCCACGGACGTGGCGGTGGTGATGAAGCTGGGCCGTACCTTCCCCAAGGTGCGGCGGGCGCTGGAGCGTTCGGGCCGGCTCGCCGAGACGCGGTATGTGGAGCGGGCCACGATGAGCGGGGAGCGGGTCGCCGAACTGGCGGACGTGGACGCGGAGTCGGTGCCGTACTTCGCGGTGGCGGTGCTGCCCAGCCAGGTCGACGCCGAGCGGCCCGCGGCGCGCGAGCGCGGCGAGGTCGTCGTGGTCGGGACCGGTCCTGCGGGGCCGCTGTGGCTGACGCCCGAGTCGCGGGGGGCGCTGGCCGCCGCCGACGACCTGGTCGGCTACACCACCTACCTCGACCGGGTGCCGTCGCGGGCCGGGCAGGCCCGGCACGGCTCGGACAACCGGGTGGAGTCCGAGCGCGCCGAGTTCGCCCTGGACCTGGCGCGGCGCGGGCGGCGGGTGGCCGTCGTCTCCGGCGGCGATCCGGGCGTCTTCGCGATGGCGACCGCCGTCCTGGAGGCCGCCGCGCAGAAGGAGTACGCGGACATCCCGGTGCGGGTGCTGCCGGGGGTGACCGCCGCCAACGCGGCGGCCGCCCGTGCGGGCGCCCCGCTCGGCCACGACTACGCCACGATCTCGCTCTCCGACCGGCTCAAGCCGTGGGAGGTCATCGCCGAACGCCTGCGGGCGGCCGCCGCGGCCGACCTGGTGCTCGCCCTGTACAACCCCGGCTCGCGCAGCCGCACCTGGCAGGTGGGCAAGGCCCGTGAACTCCTCCTGGAGCACCGGGCCCCGGACACCCCGGTGGTGGTCGCACGCGATGTCGGCGGCCCGGAGGAGCGGGTGCGGATCGTCCGGCTGGCCGACCTGGACCCGGCCGAGGTCGACATGCGCACGATCCTCCTCGTCGGCTCCTCCCAGACGCGGGCCGTACGGCGGGACGACGGTCAGGACATCGTCTGGACGCCGCGCCGGTACCCGGAGGCGTGAGCGGACGGCAGGGCCGGGTCTTGTCAGCCGGGCGGAAGGCGGTGACCCGGGTGGGCGAGGAGCCAGGTCACCGCGTCCTCCGGGGTCGGTACGACGGGGACGCCCTCCGGGGCCGGGGGTCTGCGGACCACGACCACCGGGACGCCGGCCTCGCGGGCCGCGGTGAGCTTGGGGGCGGTGGCCGCTCCCCCGCTGTCCTTCGTCACCACCACGTCGATCCGGTGACGGCGCAGCAGGTCGCGTTCGCCGTCGAGGGTGAAGGGGCCCCGGTCGAGCAGGACCTCCGTGCGAGCCGGGTACGGCGGTTCGGGCGCGTCGACGGAGCGGACCAGGAACCACAGGTCGGCGGGGAGGTCCGCGAAGGCGGCCAGGCCCATGCGGCCGGTGGTGAGGAAGACACGGCGGCCGAGCCCCGGCAGCGCCGCGGCCGCCTCCGCCAGCGAGTCCACCTCCCGCCAGCGGTCCCCGGGGACGGGCACCCAGCCGGGGCGGCGCAGGGCGAGCAGGGGAACGCGGGCGTCGGCGGCGGCCTCCGCCGCGTGGAAGCTCATCGTCCCGGCGAAGGGGTGGGTGGCGTCGACGAGCACGTCGGCCGCGTGCTCGCGCAGCCAGGCCGTCAGCCCCTCGGTGCCGCCGAAGCCGCCGACCCTGACCTCGCCCGGAGGCAGCCGGGGCGCGGCGACGCGTCCGGCGAGGGAGCTGGTGAGGCGCAGGCCGGGCGTGCCGTGCAGCAGTTCCGCGAGACGGCGGGCCTCCGTGGTACCGCCGAGAATCAGTACATGCACGAGAGAGTCCGGTTCCGATCGTGAGCGGTGACGTGACAGGCGAGGGTGCGGCCCGGGGCGGCCGCGCCGCCCAACTCAAGCACACCGGGCTGCGGCCCGGCTGGACCACCGGTGCCTGTGCGACGGCGGCGACGACCGCCGCGTACACGGCCCTGCTGACCGGCGCGTTCCCCGACCCGGTGACGATCACGCTGCCCCGGGGGCAGACGCCGTCGTTCGCGCTGGCCGCCGAGGAGCTGGCGGACGGGTCCGCGACGGCGGGGGTCGTGAAGGACGCGGGCGACGATCCGGACGTCACGCACGGGGCGCTGATCCGGGCCACCGTACGGCGGCTGCCGGCCGGGGCCGGGGTGGTGTTCCGGGCGGGTCCCGGGGTGGGCACGGTCACCCGCCCCGGACTGCCGCTGCCCGTCGGCGAGCCGGCCGTGAACCCGGTGCCGCGCCGGATGATGAGCGAGCACGTCGCCGAGGTCGCCGCCCGGTACGGGGCGCCGGGGGACGTCGAGATCACCGTGTCCGTCGACCACGGCGAGGAGATCGCCCGCTCCACCTGGAATCCGCGCCTGGGCATCCTCGGGGGCCTGTCCATCCTCGGGACGACCGGGATCGTGGTGCCGTACTCCTGCTCGGCGTGGATCGACTCGATCCGGCGGGGTGTCGACGTGGCGCGGGCGGCGGGCCGTACGCATGTCGCCGGGTGCACCGGGTCGACGTCGGAGAGGACGGTCGTCGCCGAGTACGGGCTGCCCGAGGACGCCCTGCTCGACATGGGCGACTTCGCGGGGGCCGTGCTGAAGTACGTCCGCCGTCATCCGGTGGAGCGGCTCACCGTCTGCGGCGGTTTTGCCAAGCTGTCCAAGCTGGCCGCCGGGCATCTGGACCTGCACTCGGCGCGCTCCCAGGTCGACAAGGGCTTCCTCGCCGGTCTGGCCCGGCGCGGCGGCGCGGACCCGGCGCTGGCCGCCGAGGTCGCGGAGGCCAACACCGGTCTCGCGGCGCTCCAGTTGTGCCGGGCGGCCGGGGTGCCGCTCGGCGATCTGGTGGCGACGGCGGCCCGCGACCAGGCGCTGGCCGTGCTGCGGGGCGCGCCGGTCGCGGTCGACGTCATCTGTATCGACCGGGCGGGCACGGTGGTGGGGCGCAGCACGGTGGCCTGAGCCCGGACGGCGGTCAGCAGACGTGGCGTTCGCGCTCCGGCGAGTACAGGTGGCTGTCGCGGAACTGCTCGGCGCCCAGCGTCCGCCCGACCATGATGACGGCGGTGCGCAGCACGCCCGCCTCCTTCACCTTCCCGGCGATCTCGTCGAGGGTGCCCCGGATGATCAGCTCCTCCGGGCGGGAGGCGTACGCCACGACGGCCGCCGGGCAGTCGGCGCCGTAGTGCGGCAGCAGTTCGGCGACGACCCGGTCCACGTACCGGGCGGCCAGGTGGAGCACGATCAGGGCGCCGCTGCGGCCCAGGGTGGCCAGGTCCTCGCCGTCGGGCATGGCGGTGGCCTGCTGGGCGACGCGGGTGAGGATGACGGTCTGGCCGACGGTCGGCACGGTCAACTCCCGCTTGAGGGCGGCCGCGGCGGCGGCGAAGGCGGGCACACCGGGCACGACCTCGTAGGGCACCCCGGCCGCGTCCAGGCGGCGCATCTGCTCGGCGACCGCGCTGAACACCGACGGGTCCCCGGAGTGCAGCCGGGCCACGTCGTGCCCCTCCTCGTGCGCGCGCACCAACTCGGCGACGATCTGGTCCAGATCGAGCTGGGCGGTGTCCACCAGGCGGGCGTCCGGCGGGCATTCGGCGAGCAGTTCGCGCGGGACCAGGCTGCCCGCGTACAGGCAGACCCGGCAGGCGGCGAGCGTACGGGCGCCGCGCACCGTGATCAGGTCGGCGGCACCGGGTCCCGCGCCGATGAAGTACACGGTCATTCGTCTGCTCCTGACAACGTGTCGGGGGTCTTCTGTACCGACCACTGGGTGACCGGCATGGCCTGCCGCCACCCGGTGAAGCCGCCCACGGGCACGGCGTGCGCCACCGCGAGCCGGACCAGTTCGCCGCCGTGGCGCCTGCGGGCGTCGGCGAGGAGGGCCTCGGACTCCAGCGTCACGGTGTTGGCGACCAGCCGTCCGCCGGCCGGCAGGGCCGCCCAGCAGGCGTCGAGGAGACCGGGCGAGGTGAGTCCGCCGCCGATGAACACGGCGTCGGGGGTGGGGAGTCCGGGCAGCGCGTCGGACGCGGAGGCGGTGACCACGCGCAGTCCCGGCACGCCGAGCCGGTCGGCGTTGCGCGTGATGCGCTCCGCCCGTACGGGGTCGCGCTCGACGCTGACCGCCCGGCAGGAGGGGTGGACGCGCATCCATTCGACGGCGATCGAACCGGACCCGCCGCCGATGTCCCACAGCAGTTCGCCGGGGGCGGGGGCGAGCGCCGCGAGGGTGGCGGCGCGGACATGCCGTTTGGTGAGCTGTCCGTCGTGCTCGTAGGCGTCGTCCGGGAGTCCCGGTACGGCGCCGAGGCGCAGGGCGTCCGGGGCGCGGCGGCAGTCGACGGCGACGACGGCGAGGGGGTCGCCGGGCGGGCGCTCCCACCGGGCGGCGGTGTCCTCGTCCGTCACGTGTTCCTGCGGGCCGCCGAGCTGTTCGAGGACCCGCATCCGGCTCGGGCCGAAGCCGTGGTCGCGCAGCAGGGCGGCGACGGCGGCGGGGGCGGTCGCGTCGGCGCCGAGGACGAGGATCCGGCGGCCGTGGTGCAGGGCGGCGGCGAGCCGTGCGGCGGGCCGGCCGACGAGCGTGACGACCTCGACGTCCTCCAGCGGCCAGCCGAGCCGGGCGGCGGCGTAGGACACGGAGGAGGGGTGCGGCAGGACGTGCGGGGCGGCGCCCTCCTCGACGAGGGCGCGGCCGATGCCGTAGAACATCGGGTCGCCGCTGGCCAGGACGGCGATGCGGCGGCCGGCGTGGGCGGTGAGAAGGTCGGCGACGGCGGGGCGCAGCGGCGAGGGCCAGGCGACGCGTTCGCCCGTGCACGGGGGAGGCAGCAGGTCGAGCTGGCGCGGGCCGCCGATCAGTACCTCGGCGTCGCGCAGGGCGGCCCGGGAGGCGTCGGTGAGGCCGTCCCATCCGTCGGCTCCGATCCCGACGACGGTGACGGCGAGCGGCGGTCCTGGACGTACGGGAGTCACTGCGCGGTACCTCGGGTCTCGGGGGCGACAGTGCCGCACTCTACCCGGCGGTGACCAGCGCACTCGTGCTCGGCCCCCGCCCTGCCGCGGTGGGCGGGGCGGGGGCCGGGGGCGGCGGTGTCAGCGCAGGAGCGGTACGGCCGCCAGGGCGGTGAGGCCCGCGCCGCCGGCCAGGGTCCAGGCCACGCAGCGCAGCCGCAGGGTGCGGTAGCGGCGCTCGTACTCGCCGCGCAGCGAACGGCAGCGGGCCGCGATCCGTTCCAGGTCCTGGCGGGCCCGGAGCAGGCTGTCGTCCACGTAGTGGCGTTCGATCTCGTCCTTCTGGGAGGTCGTCAGCCAGTCCATGGGCCGTACGAACTCACGCGCGCGTTCCTGCGCGACCGCGATCGTGGCCTGCCACAGGAGGTAGCCCTCGACCTCGTCGCCGAGACCGGTCCGGGTGGATCCCTGTTTCGACGCCCCGCTCATGTCCGCGCCGGGGCCGGCCATCAGTGGGCCCCCGCGGCCTCGGCCTCGGCCCGCGCGATGTCGGGGTGGTGGAGGTCGAACGCCGGGGACTCGGAGCGGATCTTGGGCAGCGCGGTGAAGTTGTGGCGCGGCGGCGGGCAGGAGGTGGCCCACTCCAGGGAGCGGCCGTAGCCCCACGGGTCGTCGACCTCGATCTTCTTGCCGTACTTGCCGGTCTTCCACACGTTGTAGAGGAAGGGCAGCATCGACAGGCCGAGGACGAAGGAGCTGATCGTGGAGATGGTGTTGAGGGCGGTGAAGCCGTCGGCCGCGAGGTAGTCGGCGTAGCGGCGCGGCATGCCCTCGGCGCCCAGCCAGTGCTGGACCAGGAAGGTGCCGTGGAAGCCGACGAACAGCGTCCAGAAGGTGATCTTCCCGAGGCGTTCGTCGAGCATCCTGCCGCTGAACTTCGGCCACCAGAAGTGGAATCCGGCGAACATCGCGAAGACGACGGTGCCGAAGACGACGTAGTGGAAGTGGGCGACCACGAAGTAGGAGTCGGAGACGTGGAAGTCCATCGGCGGTGACGCGAGGATGACGCCGGTCAGGCCGCCGAAGAGGAAGGTGACGAGGAAGCCGGTCGCCCAGAGCATCGGTGTCTCGAAGGAGATCGAGCCCTTCCACATGGTGCCGATCCAGTTGAAGAACTTCACGCCCGTGGGGACGGCGATGAGGAACGTCATGAAGGAGAAGAACGGCAGGAGCACTCCGCCGGTGACGTACATGTGGTGGGCCCACACGGTGATGGACAGGCCCGCGATCGCCGTGGTGGCGGCGACCAGGCCCATGTAGCCGAAGATCGGCTTGCGGGAGAAGACCGGGATGATCTCGGTGACGATGCCGAAGAACGGCAGCGCGATGATGTACACCTCCGGATGGCCGAAGAACCAGAAGAGGTGCTGCCACAGGAGGGGGCCGCCGTTGGCCGGATCGTAGATGTGGGCGCCGAACTTGCGGTCCGCCATCAGCGCGAACAGCGCGGCCGCCAGCACCGGGAAGGCCAGCAGGACCAGGACGGCCGTCAGCAGCACGTTCCACACGAAGATCGGCATCCGGAACATGGTCATACCGGGCGCGCGCATGCAGATGATGGTCGTGATGAAGTTGACCGCGCCGAGGATGGTGCCGAAGCCGGAGAAGGCCAGGCCCATGATCCACAGGTCGGCGCCGAGCCCGGGCGACCGGATGGCGTCCGACAGCGGGGTGTAGGCGAACCAGCCGAAGTCGGCCGCGCCGTTCGGGGTGAGGAAGCCGCCGACCGCGATCGTGGAACCGAACAGGTAGAGCCAGTAGGCGAACATGTTCAGCCGGGGGAAGGCCACGTCCGGCGCGCCGATCTGGAGCGGCATGATCCAGTTGGTGAAGCCGGCGAACAGCGGGGTGGCGAACATCAGCAGCATCACGGTGCCGTGCATCGTGAACGCCTGGTTGAACTGCTCGTTGGACACGATCTGCTCGCCCGGACGGGCCAGTTCGGCGCGCATCACCAGCGCCAGGACGCCGCCGATCAGGAAGAACGCGAACGACGTGACGAGGTACAGGGTGCCGATCGTCTTGTGGTCGGTGGTCGTCAGCCACTTCACGACGACATTGCCCGGCTGCCTGCCCCTGACCGGCACTTCACTGTCGTAGGGAGCGACGGCCTGCCGCTCAGGGCCGTTGAGAGTAGTCACAGGGTGTTTCTCCGATGCTCACGCTTCACCCCCGCAAAGGTGGAAGTCATCGGACATCCTGGCGGCTGGGGCGCGGGAGGGAAGCGCCGCGCGGGGCGACATACGGCCGTTCGGGCGGTCTCCACCCACGGGTGGAGCAATCCCGCGAGCCGCCCGCGCGGGCCGGTCAGACGAGCGGACGGGTCGGTCGAGCGGGCGGGTCAGTCGACCATCATGCCCGCGCGCAGCCGGGCGAGGGTGCGCGACAGCAGGCGGGAGACGTGCATCTGGGAGACGCCCAGACGTTCGCCGATCTGGGCCTGGGTGAGTTCCTCCACGAACCGCATGTGGATGATCCGCCGGTCGCGTTCGCCGAGTTCGGCTATCAGCGGGGCCAGGGCGTGGAAGTCCTCGACCAGGGCGAGGTCGGTGTCCTCGTTGCCGATGAAGTCCTGGAGGGCGCTCTCGCCGTCCTCGCTGCCACCGATCGCGGCGTCCAGGGAGGAGGAGTTGTAGCCGTTGGAGGCGAGGCGGGCCTCGCGCACCTCGTCCTCGGACAGCGACATCAGCTCGGACAGTTCCTTGACGGTCGGTGTGCGGCCCAGCCGGCTGCTGAGTTCCTCCGTGGCGCGCGCCAACTGCACGCGGGCCTCCTGGAGGCGGCGCGGCACGTGCACGGCCCAGGTGGTGTCGCGGAAGAACCGCTTGATCTCGCCCACGATGTAGGGGATCGCGAACGAGGTGAACTCCGCCTCGCGGGACAGGTCGAACCGGTCGATCGCCTTGATCAGGCCGATCATGCCGACCTGGACGATGTCCTCCATCTCCTCCGGTCCCCGGCTGCGGAACCGGCCGGCCGCGAAGCGGACGAGGGACATGTTCATCTCGATCAGCGTGTTGCGGGCGTAGGCGTGTTCGGGCGTGCCCTCCTCCAGGACGGCCAACTGGTCGAAGAAGAGGCGGGACAGTTGCCGGGCGTCCTTGGGCGCGACCTTGGTGGGGTCGGTGATCTCCGGCAGGTTCCCGGTCCGCGTGTCCGTCGTGGCCGCCTCGGCCGTCGTCGCCGTCGTGGCCGTGCCCATGAGCGCCATCGTGTTTCCCCTCCCGGATTCAACCGACCGTGTCGGTCCGCCGCTTCGGGGCTCGTACGGCCTTTCGGCGGCGGACGTCACTCCGGGTACCCCGGCCCGCGGCGATCATGCCCGGCGGATGCCCGCGGGAACGTCCGTGCCGTCGCGGCCGGTTCAGCGGAGCACGGACAGGGCGCCGGGGAGCACCCGGGCCGCGACGGGCAGGACGGCGTCGACCTCGCCGTCGGTGCCGTAGGGGACCGGCCGGTCGGCCTCGATGCGGATCTCGCGGCCGCGCAGGATCCGCACCTCGGGGCGGTGGACGTGCGCGCCGGTCTTGAGTTCGTTCATCAGGGTGAAGAACAGGTGCCGGGGCGCGTGCCGGATCATCACCACGTCGAGGAGCCCGTCGTCGAGCCGGGCGTCGGGGGCGATGAGGCGGCCGGAGCCGTAGTAGGCGGAGTTGGCGGCCACGACGGTGTAGCCCCGGTGGGTGTGCTCCTCGCCGTCGACGGTGACCCGGTAGGCGGCCGGGCGCCAGGTGGTGACGGCGCGCAGACCGCCCAGGTAGTAGGAGGCGGAGCCACGCAGCACCTTGGTGTGGTTGGCGTGGCGGTTGGCGAGCGCGTCCACGCCTGCGTAGACGCTGCCGAGGGCGACGGCGCGGCCCTGCGCGGACTCCACCTCGATGGTGTCGACGGGGCTGGGCTCGTGCTCCAGCAGCACCTTGGCCAGCCCTTCGGGGTCGGTGGGCAGTCCCAGGGCGCGCGCGAAGTCGTTGCCCCGGCCGGCCGGGATCAGGCCGAGCACCGTGCCGGTGCCGCTGAGGGTGCCGCCGATGCCGCCGGCGATGCCGTCGCCGCCGACGGCCAGTACGGTCCGCCCGCGCCCGCCCGCCTCGCGGGCCAGCTCCTGGGCGTGGGCGAGGCTGCGGCTGTACTCGGTCTCCAGCCCGGCCCCGGCCTCGCGCAGCAGCCGGGCCACCCGCAGCAGTGCCGCGACCCCGGTGGAGCCGCCCGCGGTGGGGTTGACGATGGCGGTGAACTGTCGCATCGGTTGTGCCTCCGAGGGCGGCTGACGGGTCGTGCGCGGACTGGGCGGGTGGCGCTGGGTGGAGCGCTGTGTGTGGAGCGGGGTGGAGCCGGGTGGAGAACCGGGTGCGCCGGGGTGCACCCGGGGGTGGGTTCAGTCGATGGGTTCAGTCGGTGGGCAGCAGGATCCCGGGGTTGAGCACCCCCGTGGGATCCAGCCGTCCCTTGACCGCGCGCAGGGCGTCGATGCCGAGGGGGCCGGCCTCCCGGACGTACCAGTCGCGGTGGTCGCCGCCCACCCCGTGGTGGTGGCTGATGGTGCCGCCGGCGGCCAGGATCGCCTCGTTCGCCGCGTGCTTGGCGGGCGTCCAGTGGGCCACCGGGTCCTCGCCCTGCGCCGAGACGACGGTGAAGTACAGGGAGGCGCCGTTCTCGTAGACGTGCGAGATGTGGCACATCACCAGCGGCGGGGTGCCGGACTCGGTGAGGGTCGTGGTGAGCGCGGTGCGCACGGCGGCGTACAGCCCGGGCAGCGCGGACCAGAAGCCGGCGGTCTCCAGCGTCTCGGCGAACGCCCCGGCGTCCAGCAGGCTGTCGCGCAGGTAGGGCGCGGAGTAGCGGCCGTGCGCCCAGCGGTCGCCCGGCTCCTCGCCGAGGTACGTGCCACCGCAGTCGCGCAGCACGGCGGCGGCCCGCTCACGGCGGTACGCGGTGTCCTCCGCGGTGCCCTCGTAGCCGGCGATCGCCATGCAGCCCGCGTCCTGGGGCAGTCCGGAGGAGCCGATGGCGTCGGGCTGGGCGAGGCCGATCAGGGTCTCGGTCTCGTCCGACAGCCGCAGCACGGTCGGCCGGGGTCCGTCCTGGGCGAGGCGGCGCAGGGCGGCGGCGCCCTCCTCGAAGGAGGCGAACCGCCAGCCCTCGTAGATCCGGGTCTCGGGCAGCGGGCGGACCCGGACGGTCACCGAGGTGATGACGCCGAACGCGCCCTCCGAGCCGAGGACGAGCTGACGGAGGTCGGGGCCCGCGGCCGAGCGCGGCGCGCGGCCGGTGTCGAGGGTGCCGGCGGGGGTGGCGACGGTGAGGCCGAGGACCATCTCGTCGAAGCGGCCGTATCCGGCGGACGCCTGTCCGCTGGAGCGGGCGGCGGCGAACCCGCCGATGGTGGCCCACTCGAAGGACTGGGGGAAGTGGCCGAGGGTGAAGCCCTGTGCGGCCAGCAGCGCTTCGGCCTGCGGGGCCCTGAGGCCGGGTTGCAGGGTGGCGGTGCGGGAGACCGGGTCGAGGGCGAGCAGGCCGTCCATCCGGGCCAGGTCCAGCGCGACGAACGGGCCGCGCGCCTCGGGGGCGAGGCCGCCGACCACCGAGGTGCCGCCGCCGAACGGCACGACGGCCAGCCGGTGTGCCACGCACACCCGCAGGACGGCGAGGACCTCGTCGTGCGTGGCCGGCAGGACGACGGCCGCCGGGGTGTCGGAGACGTCGCCGGTGCGGATGCGCAGCAGGTCGGGGGTGGACTTGCCGCGGGTGTGCCGGACGCGGGTCTCGGCGTCGGTGCGGACATGGTCCGGGCCGCCTACGGCGTCGGCGAGTTCACGCAGCGCGGCGGGGTCGAGCGCCGGTTCGGGGACGGTGATGTCCGCCAGGGCGACCGGCTCGGTGCCGCGGGGCTTGACCCCGAGCAGGTCGCGCAGCAGCCCGGTCACCGTCTCGGTCAGCGGTGTCGCCCTGGCCGGGTCGCCCCAGCCGCTCCACAGCATGTCCATCTCTTGTCCTCACCGGTCGTCGCGGGTCGTCGCGGGTTCGCACAGGCTACGAAGTCGCCCGGTCACGGAGTCGCGGGGGTCGCGTACTCGCGGAACCTGCGGAAAACGAAGTGCCGTCTCCTGCACGGCCGTGCAGGCGTTACACTGTGACACATGACGCCTATTCGTCACAACGCCCAGAGCAACGCCCAGAGCGGCGACGGTCAGGGCAACGCTCAGGGCGGTGCCCAGGACAACGGCTCGGCCAACGACCCGGTGCTCGACGCGGTGCGCGACTGCGTACTGGCCGTCGGCGTCCGGCGCACCACCCTCACCGACGTGGCCCGCCGCGCGGGCGTCTCCCGTATGACGCTCTACCGCCGCTGGCCGGACGTGCGCTCCCTGGTCGGCGACCTGATGACCCGGGAGTGGATCGACGCGGCCACCGGCGCGATGCCCGACCCGGTCCCCGGCTCCGGCGCCCGCACCCGGATCGTCGACGGCCTGGTGAGCGGGGTGGCCGCCTTCCGGGCGCACCCCCTCTTCCGCAAGATCGTCGACGTCGACCCCGAACTGCTCCTCCCCTACGTCCTGGACCGGCGCGGCGCCAGCCAGGAGGCCCTGCTCGCCCTGCTGCACGACGCCCTGCGCGAGGGGCACGCCGACGGATCGGTGCGCCCCGGCCATGCCGAGCGCCAGGCCCGCGCCCTGCTCCTGGTCGCCCAGTCCTTCACCCTGTCGCTGCGCACGATGACCGACGAGGACGACCCCGATCTGAGTGCCGAGGCGTTCTCCGCCGAACTGCGCACCATCCTCGAGAGGACCCTGACGCCATGAGCCCCACGAGCCCCATGAGCCACAGCAGCACGGCCCCGTCCGCCGGCCCGGCTCCGGGCTCGTCCCTGACCGCCGCGCGCCGGCGCGCCGACCTCGAACGCGCCGTCGGCGGCCCGGCCGTGGACGTCCTGGTCGTCGGACTCGGCGCGACCGGCGCCGGGGCCGCCCTGGACGCCGCCGCGCGCGGTCTGTCGGTGATCGCCGTCGACGCCCACGACCTGGCCTTCGGCACCTCGCGCTGGAGCTCCAAGCTCATCCACGGCGGACTGCGCTACCTCGCCTCCGCCCAGCTCGACGTCGCCCACGAGAGCGCCCGCGAACGCGGCGTCCTGATGGAGCGCACCGCACCCCACCTGGTGCGCGCCCAGCCGTTCGTGCTGCCCCTGACCCCGCTGGTCTCCCGTCCCCAGGCGGCCCTGGCCTGGGCCGGTTTCCGGGCCGGCGACACCCTGCGCCTCGCCGCGCGCACCGCGCGCGCGACCCTGCCCGCGCCGCGCCGGCTGTCGGCGGCGGAGACCCGCCATCTCGCCCCCGCGCTGCGCTCCGCCGGGCTGCGCGGCGGCCTGCTGTCCTGGGACGGCCGGGTCACCGACGACGCCCGTCTGGTCACCGCCGTCGCGCGCACCGCCGCGGCCCACGGCGCCCGGATCCTCACCCGGGTACGGGCCCTGGAACTGACCCGTTCCGGCGCCCGCGTCCGCGACGAACTCACGGGCGAGGAGGGCGAGATCAGGGCCCGCGCCGTGATCAACGCCTCCGGGGTGTGGGCGGGCGGTCTGGTGGACGGCGTCCGCATCCGGCCCTCGCGCGGCACCCACCTCGTCCTGCGCACGGCACGGCTCGGCGCCCTCCCGGCCGGGCTGCACATCCCGATCCCCGGCGAGACCAACCGTTTCGTCCTCGTCCTGCCCCAGGGCGACGGCCGCACGTACGTCGGGCTCACCGACGAACCCGTCGGGGACGACATCCCCGACGTCCCCGAGGCGCCCGAGACCGACATCGGCTTCCTCCTCGACGTCCTGGGCTCGGCCCTCGACATCCCCGTCCACCGGGACGACGTGGTCGGCGCCTTCGCCGGACTGCGCCCCCTGCTGGACACCGGCGGGGCCGCGGGCTCCGGCGCGCCGGGCGGCACCGCCGACATCTCCCGCAGGCACGCGGTCCTCACCTCGTCCGAGGGCGTGATCACCGTGGTCGGCGGCAAGCTCACCACCTACCGGCGGATGGCCGAGGACGCCGTCGACACCGCCGCCGCCGTCCACGGCCTGACCTCACGCCCCTCCCCCACCGCGTCCCTGCCGCTGATCGGCGCCGCGTCACCGCAGGTCCTCGGCGCGCTCCGGGCACCCCGCCGTCTCGTCCACCGCTACGGCACCGAGGCCCCGGCCGTCCACGCGCTCGCCGCCGCGGACCCCGACCTCGCCGCACCCGTGCTCGACGGCCACCCCGTCACCCGGGCCGAACTCCTGTGGGCCGTCCGCCACGAGGGCGCCCTCGACCCCGCCGACCTCCTCGACCGGCGCACCCGCATCGGCCTGGTCCCCGAGGACCGCGCCACGGCACTGGACATCGCCCGGGGTGCGCTGGAGGCGGAGGCGGCTGCCACCTGACGTACCGTCACCTGCCGTTGCCGTAGGGCTGGTTCAGTCCCCGTCGCGACGCTGCGGGGGCGGGTTCATCGCCCAGCGGATGGTCCGGGTGAGCGCGTGCCCGGCCGGGCGGACGGCGAGGGCGTCCACCACGGGGAGCCGGGGCAGCCACAGCATCGACCGGGCCCACGGCGGCAGCAGCGCCACGGCGTTCGCGGCCAGCCCGCCGTAGAACGGGCGTGCCGCCAAGGGCAGCGGCGGCCGCACCAGCAGGAAGCGGGCGGCGGCCCGGGCGTCGGCACCGGCGCGCAGCTCGGGCCGGTAGGCGGCCAGACGCTCGGACAGCTCCCGCAGGTCACGGGGCGGGTCGAGGACCCCGAGGGCCTCGGCGACCCGGGCGGTGTCGGCGACGTAGGCGTCGTAGCCGGCGGTGTCGAGGGGGTGGGCCCCGTAGCGCCGGTGGGCGCGCAGGAAGCAGTGGGTCTCGGCCGCGTGCACCCAGCCGAGCAGATGCGGGTCGCCCGCGTGGTACTCCAGGCCCTCGGCGGTCCTGCCCCGGATCCGCTCGTGGATGGCGCGGACGTGGTCCACCGCCCGCTGGGCGTCGTCGGCGGTGCCGTAGGTCGTCACGGCCAGGAAGGTGCTGGTGCGCTGGAGCCGCCCCCACGGGTCGCCGCGGTAGCCGGAGTGGGCGGCGACGGCGGCCATGGCCTGCGGGTGCAGGGACTGGAGCAGCAGGGCGGCGATGCCCCCGATGAACATGGAGGCGTCGCCGTGGACCGTGCGGATCGGGCGGTCGGGGCCGAACCAGCGGGGTCCGGGTGTGCCGTGGATGCGGGCGCGGGTGGCCGGTCCGTCGGGGCCCGCCACCCGGTGGAACAGGCTTCTGCCCAGCAGCTCACGCACGTCCGTCAGCATCGCCGCTCCTCCCGAGCCTCTCGCCTCGCCTCCAGTGTCCGGCATGGGCGCGCGCACGGGGAGGGGCCGGGCGCGGGGCGGGCGCCGGGTGACGTGCCGGGGGCACGGCGGGGGCGTAGCGTCCCCCTATGGGCAGCCCTACGGGCATCAGGTCGGGTGCGGAGGTGTCCGGTGTCGAGCGCGGATGATCCGGGCCCGCGGGACGCTCCCCCGGACGCCGCGCTCGCGGACACGGTCCGGGGCACCGGCGCGTCCCTGGGCGCCCTGTATCTGCTCGCCCCCGACGAGCGGGTCCTGCGCCTGTCTTTGCTGTGCGGGGCGTCGGCCGAGGTCGCCGCGCCGTGGGCGACGGTCACGGTGAACGCGCCCTCCCCGGTGGCCACCGCCGTCCGCGAGGAGCGTCTCGTCTGGATGGCGGGCCGGGACGAACTGGTGCGGGCCTATCCGCGCAGCGCGATGGCGCTGCCGTACCCCCTCTCGCTGGCCGCCGCGCCGGTCACCGGGGCACGGCGGTGGGGCGCGCTGCTGCTGTTGTGGCCGACCGACAGCCGCCCGCCGCACATGACCGCGCGCGAACGGGCCAACATCATGGCCGGCTGCCGTCGGCTGGCCCGACTGCTGGAGGACGCGGACGGGCCGGCCGATGTGTCCGGCCGGGGTGCCGGTCCGCCGCGGGTGGTCCCGGTCGCGGCCGGCGGCCGTCCCGCGAGCCCGGCGGCCGCCGCGGCCGACTTCGCCGAGCGGCTGCCCGGCGGGAGCTGCGCCCTGGACCTGGAGGGCCGGTTCACCTATCTCAGCTCGGGCGCCTGCGAACTGCTGGGCCGTGACGCCGACCATCTGCTCGGCACCCTGCCCTGGCACTCCCTGCGCTGGCTGGACGATCCGGTCCACGAGGAGCGCTACCGGGCCGCCCTGCTCAGCCGGCGGCCGGTGACGTTCACCGCGTGCCGCCCGCCCGACCGGTGGCTGGACTTCCACCTCTACCCCGACGCCAGCGGCATCAGCGTCCGCGTCACGCCCACCGGCACACCGGAGCCGGTGCCGCCCGTCGAGCAGCGGCCCGTGTGGCCCGCCGGGGTCGGCCGGCTCTACCAACTCGTGCACCTGGCGGCCGGGTTGACCGAGGTCGTCGGGGTCCAGGACGTCATCGACCTGGTCGCCGACCAGATCATGCCCGCCTTCGGCGCCCAGGGCCTGGTGCTGTCCGCGGCCGAGGGCGGCAGGCTGCGCATCACCGGCACCCGCGGCTATCCGCCGGTGACCGTCGGCCGCCTCGACGGCCTGCCCGTGGACACCACGCTGACCCCCGCGGGACAGGCCCTGAGCAGCGGCGTGCCCGCGTTCTTCGGCGACCCCGAGGAACTGCGGCGGGCCTACCCCGAGGCCCAGCGGATGAGCGACAAGCACGCGTGGGCGTTCCTGCCGCTGATCGTCTCCGGCCGCCCCGTCGGCTGCTGCATCCTCTCCTACGACCGTCCCCACACGTTCACCGCCGAGGACCGGGCCGTCCTGACCTCGCTCGCCGGGCTCGTCGCCCAGGCCATGGACCGCGCCCGTCTCTACGACGCCAAACACGCGCTCGCCCACAGCCTCCAGGCGGCGCTGCTCCCGCGCACCCTGCCCACGGTCCCCGGGCTGCGGGTGGCCGCCCGCTATCTGCCCGCCACCCGGGGCATGGACATCGGCGGCGACTTCTACGACCTGATCCCGCTCGGCGACGGCGCCGTGGCCGCCGTCATCGGGGACGTCCAGGGCCACAACGCCGCCGCGGCCGCCCTGATGGGACAGGTCAGCACCGCCGTGCACGCCTACGCGGCCCGCGGCGCGGACCCCGACGAGGTGCTGTCCGCCACCAACCGGCTGCTCGCCGGCTTCGGCCCCGAGCTGTTCACGAGCTGTCTCTACGCCCATCTCGACCTGGCGTCGGGACGCGCCGCCCTGGCGAGCGCCGGGCACCCCCCGCCGCTGGTGCGGCGAGAGGGTTCCGCCCGGCCGCTCGACGTCGTCCCGGGGCCGCTGCTGGGCGTCGACCCCGACGCGTCCTTCCCCGTGACCGATGTCGCGCTCGGCGCGGGTCACGTCCTCGCCTTCTACACCGACGGGCTGGTGGAGACGCCGGGGGCCGACATCGAGGAGGCGATCGCCGACCTGGCCGTGGAGCTGGGCCGGGCCGGCCCGCGGGCCCCTGACCTGCTGATCGACCATCTCCTCGGACACTCCCCGGCGGCCGGCCGGCGCGCCGACGACATCGCCGTGCTCGTCCTGCACTACGCGCCGGACGAGCAGGTTCCGTGAGGAAACCGGATACGGACGGCCCGATCCGGATACCCGGCGGGAATGGCACGGACACTCAAGGGGCCGACCGACCTGCCCAAGCACTCCTGGGGCGCGGCCCTGAAGGGCACGCTGAAGGAGTTCAAGAAGGACGAGCTGACCGACCGGGCCGCCGCCCTGACCTACTACTCGATCCTCGCCCTGTTCCCGGCGCTGCTCGCGCTGGTGTCGGTGCTGGGTCTGACCGGCGAGTCGGCGACCCGGGCGGTGCTGGACAACATCCAGAAGCTGGCTCCGGGGCCCGCGCAGGACATCCTGCGCGGCGCCGTGCAGCAGATGCAGGGCCGGGGCGGTCTGGGCTCGGTCATGGCCGTCGTGGGCGTGGTGCTCGCGGTGTGGTCGGCGTCGGGCTATGTCGCCGCGTTCATCCGCAGCGCCAACGCGGTCTACGACCTCCCCGAGGGCCGTCCGGTGTGGAAGGTGCTGCCGGTGCGGGTCGGGGTGACCGTCGTGCTGATGGTGCTGGCCGTGTTCAGCGCGCTGATCGTGGTGTTCACGGGCAGTCTCGCCCGGCAGGCCGGCAGCACGCTCGGGGCCGGTGACACGTTCCTGACCGTGTGGTCGTACGCGAAGTGGCCGGTCCTGGTCGTCCTGGTCACGCTGATGATCGCGCTGCTGTACTGGGCGACCCCCAACGCCAAGGTCCGCGGCTTCCGCTGGCTCACGCCGGGCAGCTTCCTGGCGCTGGTGATCTGGATGGCCGCGTCGGCCGGCTTCGCGCTCTACGTGGCGAACTTCGCCTCCTACAACAAGACCTACGGCACCCTCGCCGGCGTGATCGTCTTCCTGGTCTGGCTGTGGATCACCAATCTGGCGATCCTGCTCGGCCTGGAGTTCGACGCCGAACTGGTGCGTCAGCGCGCCGTCGCCGGGGGCCGGCCGGCCGACGAGGAACCGTACGTCGAGCCGCGTGACACGAGGACGTGGGACGACGAGGACCGGCGCCGGCTCGGCGGATGACCTCCCTTCGAAACGGACGAAAGACAGGTGAGCACTCATGACCCAGGTGACCCAGGACGCGCCGCACCGCACGGAGGCCGGGGCGCAGGAACCGGTGGGCGAGCTGGTGCAGCGCGCGACGCAGCAGTTGTCGCAACTGGTGCGCGACGAGATGCGTCTGGCGCAGGCCGAGATGACCGTGAAGGGCAAACGCTTCGGACGCGGCGGGGGCCTCTTCGGCGGCGCCGGCCTGATGGCCGTCATCACCCTTCAGGCCCTGGTGGCCACGGCGATCGCCGCGTTGTCGCTGGTGCTCGACGTGTGGGCCGCCGCGCTGATCGTCACGGGTGTCCTGGCGTGCGTCACCGCCGTCATGGCGGCGCTCGGCAGGAAGGAGTTCGCCAAGGCGTCCCCGCCGAAGCCGGAACAGACCATGGACAGCGTCAGGGCCGATGTGGCCGAGATCAAGGAGAAGGCACACCGATGACCAAGGACGAGCGGCAGACACCCGAGGAGCTGCGCGGGCAGGTCGAGGCGACCCGCGAGGAGCTGGGCCGGACCGTGCAGGCGCTCGCGGCCAGGACGGACGTCAAGGCCCGGGCGCGCGAGAAGGCGGACCAGGGCATGCGTCTGGCGCGGTCGCACCGTACGCCGCTGATCGCGGCGGCGAGCGCGCTGGCGGCGCTGCTGGTCGCCCTGGAGGTCAGGAAGCGGCACTGACGGCCGTGCGCGCGTCGGCCCGTCCGCACCCGGGTGTCCCGGTGCCGGACGGGCCGACGCGTGTCCAGTCCGTCGTGTCGTGGTTCAGCGGCCCAGGGCGTCGGCGAGCTGCTGCTTGCTCATCGAGGAGCGGCCGTGGATGTCGCGCTTCCTCGCCTCCTCGTAGAGCTGGTCCCGGGTGGGGCCCTGGGCGCCGCTGTGCGAGCGCTCGCCGCCGCGCCGGTACGCGGACTTCGGGTCGCGGGTGGAGGTCTTGCTCGCGGTCTTCGACTCGCCCGACCTCGCCCGCTCCTTGTTGACCGTGCGAGCCGCGATCTCCTTGGCGCGCCCGGCCGGCTCTCCGCGGTCCTCGGCGCTCTTCCTGATGTGCTCGTACTGTCGCTCGCGCTTCGCGTTCGATCCGGCAGGCATGGTGCCCCTCCTCGCGATGGGATGCGTCCGGGACGCCGGGTTCCCTTCCGCGACCCGCCCACACGCGGTGCGACGCGCCGATGATCCGCATTCGGGCGGTGGGGTGTGTTAGGCTTGCAGAGTTGTAGTTGTGGTACCCATGAACCTTTGCGCCTGGGGGGACCGATTCTCCTCCGGGCGTTTTCGTTTTTTCCGGCTTCTCCGGATGGGGCCTCTCTGCCTACAGAAGGAGAATGTCATGGCACAGGGAACCGTGAAGTGGTTCAACTCTGAAAAGGGTTTCGGTTTCATCGAGCAGGACGGCGGCGGCCCCGACGTCTTCGCTCACTACTCGAACATCGCGACGCAGGGCTTCCGTGAGCTCCAGGAGGGCCAGCGGGTCTCCTTCGACGTCACGCAGGGCCAGAAGGGCCCGCAGGCGGAGAACATCGTCCCCGCCTGATCCCCGGACGCGAGTCGCAGACCGGGGTCCGTACCAGCATTGGTGCGGACCCCGGTCTCTGTTGTTGTCAGAAAGGCAGAGCACCGCATGGCCCGCAGGTTCCAGAAGCCGAACCGTCGTTCCTCGTCGCCCCGGCCGGCCGCGACGCCGTCCAGGGAATTCCAGTTGCCGGTGAGCACGACCCCCGGCCTTCCCGCCGTCGAGGACTTCGCCGACCTGGACATGCCCGCGGCGCTGCTCAAGACCCTCACCGCGCAGGGGGTGACCACCCCCTTCCCCATCCAGGCCGCCACGCTGCCGAACTCGCTCGCGGGACGTGACGTGCTGGGGCGGGGGCGCACCGGGTCCGGCAAGACCCTCGCCTTCGGCCTGGCGCTCCTGGCCCGCACCGCCGGGCTGCGCGCGGAGCCCAGGGCGCCGCTCGCGCTCGTGCTGGTGCCCACCCGGGAACTCGCCCAGCAGGTGACCGACGCGCTGACCCCGTACGCGACGGCGGTGAACCTCCGGCTGGCCACCGTGGTCGGCGGGCTGTCCATCACCAAGCAGGCCGCCACGCTGCGGCGCGGCGCCGAGGTGCTGGTGGCGACGCCCGGCCGTCTCAACGACCTCGTGGAGCGCGGCGACTGCGTGCTCGACGGCATCGGCATCACGGTGCTGGACGAGGCCGACCAGATGACCGACATGGGCTTCCTGCCGCAGATCACCAAGCTGCTCCGGCAGGTGCGGCCCGACGGGCAGCGCATGCTGTTCTCGGCGACGCTGGACCGCAACATCGACCGTCTGGTCCGGGACTTCCTCTCCGACCCGGTCGTGCACTCCGTGGACCCGTCCGCCGGGGCGGTGACGACCATGGAGCACCATGTGCTGCACGTCCTGGACGAGACGGACAAGAAGGCGGTCACCACCCGCATCGCCGCGCGCGACGGGCGGGTCATCCTCTTCCTCGACACCAAGCGGTCCGCCGACCGGCTCGCCAAGCGGCTGCTGTCCGTCGGCGTCCGCGCGGCCGCGCTGCACGGCGGCCGTTCGCAGCCGCAGCGCAACCGTGTCCTGGAGCAGTTCAAGAACGGCCAGGTCACCGCGCTCGTCGCGACGAACGTCATGGCCCGCGGCATACACGTGGACGATCTCGAACTGGTCGTGAACGTCGACCCGCCCACCGATCACAAGGACTATCTGCACCGCGGCGGCCGTACGGCCCGCGCGGGCGGCTCGGGCAGCGTGGTCACGCTGGTCCTGCCGGAGCAGAAGCGGGACGTCACCCGGCTGATGTCGGACGCGGACATCACCCCGCGCACGGCCCGCATCACCTCCGGCGACCCGGCCCTGACCACGATCACCGGCGCCCGTGAGCCCTCGGGCGTCCCGGTCGTCATCGAGGTCCCCGCTCCCCCGGCGGCGGAGGCTCCCCTCCCCGGCACGGGCAAGCGCCCCAACCGCCGGCGCCGTTCGCGTGGCGCGGCGGGTGCGGAGGGCGCGTCCGGGGCCGCGGCCGGCGGTGCCTCCGGCGGCCGCGGCCGCGCCGGTCGGCCCGCCGCCGCGGACGGTGGCGGCGGCCGCCGCGCCTCGGCGGGCACGACGGGCGGCAACGGCACCCGGCGAACGGGACGCTCCGCGTCCCCCGACGCGCCCACCGCCAAGCCGACGGGCAACGCGACCGGCACGAGCCCCCGGGGCACGGGCCGCCGCACGGCCTCCAACCCGCCCGCCAACGGCACCGGCCGCACCGGCAACCCCGCCAACGGCCGCGGCGGCCGGGGCCGGGGGCGAGGCCGCGGCACTTCGTCCGCCGCGTAGTCGACGACACGTCCGCCTTCCGGCCCCGCCGACCGGGGGCCGGGAGGCGATGCGGCGGCGCCGGACGCCGATCACCGGCCACAGCGCGGCACGGGCCCCCGTCGCCCAGGGCGCGAACGGCGGCCGCAGGACATCACGCTCAGCCTCGATCCGGGTATCGCCGCCCTCCCCGGCTCCGTCGACCGCGCCGACAGGGAGCCGGGAGACGATCCGGCGCACCAAGACGCTGCTCACCGGCCACAGCGCCGCACCGGGTCCGCGTCACCCGGGACTTCGCGCTCAGCCTCGGTCCGGCATGGTCGGGTGGGCCTGCCCGGGGGTGTCGCGCCGGCGGACCCGGCTCCCGTTCGCCGCCCGGCCGGGTGGGGTACGTCGGTGGTCGCGTCGGTCGGGCCGGGGCGGCCCGGGTGCATGGGGCCTGGCTGACCCGCCCCGGCCCGCAGTGATCGCCGCCCCCCAGGGCTCCCACCGGTGTCACCCGACTGCCCACCGCACCGCGGGAGTCCGTCCCTCGGCCCAGGCCCGTCGCTTTCCCCTCCTCGGGAGGGCTCACCGTCGGCTCGGGCCCGGGGCGCAGCCCCCGCCGGGCGATCCCCGCTCAGTCCGACTCCGGGCGGACCGCCTCGCCCTTGAAGAACGTGTAGTGGAACGTGCCGTCCGCGTCCGTCGTGCGGTGCAGGTCCGTGATGCCCCGGTCCCAGTCGGCGGCGGTCGTCAGGCCCGCGGCCACCGCTCGGTCGCGGACCGCTGCGATCATGCCGATGAAGGTGCTCCGGGTGAAGCCGCCGACCAGCGCCGGGCGGGAGTTGTCGGCGTAGACCGTGCGGGGGCGGACCGTCACCCGGGTGTAGCCGGCGGAGGTCAGCAGGGGGTACAGCTCGCGGCCGATCAGCGCGTTGCCTCCCGCGTCGGCCTGGAGGCGGACCTGGCAGTCGATCGCCGCGCGGGCGTAGGCGCTGTGGGGGTGGAAGAACGCCGAGCCGTGATCGCCCTCGATGACCGTGAGGGTACCGCCGGGCTTGAGGAGGCGGCGCAGGGTGGTGAGCGCCCGCTGCGGGGCCGTCAGGTGTTCCAGGACGAAGCAGACGAAGATGTGGTCGAAGGACGCTTCGGGGAAAGGGAGTTGGAATAGGTCCGCCCGCAGCCAGGTCACCCGGGCCGCCGGGGTCTGGTCCGTCACCCGGGCCCTGGCCTCGGCGAGGGACTCCGCGGAGATGTCCACGGCGACGAACTCGGCCTCGGGGCTCGCCGCCACCAGGTGCACGGTCTGCGCGCCGACCCCGCAGCCGACCTCCAGGACCCGGCTTCCCGCGGGGTAGGACGTGCCCCCGTGGAGCAGGGCGGCGAGGGTGTCCGCCTGGTCCTCCAGGCGGCGGGCCTCGTGGTCGGAGTAGCCGTGGACGTAGGAGAGGGATGTCGTCATGGGGGGAGTCTGGTGGGGGCGGGGGGCGGTCGACAGGGCCAATCGGGCGTGGTCTTCCAGGGCCACTCCGCAACCGCCACGCGCCCCTGCCGGCCCGCCCCCGCACTCCCTCAGTGGAGCTGGCCCGCCTTGTAACCGCCCGCCGGCTGGCGGGTGATGACGTTCAGCCGGTTCGCGGCGTTCATGAAGGCGATCATCGCGACCAGCGCGGCGAGCTGCTCGTCGTCGTAGTGCTTGGCGGCGGCCGCCCACACCTCGTCGTCGACCCCGCCGGCCCCGTCGGCGACCCGGGTGCCCTGCTCGGCCAGTTCCAGCGCGGCGCGCTCGGCGTCGGTGAAGACCGTGGCCTCGCGCCAGCCGGCGACCAGGTGGAGGCGTACCGAGGTCTCCCCGGCCGCCTCGGCCTCCTTGGTGTGCATGTCGATGCAGAACGCGCAGCCGTTGATCTGGCTCACGCGCAGGGCGACCAGCTCGTGCGTCGAGGCCGGCAGCGGCAGTGACTTGATCGCCTTGCCCGCCGCCATGAAGGGCTTGAGGACCTGACCGACGGCCGGGTCTCCGAAGAAGTTCAGTCGCGCGTCCATGGGGTGCTCCTCGTGGTGGTGAGTGTCTGTGTTCACTCACTGGACGAGACGGGCCCGGCGCTTTGTGACACCGGCGAAAGTGACCCGCGTCACCCCTGGGCGCGGGGCAGCCGGACCACCTGGACGAAGAAGTCGTCGATCTGGCGGACCGCGGCGATGAACTGGTCCAGATCGACGGGCTTGGTGACATACGCGTTCGCGTGCAGCTTGTAGCTGCGCAGGATGTCCTCCTCGGCGGCGGAGGTGGTGAGCACCACCACCGGGATGTGGGCCAGCGCCGGGTCGGACTTGATCTTCTCCAGGACCTGACGGCCGTCGTACTTGGGCAGGTTGAGGTCGAGCAGGATGAGATCGGGCCGGGGCGCCCCGGTGTGCGCGCCTCGCTGGTAGAGGAAGTCGAGCGCCTCCTCGCCGTCGCGGACGACGTGCAGGGTGTTGCCGATCTTGTTGTCCTCGAACGCCTCGCGGGTCATGAGTTCGTCGCCCGGGTCGTCCTCGACCAGGAGGACGTCGACCGGGGTGGCGGCGGGAGTGGTCATGTCAGGGCCTTCTCGGGGGTGTGCTGTGCGGGGTCCGGCGTCGCGGTGAGGACGGGCAGGGTGAAGCGGAACCGGGTGCCCTCCGTGTGGTCGGTGTCGATCCGGATCAGCCCGCCGTGGTACTCGACGATCTTCTTGCACAGGGCGAGTCCGATCCCGGTGCCACCATAGGCGTCCCGGCCGTGCAGCCGCTGAAAGATGACGAACACCTTCTCGGCGAACTCCGGCGGGATGCCTATGCCGTTGTCGGTGACGTCCAGCAGCCAGGTGCCGGGCTCCTCGGGATGGGGTGCGCAGGTGATCCGTACGTGCGGGGTGCGGTCGGGGCTGCGGAACTTGACGGCGTTGCCGATGAGGTTCTGCCAGAGCATGGCGAGCAGCAGCGGGTCGCCGAGGACGCGGGGCAGGTGCTCCGGCCGTTCGAGGCGGGTGCCGGTCTCGGTGAGGGCGGTGTCCAGGTTGGTGAGGGCCCGGTCGAGCGCCTCGTCGAGGGACACGGGCAGCCGGGCGTCGTTGACGCGGCCGACCCGGGAGAAGGTGAGCAGGTCGTTGATGAGGATCTGCATGCGCTTGGCGCCGTCCACGGCGAAGTCGACGTACTGGCGGCCGCGGTCGTCCAGTGTGTCGCCGTACCGTTTCTCCAGGAGCTGGCAGAAGGAGGCGACCTTGCGCAGGGGTTCCTGGAGGTCGTGGGAGGCCACATAGGCGAACTGTTCGAGTTCGGCGTTGGAGCGGCGCAGTTCGACGGCCTGGGCGTCGAGGGCGGCGGTCTGCCGGGCGAGGTTCTCCTGCTGGCGGCGTGAGGCGTCGAGTTCGGCGACGATCTGCCTGCGCATGTACTCGACGTCCGTGGCGACGGCGGTGAGGTCGCGTGGTCCGGCGCCGGTGATGACATGGCCGAAGTCGCCGCGCGCGACCCGCCGGGAGGATTCGCGCAGAACCGCGAGCGGGCGGGCGACGAGCAGCCGGATCAGGACGGCCAGGACGGCGCCGGTCAGCAGGAACACCACGACGAGGGCGCTGAGGATGACGGTGCGCAGGGTCCGTACGTGCTCCAGCCGGTCCTTGCCGTCGCGGACGGCTTGGGTCAGGCCCGCGTTCTGGTCGGCGGCCCGGGCGCGGACCTCGTCGAACAGCTTCTTGCCGCGCTCGGCGGTCGCCGCGTCGATGGTGCCGGGCTCGCCGGCGGTGACACCGGCGACGAGGGGTTCGGCGTAGGTGCGTCGCCAGGCGGCGGCTCGCTGTTCGACGGCCTCGAGGTCGTGCAGGAGCGCGGCCCGGTCACCGACGAGGGCGCGCAGCCGGGCGGCCGAGCGGGCCTCCTCGCGGGTGCCCTGTGTGTACGGCTCCAGGAACCGGGGGTCGGCGGTGATGACGTAGCCGCGCACGCCCGTCTCCTGGTTGACCAGCGCGGACTGGAGGCGGTACGCCTCGGTGCGGGCCGGCAGGGTGCGGTCGGCCAGTTGGTCGCTGGTCTCCCCGGTGCGGCTGAGCAGTCTCGCGCCGACGACGCTGCCGACGAGGACCAGCAGGGTCATCACGGCCAGGGCCAGATGGAACCAGCCCTGAACCGTCAGCCTGCGGCCGATCCACGGTGTGCGGGCTTCGTTCCTGGTCACCGCCGCTCCTGTGTCCCTTCCCACGTCTCTTCCCGTGTCTGTTCCGTGTGCCGGCGCAGGTGCACCACGGCCACGTCGTCGTCCAGACCGCCCTGCGCCTCGGCGAGCCCCTCGGCGCGCTCGATCAGCCCGTCGACGAACTCCTCGGGCGGCCGCCCGGCGAACTCGCGGGCGAGGCGCAGCAGTCCGTCCTCGCCCAGCCGCTCCCTGCCGCGGCCGACGTATCCCTCGAAGAGGCCGTCGGTGAAGAGCACCAGCGCCGCCCCGTCCGGTACGGCGAACTCCTCGACCGGCCAGGTGGCCAGTCCGGGGATGACGCCGAGGGCGGGGCCGCCGGGTACCTCGACCCATTCGACACGGCCTGCGGAGCGCAGCAGCATGCCGGGGTGTCCGGCCCGGGTGATCCGGACCGCGCGGGCGCCCGGCGCGGCGGTGAGGCTGGTCAGGGTGGCGAACGCCTCGCTGCGGACGCGTTCGGCCACGAGGATCTCCTCCAGGCGGGCGACCTGTTCGGCGCCCGTGACCCCGCTGAGGACCAGGGTGCGCCAGGCGATCCGCAGGGCCACGCCGAGGGCGGCCTCGTCGGGGCCGTGCCCGGAGACGTCACCGATGAGCGCGTGCAGGGTGCCGTCGGTGCTCTGCACGATGTCGTAGAAGTCGCCGCCGAGGAGGGCCTGGGAGCGGCCGGGGCGGTAGCGGGCGACGGCCTCGATGCCGTCGCCGCGCAGCAACGGGCGGGGCAGCAGGCCGCGTTCGAGGCGGGCGTTCTCCTGGGCCTGCATCTGGCCGGCCTGGAGGGCGACCGCCGCCTGTTCGGCCTGCTTGCGCTGGATGGCGTAGCGCACGGCCCGTCCGAACAGGTCGGGTTCGACACGGCCCTTGACCAGGTAGTCCTGGGCGCCGGCCGCGACCGCGGCAAGGGCGGTCTCCTCCTCGGCCAGGCCGGTCAGCACCACGACGGCGATCCGGTCGGCGTGGGTGCGGACCTGCGAGACCGCTTCGAGGCCGTGGGCGTCGGGCAGGTTGAGGTCGAGCAGGACGCAGTCGGGCGTCTCCTGGGCCAGGACGTGCCGGGCGTCGGCCATCGAACGCACCCATCGCAGGCGCATCTTCAGGGCGCTGTCGGCGACGAGTTCCTCCACCAGCAGGGCGTCGCCCGCGTCGTCCTCGATGAGCAGGACCGACGGCTCACGCCACTCCCACACCGTGTCGGGTCCGTCTCGCTCGGGAGAGGCCGAACCGACGATTTCCGCTTCCGACGTCACCATTGTCCTGGTTTTCCCACTCCGCTTGCCCGCCCCCATCGGCGGCCCGAACGGCAACTGGCATGAGCAGAAACGCTATCAGGCTCTTCACCACGCGCCTTCGACTGGTGAACACGCTGACCGATCGAGGACTGGTACCCCGTTTCACGCTTTCCGCACACCGTCGCGCGGAACATTCCGCGCCGCTTGCGCGGCACGGTTCCGGGACCCGGCCGCGGCGGCGGCGCGGGCCGGGCCGTCCGGGAGGGTGAACGCGAAGACGGCGGTCACGGCGGCGATCACGGCCAGGACGTAGTAGGCGGACTGATAGGCGCCGAGCGGGGGTTCGGCGGCGGCTCCCGCGGGGGTGCCCAGGACGAGGACGGTGGTCACGGCCGCCGGGGCGAGGGCGCCGCCGGTCTGGCGTACGACGGTGTTGAGCGTGGACGCCTGGGCGAGGTCGCCCCGGGCGATGTTGGCGAGCGAGGCGACCGTGGTCGGCATGAACACCCCGCCCATCGCGACGCCCAGCAGGAACATGTAGGCGCGGAAGGTCCACAGGCCGGTGTCCTCGTCGCACTGGGCGAAGAGCACGAGGACCGCGCTGACGCCGGCGAGGCCGCAGCCCACGATGATCCGGGGGCCGACGCGGGCGTAGAGCACTCCGGCCACCTGGACGGTGAGCAGTACGCCGAACGCCTCGGGGAAGGTGCCGGTGCCGGACTCCAGGGCGGTGCGGCCCTGCGCCTGCTGGAGGAAGAGCGGCCCGAGATACATCGCGCCGAGGATCGGGATCAGGCCGACCAGGTTGATCAGGTTGGTGTCGCGGAACAGCCGGTCGGCGAAGAGCCGGAGCCTCAACAACGGCTCGGCGGTGCGCAGTTGGTAGACGACGGCGGCGGTGAGAAGTACGGCGCCCAGGGCAAGCGCGGCAAGCACGGCGGCGGAGGACCAGCCCCGGTTGGGACCCTCGCTGACGCCGAACATCGCGGCGCCCAGGCCGGCCGCGCTCAGCAGCAGGCCGGTCAGGTCGAACCGGCCGGGCCGGTGGCCGCGGTGCTCCGCCAGGAACAGCACACCGAACAGGACGACGGGCACGCCGACGGGCAGGTTGACGTAGAAGACCCAGCGCCAGGACAGCTGGTCCACGAGCAGTCCGCCGAGGACGGGCGCGGCCGCCGGGGCGATCTGCTGCGGGATGATCATGTACCGGGCTATCCGCACCTGTTCGAAGGCGTCGAAGGTGGCGAACAGCAGGGCCGCCGAGGCCGGGAAGAGCACCCCGGCGGACAGTCCCTGGACCGCGCGGCAGGCGATGAGCTGGGGCAGGTCGGCGGCCGCGCCGCACAGGAGCGAGGAGCCGAGGAAGGCGGTGAGCGCGGTGAGCAGGACCCGTTTGCCGCCGAACCGTTCGACCAGCCAGGCCGAGGCGGGGATCGCCATCGCCAGACAGACCGGGTAGACGACGACCACGCCGTCCAGGGCGGCCGTGGTCAGCCCGAACTGGCGGGCGATGGAGGGCAGCGCGACCGTCGTGATCGCCCCGTCGGCGATCGCGATGAAGGTCACGCTGGCACACATGACGGGGACGACCAGCCGCTGGCTGAGGAGACGGCGGGCGGACGGGCGGGGACGACGCGTGAGCACATGCTGAGCATACTCACTATGTGCTTGCTCAGTAGAATCGGTTTCCGGAACGCCCCGGGACCGTCCGGGGCCACGGGGAGCGGAGCGGCGATGGCAGTGCAGGGCAGCAGTGACGTCCTGATCGACGAGCTGTACGAGACGACCCACCGGCTGCGCCAGTTCGTGGAGGCCCGGCTGCGCTCGGGCGGCGCCTCGGTCGCCCGGCTGCGCGCCATGCGGATGCTCGCCCGCGCCGAACAGCCTTTGCGCATGCGGGACTTGAGCGAGCTGACGGGGGTCGCGGCGCGGACCGCGACCAGCATCGTGGACAGCCTGGAGCGGGACGGTCTGGTCGAGCGGCTGCCCCACCCGACCGACCGGCGCGCCTTCCTGCTGCGGCTGACCGAGGAGGGTCTGCGCTGCCACCGCGAGGCGGAGGAGGTGGACCGCCTGGCGCTCGCCGAGGCGACGGCCGCGCTCGACGCGGACGACCGGGCCCGACTGCGCGGCCTGCTCGCCCGCATCCGCGAGGCCACCGCCTGACGGCCGGCGGCCGCGCGCGTCAGCGTCTGCGGCCGCGCACCGACCAGCCGCCACCGACGCCGGCCAGGTGCAGCGCCAGCGCGGTGAGGCCGAGCAGCATCAGGTTCACCGAGGTGAACGCGTCGTTCGTCGAGATCTCGGCCGCGTTGATCAGGAAGGCGATGAAGAACAGGATCGCGGCGCCAACAGCCAGCATGAGGCCGTCCCTTCGGTCGTGACGGGTGTGTGCAGACCGGTTGCCCCCGACGCGCCGGCTCACACCCGCGCGCACTCCCGGCGTCACGCACTGAACGCTGTCCTCGTGTCAACACTCCCCCGGTGTGCACAAGTTGCAGGAATTCTGGTGTCAGAGGGCTTGCCGATCGAGGAAGTCATTATTTAAATCAAGTCGTGAACTAAGTGGTGTGCCCGCTTCGTTGCACGTTCCATCTCCCGCACCGCACGACTGTCACGGCACGGCTCCCGTTCGCGTCCATCCCTCCATCGCACCCCCAGGGGAACATGGCATGAGATTCAGATCCTTGGGTGTCGCGCTCGCCAGCACGGCGGCGCTGATCACTCTGCCGGTCTTCGGACCACCGTCGGCCGCGGCGGCCGACGCCAATCTGTCCCAGGGCAGATCGGCCACCGCGTCCTCCACCGAGACCGCCGGGACTCCCGCGGCCGCCGCCGTCGACGGCGACCAGGGAACGCGCTGGTCCTCCGCCGCGACCGACAACCAGTGGCTCCAGGTCGACCTCGGGGCCACCGCCTCGATCAGCCAGGTCGTCCTCGACTGGGAGGCGGCCTACGCCTCCGACTACAAGATCCAGGTCTCCGCGGACGGCGGCTCCTGGACCGACCTGCGCACGGTCACCGGCGGGGACGGCGGCAACGACACCCTCGCCGTCTCCGGCCAGGGCCGCTACGTCCGGATGCAGGGCGTCCACCGGGCCACCCCCTGGGGCTACTCCCTGTGGGAGTTCCAGGTGTTCGGGACCACCGGCGGAACCCAGCCCGGCACCTGCGGCACCGCCAACGCCGCCCAGGGCAAGGCCGCCACCGCGTCCTCGACGGAGAACGCCGGCACCCCGGCGTCCGCCGCGTTCGACGGCAACGACGCCACCCGCTGGTCCAGCCAGGCGTCCGACCCCCAGTGGGTGCGGGTCGACCTCGGCTCGTCCCAGGACATCTGCAAGGTCGACCTGAACTGGGAGGCCGCGTACGGCAAGGACTTCCAGATCCAGGCGTCCGCCGACGGCCAGAGCTGGAACACCCTCAAGACCGTGACCGGCGCGACCGGCGGACGGGCCTCCTACGACGTCAGCGGCTCGGGCCGCTACGTCCGCGTCCTGGGCACCGCACGCGGCACCGGCTACGGCTACTCCCTGTGGGAGGTCGCCGTCCACACCACGTCCGGCGGCACGCCCCCGGTCGAGGGCGGCGGTGACCTGGGCCCGAACGTGATCGTCGTGGACCCCAACACCCCCAACCTCCAGCAGAAGTTCGACCAGGTCTTCGCGCAGCAGGAGTCCGCGCAGTTCGGCAGCGGGCGCTACCAGTTCCTGCTGAAGCCGGGCACCTACAACGGCATCAACGCCCAACTCGGCTTCTACACCTCGGTGTCGGGGCTCGGACTGAACCCCGACGACACCCAGATCAACGGTGACATCACCGTGGACGCGGGCTGGTTCAACGGCAACGCCACGCAGAACTTCTGGCGTTCGGCCGAGAACCTCGCGATCACACCGTCCAACGGCACCGACCGCTGGGCCGTCGCCCAGGCCGCGCCGTTCCGCCGTATCCACGTCAAGGGCGGCCTCAACCTCGCGCCCAACGGCTACGGTTGGGCCTCCGGCGGCTACATCGCCGACTCGAAGATCGACGGCACGGTCGGCCCGTACTCGCAGCAGCAGTGGTACACCCGGGACAGCTCGGTCGGCGGCTGGACCAACGGCGTGTGGAACATGACGTTCACCGGTGTCCAGGGCGCCCCGGCGACCAACTTCGACACCGGCCCGTACACCACGCTGGACACCACCCCGATCTCGCGCGAGAAGCCGTTCCTCTACCTCGACGGCAACGAGTACAAGGTCTTCGTCCCCGCCAAGCGCACCAACGCCCGGGGCGTGTCCTGGCCGGCCAACGCGGGCACCTCGCTCCCGCTGAGCCAGTTCTACATAGTCAAGCCCGGCGCGACGGCCGCCACCATCAACACCGCGCTCTCGCAGGGCCTCAACCTGCTGTTCACGCCCGGTGTCTACCACCTCAACCAGACCATCAACGTCACCCGCGCCAACACGGTGGTGCTGGGTCTCGGCCTCGCCACGATCATCCCCGACGGCGGTGTCGACGCCCTGCACGTGGCGGACGTCGACGGGGTCCGGCTCGCCGGGTTCCTGATCGACGCGGGCGCCACCCGGTCCGACACCCTGCTCCAGCTCGGCCCGGCCGGCGCGAGCGCGGACCACTCGGCCAACCCCACCACGATGCAGGACGTGTTCATCCGCATCGGCGGCGCGGGCCCCGGCCTCGCCACCGACTCGGTCGTGGTCAACAGCGACGACGTCGTCATCGACCACACCTGGATCTGGCGCGCGGACCACGGTGAGGGCGTCGGCTGGGAGACCAACCGGGCCGACTACGGACTGCGGGTCAACGGCGACGACGTGCTCGCCACCGGCCTGTTCGTCGAGCACTTCAACAAGTACGACGTCGTCTGGAACGGCGAACGCGGCCGCACGATCTTCTTCCAGAACGAGAAGGCGTACGACGCCCCGAACGCCGCCGCCATCACGCACGACGGCATCGTCGGATACGCCGCCTACAAGGTGGCCGACTCGGTGAACGTCCACGAGGCGTGGGGTCTGGGCAGCTACTGCAACTACACCTCCGACCCGTCCATCGTGCAGCAGCACGGCTTCCAGGTCCCCGTGAAGCCGGGCGTCAAGCTGCACAGCCTCCAGGTGATCTCGCTCGGCGGCATGGGCCAGTACGCCCACGTCGTCAACAACACCGGGGCACCCACCTCGGGCACCTCCACCATCCCGTCCAAGATCACCCAGTTCCCGTGATCCCCGGCGGGTGAGCCGATCACCCGCCACCGACACCCATCAGCTGCGGGCCGGCCGTCGTCGGCCCGCAGCGCCGTCATGCCCGCCCGGGTGTGTCCCACCGGTCGCGGGGCAGTCGGACTCCGAACTCACGCAGAGCAGGGGAGGCCGCGATGGACGCGAGCGTGTCGGTGCGCAACAACGGCGGGGCCCAGGTGGAACGGGCCGCACGCGGCTCCGTGATGAAGGGCGCCGCGCGGGCCGGTTTCGCCGCACGCGGGGTGATCTATCTGCTCGTCGGGGTGCTCGCCCTCCAGATCGCCTTCGGCGACGGCGGCGAACAGGCCGACCGGCAGGGCGCCCTCGGCGAGATCGCACAGCGGCCCTTCGGGGCGGTCGTGCTGTGGGCGCTGGGCGTCGGCCTGGCCGGGATGGCGCTGTGGCGGCTGTCCGAGGCGGCGTTCGGCTCGGCCGGATCCGAGGGCCGCACCTGGAAGAAGCGGCTGCCCGCCCTGGCCCGGTCCGTGTTCTACGCCTTCGTCGCGTACTCCGTGCTGGCGCTCGCCGCCGGTTCCGGGGACGGCGGCGGCTCCAGCGACCAGCAGTCCAAGGACGTCACCGCGCGGGCGCTCGAACTGCCCGCCGGACAGTGGCTCGTGGGGCTGGCGGGGGCCGGAGTCGCCGTCGCCGGACTGTGGATCGGCTTCCGTGCCGTGACCCGGTCGTACCACGACAAGCTGCGCCTCGGCACGATGTCCCGGCGCACCCGGCGCCTGGTGGACGTCACCGGGGTGGGCGGCGGCGCGGCGCGCGGTCTGGTCTTCGCGGCGGCGGGCGGCTTCGCGATACGCGCCGCCGTCGACTACCGGCCGGACCAGGCCAAGGGGTTCGACGACACGCTCCGCTCCTTCGCCCACACTCCGGCCGGGCCGGGGCTGCTGGCCGGGGTCGCGGCCGGGCTGGTGCTCTTCGGGGTGTTCTCGTTCTTCATGGCCCGCTGGCGCAAGGTCTGACACCCGGGCCGGTGTCGACAGGGGGGCGCCCCCTCGCCACAGCGAGGGGGCGCCCCCACACCCGTGTCAGCTCTCGTCGGAGTCGATGCCCGTGACCACGGCCGGGCCCAGGGGCGCGGCGCCGTCGTCCAGGCCGATCGCGGTCAGCGCCGACCGGGCCAGCCGGTGCGCCTCCCGCTCCGCCTCCGGACCGCTGCCGGCCTCCACGGTGAGCCGGACCGTGAACGTGTCGTCGTCGTTCACCGTCAGGACGTCGAGATCCTCCTCGTCGCCCAGACGGGTGCGGTGCGGGTCGGCGGGGCGCAGCGCCCGCGCCAGTTCGGCCCGGGTCCGCGGCCCGGCCGTGCCGGTGAAGGTTCCCGGCACCGAGATGACGTATGTCGTCATGGCTTTCCTCCCTCAGGCCCTGTCGGTCCCCTTCCGGCTACCCGCGTCCGACGCCAAGATCCCCGACAGGGACCGGCTCGACCAGAACAGCAGGACGAGAAAGACGGTGAGCAGGCCCAGCAGCGTCACCGTCTGCCGGGCGGACCCGTCACCGCGGAGCGCGGTCAGCGCCAGGCAGAGCGTCCAGGCGACCGCGCCGCCCGCGTAGACGGCCCTGAGCTGCCGCAGTTGGCGCACCTGACGCACCTCACGTGCCGATTCCATCGTCACCCTCCCCGCACCGTCCGTCACTCGTCGCCCTGCCCGTACCCGAACGGGGCGGGTTCAGGCCGACGCGAGGAGGCCCGTGTCGGGGGCGGCGGCGCCGGTGCCGTGCTCAGGAGAGGTCGTGCACCGGGGTCCCGGGCGCGAAGTGGGCGACCGCACCGGCCAGGCGGTTCCTGTCCAGGTGCCATCCCGTGAGCGCCCGCGAGGACACGGCGACCTCTGGCGGCACCGGTACGAGATGCGGGAGGACGGCACGGGCCGTCGGACCGTCGCCGGGCAGGACCGGGGCGCCCTCTCTCCGGGCGACTCCCACATACCGCACCGACGCGCCGCCCGCCTGCTGACGCCAGAGGATGAACCCGGTGATGTCGGCCCAGGGCACGTGGGCGGTGGTCGCGCCGTAGCGGGCGGGGCTGCCGCCGAGCAGGACACCCGTCTCGTCCACCCGGAAGGCGACCTTGCGGCTCAGCGCGACGTACGCCATGAACAGCCCGCCCAGGCCGAAGAGCGGCAGGCCGAGGACGCGGGCGATCAGGGGTATGCCGGGGAGCAGCAGCGCCGCGGTGAACACGGCGCTGAGCGCGACGACCCCGACGGTCCTGCGGTCCCAGCCGTAACGTGCCTCGTACACCGGTGAGCTGTCTGTCCCCATGGGTGGATCATGACAAGCCACGGGCCCTCGGGGGAAGTCCCCGCGTCCTCGGTTCAGTCTCCGGTCCGGTCTACGGTCCGGTCTCCGGTTCGGTCTCTGAGGGGCCGCGTCCTGCCCTACCCTGACCCGCATGAACGCACCGGGGGACATGATCGACGGACGCTTCGAGCTGATCGAACGGCTCGGCAGCGGGGGGATGGGCACGGTGTGGCGGGCCACCGACACCATGCTGCACCGGGACATCGCCCTCAAGGCCGTACGCCCCGACGCGGATGCCTCCCCGGTCGTACGGGAACGGGTCCTGCGGGAGGCCAGGGCGCTGGCCCGGCTCAACGACCCGCACGTGGTGACCGTGCACCAGATCATCGAGGCCGACCCGCACCCGTGGATCGTGATGGAGCTGGTGCCCGGCCGGTCGCTGCAACAACGCCTGTCCGAGGGCCCGTTGCACCCGTCCGAGGCAGCGCGTCTCGGCCGTCAGGTGCTCGCCGCGCTGAGCGCCGCGCACACGGCCGGGATCCAGCACCGGGACGTCAAGCCGGCGAACATCCTGCTGCGCCCCGACGGCACCGCCGTGCTCACCGACTTCGGCATCGCGGCGCTCCAGGGCACGACCGGGCTCACCGTCACGGGTGAACTCGTCGGCTCCCCCGAGTACATGGCACCCGAGCGCATCCGGGGCCACGGCGACGACCCCGCCGGCGACCTGTGGTCCCTCGGACTGGTGCTGTACGTGTGCGTGGAGGGCGTGAGCCCGCTGCGCCGCGAGACCACGCTCGCCACCCTGGCCGCCGTCCTCGACGACCCGGTGCCGCCGCCGGTGCGCTCCGGTCCGCTGGCCCCGGTCCTGGAAGCCCTGCTGGTCCGCGACCCCGCCGCCCGCCCCGACGCCGCGCGGCTGGACGCGCTGCTCGCGCGGGCCGAGTCCGGCGCGGCCCCGCGCTGGGACCCGCCGACGGTGACGGCACCGGCGCCGCCGACACCGCCACCACCGCCCGCACCCACGCCGACGCCCACGCCGACACCGACGTCTCGGACCCGGATCGATCCTCCTCCGCCGCCGGTGGGGCCGTCCCGCCGTCGCGGACCGGTGCTCGTCGCCGTGACCGCCGCCGTGGCCGTCGTCGCGGCGTCCGTCGACGTTCTGACGCTGCGTCCGTTCGACGACGACAAGCCCGGCGGCCGGGCGGGCGCCGGAAGCAAGGCGAGCGTCTCCGCCGGTTCCACGGCGCCGCCCCGGTCCTCGTCGCCTCTGCGCAGCACGACGCCCGGCACGGCGGCCGCCGTGCCCCCGCCGTCGGCGTCCCCCTCACCCTCGCCCACCCCTTCGCCCTCGTCCGAACCGCCGGTGGCAGGTGGCCGCTGGATCGCGCAGTTGCACTCCGAACCCGTCTCCTCCGGGACCGCGGCCCGCGACCGGCGTCTCGCGGTCGTCCGGGCCACCGTGCCCGAGGCGCTCGTCCTGCGCAGCGACGACTACGCCTCGCTGCGCCCCGGCTACTGGGTGGTCTACGCGCCCGGCCCGTTCGCCGACGGCCGTGCCGCGCTGACGTTCTGCGCCGAGCGCGGCCGGACCTCGGCGAACGGCTGCCTCGGCCGCTACCTCAGCACCGACCCGGCCGACACCCCGCTCCAGTGCCGCCCCCCGGCCGCGAACCCGACGGGCCGCTGCACCAGGACGACGTAGCAGGACCGTCAGTCCGTACCGGCGGGTGGCAGGCGGCGCCGGGAGTCGGACGTGGTCGTTACGACCTCGCGCGCCAGCTTCTTCACCTCCGGGTCGGCGTCGGCCTGCTGCACGGCCCCGGCCAACTTCGCGGCCTGGGTCAGGTGTTCGTCGAGGGCGGCGCGCAGCAGCCGGTCGAAGTCGGGGCCGTCGGCGTGCTCCAGGGCGCGCAGTTCCGCCGCGTTCACCATGCCCGGCATGTCGTGGCCGGCGTGCGGGTTGTCGTCGGCGACGCCCGCGTCGGCCAGCAGGCCCCGCAGGGCGGCGAGCGCGTGCCGGTGGTCCTCGGCGACACCGGTCGCCCAGGTGACGAGGCGCGGGTCGCCGGACCGGTCCGGTGCGAGGGCGAGGATCCGGCGGGCCTGGTCGTCCATGGCGATCATGAGCTGGATCCAGCCGATGTCGGTGGCGTTGAGCCGGCCGCTCGCGGCGACGGCGGCGGTGCTCGTCGCCGGGCCCGCGGCAGGTGCGGGCCCCGCGCAGGCCGCCGTCAGGACGGTGAGCGCGCACAGCAGCACCGCGGCCGGCGGGCGCTTCCTCGGCTCGCCGGCCGCGGTGTCCGCCATGTCCGCTCCTTCGGGTCGGCACCGCGCCGGGGCGTCCGGCGCGGTGGAGGGGTGGTCAGGACGGGTTGCCGTCGGCTCCGCACTTGACGATGACGTTGATGCAGTTGGTGACGCGGCGGGCCAGCTCGTTCTCGGGCCAGGCGTTGAAGAAGTCACCGTGCATCGTGTAGCCGGGTCCGGACGCCAGCCGCAGGCCCTGGGTGCCGCCCGAGACGGGGTAGCGCAGGACCTGCCGCAGTTTGGGCACCGGCACCGGGTGGCTGGCGGGGCACTCCCCGTTCACCGGGTAGGACATGTGGCTCTTGTGGTCGGCGGCGTCGAGGTCCCGGCCGTTCCAGCACTGCGGGAAGTCCAGGTAGGACTCCAGCATGGAGCCGGGCGGGCAGGTGACGAAGTCCTTGGACGGGTTGACCTCGCCGTGGTGGAGACACGACCAGCGCGCCACCGAGGAAGGATCATTGACGCCGGTCGCCTTGGCGTTGCCGGCCACGATCCGCAGGCCCTGCGGGAAGGGCCGGATGCGCTGGATCACATCGTCGCGGACGCCTTCGCCGAGGTAGTAGAAAGTGGTGCCGGTCGGCTCGACGGGCTGGTTGTCGCGGTACATCGTCGGCACCCAGTACGACGACGTGTCGATGGCCGGACTGCACGTGGACGACGAACCCAGCAGGTCGGTGACGTCGGTGTGGGCGTTCGTCACCCGGCTGCCGAAGAAGCTGTGCATGTGGGACGCGCCGGGCAGCCCGGGGAAGACGATCGGGTCGTCGGGCAGCCGGTGGCTGTAGGGGCACTCGGCCAGGAACTCCGCGACACGGACCACCTGGGCGCCCTGCGGTACGGCGTCCAGGTCGTCGGCGCCCGCCCGGGAGCCGGCGGTCGAACCGCCGTACAGGGTGGCGAGTAACAGGCCGAGTGCCGCGAGGGCGGTCGGCCAGACGCGTCGCCTTCGGGGACGGTCGGGGGACGGGTGGGGGGAACGGCTCGGCACAGCACTCCTCCTGGAGATCAGGGATGTGGTGGGGCTGCACGGCCGGAACCGGTTCCGGAACCGGTTCCGTCCTTGGCGAGAGTGAAGCGATGTGTCATGCAGGCGTCAATACTTCTCGTAGGGATTGGTACGGTCCGGACCATCGGTGCCTTCACAAGTTGACGGCAGCGGTGGGTACTTCTGTCTTCGGCCTGCGAACGCGGCCCGCTTCGGGCGGTGTTGACGGCTCCGGGATCCCGCTGTTTCACTCGGGCGTCGCACCGGGAGCGGTACCGGTCACCGGTGGCGGCGATGGGTCCGGGGGTCCCGCACGGCGGAGGGGTTGCGATGCGAGTCACCATCGCGGACGTGGCCCGGATGGCGGGCGTGAGCAAGACGACCGTCTCGCGGGTGCTCAACACCCGTGACGAGGTGGACCGTTCGACCGCGGCCAGGGTCCGGGACGTCATCGACCAGCTCGGCTATGTGCCCAGTTCGGGCGCGGTCGGCCTGGCCCGGGGGCAGAGCCGCACGGTGGGCATGCTGGTGCCCTCGCTGACCTGGCCGTGGATGGGCGAGGTCGTGCAGGGAGTCGTCGACACGGTGGAGGCGGCCGAGTTCGGGCTGCTGCTGTTCACCTGCAACCGGGGCACCGAGTCCGTCGAACGGTTCACCAGCCAGGTGTCCGCCCGGGCCTTCGACGGGCTGCTCGTGGTGGAGCCCGAGAACACCCTCGCCATGCTGACGGCCCTGCACCGCCGGGGACTTCCCGTCGTACTGATCGACGACCGCGGCCGCCACCCCGAGTTCCCCTATGTCACCGCCGCGAACCGGGAGGGCGGTGCCTCGGCGGCCCGCCACCTGCTGGCGGTGGGACGGCACCGGCCGCTCGTGCTGGCCGGTCCGCTGCGCTTCGGCTGTGTGCGCGAGCGTCTCGACGGCTTCCGCGCCGCCTACGCGGACGGCGGGCATCCGCTCGATCCCGCGCTGATCGTGGAGAGCGACTTCACCGAGGCGGACGGGCGCGAGGTGGTGCGCCGGCTCCTCGCCGAGGGGCGGGACTTCGACGCCGTGTTCGCCCACAACGACCTGGCGGCCGTGGGCGCGATGGCCGCCCTGCGCGCGGCCGGGCTGCGGATGCCCGAGGACGTCGCGGTGATCGGCTTCGACGACATCCCGCTGGCCGGGCACACCGAGCCCGCGCTGACGACGGTCCGGCAGCCGATGCGGGAGATGGGCGAGACGGCGGCCCGTATGCTCCTCGCCCGGCTGACGGGCGGGGCGCCGCCGGGGCCGCCGGCCGTCCTGCCGACGTCGGTGGTCGTGCGCCGCTCGACGACGAACGGCTGACGGCTCCCCCGGCTGTCTCAGAGGAACCCGGCGAGGCCGTCGAGCAGCCGGTCCACCTCGGTGGCGGTGGTGTAGGGGGCGAGGCCCACCCGCAGGGCGGGGTCGGGGAGTTTCAGCGCGGCGAACGCCTCGTGGGCGTAGAACGATCCGGCGGGCGCCACCACGCCCCGGGCGGCGAGATGGGCCTGCGCGTCCCGGGCGTCGCGGCCTTCGAGGGTCATCAGGACCGTCGGGGTGCGGTCGGCGGCCCGCGTGTGCACGGTGACGGCGTCGCCGAGGGCCCGCAGCCCGTCCGCCAGCCGGGCGCTCAGGGCGCGTTCGTGCGCGTGCAGGGAGTCCAGGGACCGTGCCAGCCGCTCCCGGCGCGAGGCCGGGGCCGCCGCCGTACCCGGGTCCATCGCCGCGAGGAAGTCGACGGCGGCGGTGGCACCCGCGAGGGTCTCGTAGGGCAGCGTGCCGAACTCGAAGCGCTCGGGCACGGTGTCGGGCGAGGGCAGCAGCTTGTCCGGGCGGATGCCCGCCAGCAGATCGGGCGACGCCGCGAGGACACCGCAGTGCGGCCCGAGGAACTTGTACGGCGAGCAGACGAACAGGTCGGCGCCGAGGGCCGGGACGTCCACCAGATGGTGGGCGGCGTAGTGCACGCCGTCCACGTACACCAGGGCGCCGACCTCATGGGCGCGGTCGGCGATCCGGCGCACGGGCGGCTTGGTGCCGAGCACGTTCGAGGCGGCGGTGACGGCCACGAGCCGGGTGCGGGGTGAGAGGGCCCGCTCGTAGGAGTCGAGGTCCAGGTCGGTCGTCAGCGGGTCGATCTCGATGTGACGGACGGTCACGCCGGCGCGCTCGGCCGCCTGGTTCCAGGGGCGGACGTTGGAGTCGTGGTCCAGTCGGCTGACGACGATCTCGTCCCCCGGCCGCCACTGCTTGGCCAGGTGGCGCGAGAAGTCGTAGGTGAGCTGGGTGGCGCTGCGCCCGTGCACGACGCCGTCGGCGGGGACGTGCAGCAGATCGGCGTAGGCGGCGCGGAACTCATCGACGGCGCGCGCGGCGTTCCGCTCGGAGACGCTGACGGACCCCCGGTTGGACAGCGGGCCGGTCATGGTCGCGGCGACGGCCTCCGCGACGGGCCGGGGTGTCTGGGTTCCCCCGGGCCCGTCGAAGAAGGCGAGGCCGCTGTCGAGGGCGGGGAAGTGCGCCCGGAGTGCGGGGAGGTCCAGCGCCATGGCCTCGGCTTTCTGTCGCGGCGGTTCGGACTCGGACGGGCCCGGGGCCGACCCTATAGGGGCGCGTCGGAGGCCGCCGACGGAGGTGCGCCTCCGTCGGCGGCCCCTCCCTTCACAGATGCGGGACGACCGCCACGGGACAGCCGACGTGCTGGATCGCGGCGTGCGTGACGGGCCCGGTGCGGGGGCCGACCGCGCGTTCGGCGAGCCGGTGCCCCACGACCAGGAGACCCGCTCCGGCCGACGCCCTCACCAGCGCGGTCGTCGGCTTGTCGGCCACGACGGTCTCCAGGACCTCCACCTCGGGGAACTTGTCGCGCCAGGGCTGGAGCACGGCCTTGAGGAAGCCCAGCCACTCCTCGCCGCGCCGGACCTCCCCCACCAGGGCGATGTCGCCGGGGCCGAGGCCCAGCGCGCCGGGCTCCTGCCAGGCGTGCACGGCCCGCAGCCGCGCCCGCCGGATCCTGGCCGACTCGAAGGCGAACTCGATCACCTCGTCGCACGCCTCGGTGAGGTCGACGGCCAGCACGACATCGGCGTAGGCGGTGTCGGTCGAGGCGGTGCCGTCGTCCGCCGGCAGATGTTCGTCCGCGGCCTCCTCGCCGGCGCGGACGAGGACGACGGGACGGGTCGACCGCGCGACCACGCCGAGCGCGACGGACCCCACGAGGAACCCGGTGAAGCCGCTGAGTCCGCGCGAGCCCACGACCGTCAGCTCGGCCTGGTCCGCGGCCTTCACCAGCGCGGCGACGGCCGGGCCGTCCGTCTGCTCGTCGGACAGCCGGACGTCCGGGCACTCGGCGCGGACGGTGTCCTCCGCGCGCCGCAGGGCGCCCCGGGCGAGATGCCGTCCGGCGGCGCCCGCGGCCCCGCCCTCCCGGGCGTGCACCAGGTGCAGCCTTCGGTCACGGCGCCGGGCCTCGCGGGCCGCCCACGCGGCGGCGGCCAGGCTCTCGGCGGATCCGTCCACTCCGGCGACAACGGGAAGAAGCATCGCGGCACCCCCAACGACGACTGTGACGACGGCAGTTCTACCGTCCACGACCAGCCTGCGACCGGGGGCGACGCACCGTCAGGGGCCGAGAGGTCCCGTTGCGGGGCCGACCGGTACACAGGGCACCGTTCAGTGGCGCGGGTCCGTGCCGCGCACCACGACGACCGGGCAGTGGGCGTGGTGCAGCACGGCCTGGCTCACCGAGCCGAGCAGCATCCCCGCGAACCCGCCCCGGCCGCGGGCGCCGACCACCACGAGCTGGGCGGAGCGGCTCGCCTCGATCAGCGCCTCCCGCGTCCTGCCCTGGACCACCCGGTGCTCCACGGCCACGTCCGGGTACTTCTCCCGGTGGCCGGCCAGCACCTCGTGGAGCAGGCGTTCCTCCTCCTCGGCGAGCGCGCCCGGAGGGTTGGCGTACGGCGCCCGCGCGTCCTGCGGCGGGGGCAACAGCGGCGCGTTCCAGGTGGTCCAGGCGTGCAGCGCCAGCAGGGGGGCGCCGCGCAGCGCGGCCTCGGCGAAGGCGAAGTCCACCGCCGCCTCGCCCGCGGCCGACCCGTCCACGCCGAGCACGACGGGGCCGTCCGCGCCGGGCTGTTCGCGCACCACCAGCACCGGGCAGCGGCCGTGCGTGGCCAGATGGACCGCCGTCGACCCCACCAGCAGCCCGACGAACTCGCTGGTGCCGCGGGATCCGACGACCACCAGGTCGGCGGAGCGCGACTGCGCCTCCAGGACGCCGAGCGGGTCGCCGGTCACCAGGGCGTGGCCGACCTCGATCCCGGGAGCCACCGCGAGCGCGCGTTCCACCGCGTCGGCCAGCAGACGCTCCGCCGACCCGCGGATCTCGGTGGCCGGGCCGGGCTGCGAGGGGCCGAGGGGCACGTGCGAGGAGGGCCAGGCGAAGGCGTGCACCACCCGCAGGGCCGCCCCGCGCAGTTCCGCCTCCCGTGCGGCCGTCTCGACCGCGGCCAGCGCCGGCGCCGAACCGTCCACTCCCACGACCACCAGGTGGCTCATCGCGTCTCCCGCCTTCGGATGCCTTGTCCCGCACCTCCAGACTCGCCCCGCCGGCCGTCCGCCGCCACGGGACTTCGGGGCCGTGGCGAGGGCCGACCGGCCCTGGTGGCAGCGGACCGGTGCGCCCGCTACGCGGAGCGTTCGTGGCCCTCGCGCACATACGCCCCGGGGGTGCATCCGAAGTGGCGCCGGAAGGCGAGGATGTAGCCGTTGGTGCTGACGAAGCCCACCCGGGCGGCGACCGCGCCCACCAGTTGGCCCTGGTCGAGCAGGGACAGCGAGTGGTTCAGGCGCAGCCGGGTGCGCCATTCGGAGAACGCCATGCCGGTCTCGGCGCGGAAGGCACGGCGCAGGCTGGTCGAGCTGGTGTAGAGGGCGGCGGCCCATTCGGTCGCGGTGCGGGGGTCGCCGGGGGTGAGGGTGAGCGCGCCGGCGACGGCCGCCGCGGCCGGGGTGACGGGCTGGGGCAGCGGCAGGCTGTCGGGGTGGCCCGCCGACAGGGCGGCGAAGACGGCCGGGTCGTCGCAGTCGGCCTCGGAGGCGCGGGTCCGGCCGAGCAGCAGCAGCCGCTGTGCCTCGGTCACGTTGACCGGCGCGGGCCGGGCGCAGTGCAGGGTGAACCGGTCGGCGTCGAAGGTCTCGACGACGATCACGGCGTCCGGGCTGAACCGCGCGCTGTGCTCGATGCCCGCGGGGATCCACAGGGCCACCGAGGACGACAGTTCGTGGTCGCGGCCGAGGGCGGACACGGTGATCCGGCCCAGGGCGGGATAGAGGAACTGGTGGAAGTCGTGGACGTGCGGCGGGTGGCCGCCCGCGGCGATGAAGTCGTCGTCCATGAGCGCCGCCTGCGCCGGCACCGCCGGGCCCGCCGCAGCGGCCGGGTCCGCCGTCGGATCCGTGGTGTCACGGACGCTGCGCAGAGTGCTCGTGGTCATGTACGCCCCCAGGTCTCCGTTCACGGGGGGCCTCCTTTTCTGACCCCTCGCTGCGATCGCTCCGACTCCGCCCTTGGACCGGACGACGCGTTGGTAAGGCTAACCTAACCGCCACCGCACCAGCCGAGGAGCCCCGGAACCATCATGAAGTCAACGGCCCCGCCGACGGTGCCACCGCCAAAGACCCCCGCGCACACCCGTGCCGCACGCGGGTCGACCGCGCTGGTGCTCGCCGGCCCCCTCCTGGTGGCGATCCTGGTGGCGAGTGTCGGGCTGGGTGCCCGGGACATCTCGCCGCTGGAGATCGTCCACATCGTCCTCGACCCCTGGGGCTCCGGCTACGACCACGACGTGCTGTGGACCGAGCGGATCCCGCGGACCCTGCTCGGTCTCGCGGTCGGGGCCTCGCTCGGCGCGTCCGGGCTCATCATGCAGGCCGTGACGCTCAATCCGCTCGCGGATCCGGGGATCCTCGGGGTGGAGCAGGGCGCGGCGATGTCGGTCGTGCTCGGCATCCTGTACCTGGACGCGCAGGACGCGGGCACCTACTTCTGGCTGGCGCTCGCCGGTGCCGCCGTCACGGCCGCCGTGGTCCATGCGATCGGCACCCGGACCAACTCCGGGAGCAGCACGGTCGGGCTGGTCCTGGCCGGGGTGGCGGTGGCCGCCGTCCTCGCCTCGGTGGTGACCCTGCTGGTGGTGCGGGACGAGGCCGTCTACGCCTCCCTGCGCTTCTGGTCGATGGGGCAGCTCAGCGGCCGCTCCCAGGTGCTGGACGAGATCGCGCCGTTCGCGGCCGTCGGGCTGCTGCTGGCGCTGCCGTTGGGCCGCACCCTGAACATCCTGGCGCTCGGCGACGACACCGCCCGGGGCCTGGGCGTCCGCGTGGAGCGGGCCCGGCTGGTGAGCGCGGCGGTCGCGGTCCTGCTGTGCGCCGCCGCGACGGCCGCGGTGGGTCCGGTGGTGTTCGTCGGCCTTGTGGCGGCCCACGGGGCCCGGCTGCTGGTCGGCGCCGACCACCGCTGGGCGCTGCCGCTGTCCATGGCGGTCGGCGCCGGACTGCTGGTGGGGGCCGACACCGTGGGCCGGCTGGTGCTGGACCACGGGGAGATCCAGGTGGCGGTCATGACGGCGGTGGTCGGTGTGCCGTTCTTCGTGTGGCTGGCCCGCCGCCGCGACCTGGTACGGATGTGACGGCCGTGCGGAATCCCCTGAACGACACGGCCACGGCCACGGCCGCGCCGTACCGCCCCGCCTCCGTGCGGGACACCGCCTCCGTGCGGGACAGCGACTACGCGCACCGGACGGCGGCGCGGTTGCGGGCCGCGCGGCGGGCCGCGGTCCGGCGTACGGTCCTCACCGGCGCGCTGCTGACCGTCGTCCTCCTCGCCCTGCTCGCGGCGTCCCTGCTGCTGGGCGGGCTGCGCGGGATGTCCGGGCGGGACGTGGTGCCCGCCGCGCTCGGGATGCGGACCGGGCTCGCCGACTACGTCATGCACGGCATCCGGTTCCCGCGCGCCCTGGTGGCGCTGCTCTCCGGCGCGCTGTTCGGGCTGTCCGGCGCGCTCTACCAGCGGCTGATCCGCAACCCGCTGGCCACCCCGGACATCGTCGGCATCTCGGCCGGCGCGGGCGCCGGGGCGGTCACGGTGCTGCTCTTCGCGCCGCTGGTCCCCTTCGGTGTCGAGGCCGGTGCGATCGGCGGATCGTTCGTGATGGTCGGCGCGGTCCTCGCGCTGAGCCGGCGCGGCGGCCGCGTGGACACCTACCGGCTGGTGCTCATCGGCATCGGCATGGCCGCCGTCTGCACGGCGTACGTCAACTACCTGCTGACGCTGGCCGGGGACCAGAGCCTCGCCCAGGTGATGCGCTGGCTGGTCGGCAGTGTCAGCGGCGCAACCTGGGACGGGGTGACCACCCTGGCCGCCGGGTTCGCGCTGTGCGCGCTCGCCGCGCTGCCGCTGAGCCGGGCGCTGGGGACGATGGCGCTCGGCGACCACCTGGCCGCCGGGCTCGGCACCCGGGTCCCGGCGGCCCGGATCGCCACCCTGCTGCTGGGGGCGGCGGCCGCCGCGCTGGCGACCAGCGTCACCGGCCCCGTCGGCTTCGTCTCGCTCATCAGCGGCCCGATCGCGGCCCGGCTCGCCGGTACCGAACGCGCCCTCGTCCTCGCCGCGCCGGTGGGAGCGGTGATCGTGCTCGGCGCGGACGTCGCGGCCCAGCACGCCCCGCTGGTCTCCCCCGTGCCCACCGGCGCCCTCACGGCGCTGCTCGGCGCCCCGTACTTCGTCTGGCTGATCCTCCGGCGCCGATCAGGAGCCCCCTCATGAGCACCGCGTCCTCCCCCGCCCTCGCCGCCCGCTCGGTCACCGCCGGATACGACGGCCGTACCGTCCTCGACTGTCTGTCCCTGGACGTCCCGCAGGGCCGGATCACCGCGCTGGTGGGTCCCAACGCCTGTGGGAAGTCGACCCTGTTGAAGTCGCTGGCCCGGCTGCTGCCGGTCGCCGCCGGGACGGTCCTGCTCGACGGCCGGGACATCCACGCGCTGCCCACCCGGGAGGTGGCCCGGCGGCTCGGCATCCTGCCGCAGTCGCCGCTCGCCCCGGAGGGCATCACGGTCGCGGACCTGGTCCAGCGAGGCCGCCATCCGCACCAGCGGTTCGGCGTCCGGCGCGGCACGGCCGACGACCTCGTCATCGCGCGGGCGCTGCAGGCCACCGGCACCGAGGATCTCGCCGGGCGGCCCGTGGACGAGCTGTCCGGCGGTCAGCGGCAGCGGGTGTGGATCGCGCTGGCCCTCGCCCAGGAGACGCCGACGCTGCTGCTGGACGAGCCCACCACCTATCTCGACATCGCCCACCAGATCGAGGTCATGGATCTGCTCGCCGATCTCAACGAGCGGACCGGGAAGACCATCGTCCTGGTGTCGCACGACCTCAACCAGGCGGCCCTGTACGCGTCGACGATCGTCGCGATGCGCGACGGCCGGATCGTCCGGCAGGGCACGCCCCACGAGGTCCTCACCGAGCGGACGGTCTCCGAGGTCTTCGGACTCGACTGTCTGATCGTTCCCCATCCCCGGTCCGACCGGCCCCAGATCTTCCCGATGGGCCGCCGGCACCTCGACACCACGCAGGAGAACCACCCGTGCTGAACCGTCCCGCCGGCAGAACCCCCGGCCGCCGTCTGCGCCGCGGCGTCCTCGCCCTGACCACCGCCCTCTCGCTCGGGCTGCTCGCCGCCTGCGGCGGCTCCGACTCCTCCTCCGACACCGGTGCGGCGAACTCCGGCAAGGGGAACGGCGGTTCGTTCCCGGTCACGATGAAGAACGCCTGGGGCACCACCGAGGTCAAGAAGAAGCCGGTCAAGGTGGCCACGCTCTCCGACGGCGACACCTCGATCGCGCTCGCCCTGGGCGTCGTCCCGGTGATCAGCCCGGACGTCGAGGACGGCGCGAAGCTCCCCGCGTACAAGCAGCGCGCGCTCGACAAGCTCGGCGTCGGCAAGCTGAAGACGTACGACGACACCGACGGCACCGCCTACGAGGACATCGCCGCCGAGGCCCCGGACGTCATCCTCGGGGTCAACACCTGGGAGATGGACAAGGACTACGACAAGCTCACCCCGATCGCGCCGGTCGTCACCTTCACCGACAAGAAGCAGGCCGACACCATGACCTGGCAGGAGCGGCTGGAGACGGCCGCCCGGGCGCTGGGCCTGGAGGCGGCGGCGAAGAAGGTGATCGCCGCGACCGACAAGGTCACCGCCGACGCCGCGGCGGCGCACCCGGAGTTCAAGGGCAAGTCGTACACGTACGCCGTGGTCCACCCCGAGCAGATCAGCTTCATGTCCTACGCCGAGCAGGACCCGGGCGTCTTCGAGCAGCTCGGTCTCACCAAGACGGACAAGGCGAAGAACTACGCGCCCGACAGGAACGGCGTGAGCCTGGAGAACATCGACCAGCTCGACGCCGATGTCCTGCTCGTCTCCTACCCGTTCGGCGACCGCGGGGTGCTCAGCCCCGAGGAGCTGGAGAAGAACAAGCTGTTCCGCTCCCTGGAGGCCGTGAAGAACGGCCACTTCGTGGTCGTGCCGTGGGAGAACATGCTGGCCTCCGCCCTCGCCTACCCGGACGCGCTGAGCGCCCCGTGGGTGGTCGAGGAGCTGACGCCGCTGCTGGCGAAGGCGGCCGCCGGCGCGTAACCGCTGGGCGTGCGCGAGGGGGCCCGGTCACCACAGGGGAGTGACCGGGCCCCCTCGCGTGTGCGGGTCCGTCAGTCCGGCGGGGCGAGCGTGCCGTGCGGCAGGGTGAGGGTGCGGTGGGCGCGGGCGATGGTGTCGGTGCGGTGGGCGATGACGATCAGGGTGCGGTCCTCGGCGGCCGCCGCGAGCGCCTCCTCGATGCGGGCGGCGGTGTCGTGGTCGACGCCCGCGGTCGCCTCGTCCAGGACCAGGACGGCCGGGTCGGTGAGGAAGGCCCGTACGATCGCGACGAGTTGGCGTTCCCCGGCCGACAGGCTCCGGTCCGTCACCGGGGTGTCGAGACCGTCCGGGAGGGTCCCGGCCCAGGCGGTCAGGCCGAGCCGTCCGACGGCCTCCGTGATCCGGGCGCGGCCGGGGACGCCCGCCGTCATCGCCAGATTCTCGGCGAGCGTGCCTTCCACGAGGGCCACTTCCTGGGGGACGAGCGCGATCCGGGCGCGGACCGTCTCCGGGTCCAGCGTGGCCAGATCGTGTCCGGCGAAGGTGATCCGGCCGCGGTCGGGCGGATACAGGCCGGTCAGCAGCTTGCCGAGGGTCGACTTTCCCGAGCCGGTCTCCCCCACGACGGCCAGCCGGTCGCCCGGCGGCACGGTCAGGGTGAGGCCGTCCAGCACCGTGCGGCCGCCGGGCCGGTAGGTGAACGAGACGCCCTCGGCGCGGAGTTCACCCCGCACGGGCACCTCGTGACGGGTGACCGAGGGTGCCTCGGGGGCGACGGCGTCGATCAGGCCGAGCAGCCGGCCCAGCCGGACATGGGCCTCGCGGGCGTCGCCCACCGAGCCCGCCAGGTCCTCGAAGCGCAGCAGCACGTCACGGGTCGCCAGCACGAACACCACCGCCGTACCGGCACCGAGCAGCCCCCGTCCGGCGAGCGCGGCGCCGAGGACCAGCACCAGGGCCAGCGCGCCCGCCTGCACCAACGCCAGCCGGTTCAGGACGAGTTCGGCCCGGACCTGGACCGTGCGGGCCGCGAGCAGCCGGTCGTTGTCCCGGCCGAAGCGCTCCAGCCAGCGCGGCACACTGCCGCTGGTCCACAACTGCTCGCGGGCCGGGAGGGATTCGCCGAAGGTGGCGGCGACGTCCGCCTCGGCGTCGGCCAGCCGCTCGTACGCGGGCCCCGAACGGCGGTGGAACGCCCGGACGACGGCCAGGGCCGCCGGCACGAACAGCGCCAGCAGGGCGAGCGCCAGCGGCCAGGAGGACACCAGCAGCAGGACGACGGTGAAGAGCAACACCGCTGCCGCGGCGACGAGATCGGGCAGAGTGCCACCGGCGAACGCGGCGAGCCCGCTGATCTCCCCGGTGAGCCTGCGGTGCAGTTCGCCGGCGCGCTGCTGTTCCAGGAAGCGCAGCGGCGCGCCTCCGACGGCGGCGGTGGCCCGGTCCCGCAGGACGGCGAGGATCCGCTCCCCCACCCGGACCAGGGTGGTCCGGGACAGCCAGACCAGCGCCGAGGCCACGAGGGTGAGGACCAGCAGGAGGAGCAGCCCGCGCAGCAGGGCGGGCGGGTCGCCGGCCGCGACGGCGTCCACGACGAGACCGGTGACGGCGGTGGCGCCGACGGCCAGGGCGGCTCCGGCGAGGGTGAGCAGGCTGGTGCCGACGACGGCGAGCCGCAGCCGGCCGGGCACCAGCCGCAGCACGCGGCGGAAGACAGGGGCCCGGGCCGCGTCGGTGGTGGGGGCCGTGTCAGACATGGAGGTGCTCCGTGAGAGGGAGGGTGAGGGCGAACTCGCGGTCGGCCAGGGCGCGTACCGCCGGTGAGTGGGTCGCGAACACGACCACGCGCCCGGCGGTGGCCCGGCGCAGCCGGCGCAGCACCTCCGCCTCGGTGCCGGTGTCGAGCGCGGAGGTGACGTCGTCCAGCAGCAGGACGGGACTGTCGTGGAGCAACGCCCGGGCGAGGGCGACGAGTTGCCGCTGACCGCCGGACAGGGCGCGGCCGCGGTCGCCGACGTCGGTGTCGGTGCCGTGCGGGAGCCCGGCCAGCGCCAGATCGAGTCCGGCGGTACGGCAGGCGCGGGCGAGGGCGTCGGGCGGGTGGTCGCCGGTGAGGAGCAGGTTGTCGGTGACCGTGCCGCGCATCAGCAGCGGCGCCTCGGGCACCAGGCCCACCGTGAGGTGCGGCCAGGCGTGCGCGGGCCGTCCGGCCAGGGTGACGGAACCCTCGGCGGGCGCCAGTCCGGCGAGCGCGCGCAGGAGGGTGGTCTTGCCGCTGCCCGTCGGCCCGGTGAGGGCGATCCACTCGCCGGGGCGCGCGGTGAGGGTGAGGGGGCCGAGGGGTGGCCGTCCGGGACGGGTGACGGTCAGACCGGCGACCTTCAGGACGGGTTCGCCGGTGACGGGGCCGGGCCGGTCGGCCCGAGGCGCCGGGACCGTTCCGGTCGCCGCGATGTCCAGGACGACGGCGACCCGGCCCGCGGCGACCAGCGCGTCCGTACGGTCGCCGAGGCGTGCCACGGCGGCGGTCACGGCGACGGACACCGTGCCCATCCACAGCACGAACGTGGTGAGCTGGCCGACGGTGATCCGGCCGTCCAGGGCGGCCCGCCCGCCGGTGAGCAGTCCGGCGACGACGGCGAGGCGGGGCACGGCGAACGCGGTCGCCTCCCACAGGGCGGAGACCGCGCCGAGGCGCAGGGTGTGCCGGGTGACGTCGGCGCTGTGCCGGTGGTGGCGGGCGACCATCAGCCGGTCGGCGCCGACCCCGCGCAACGGCAGCAGGGCCGACAGCAGTTCCTCGACGGTTCCGGAACGCCGGGCGTGGGCGCGGGCCAGGGCCTCGGCACGGACGCCGTACAGGGGCGGGAAGACGCGGTTCACCAGCAGCAGGACGGGCACGGTGGCGGCCGCGACCAGCAGCAGCGCGGGGTCGAGGCCGGCCAGGGACGGCACCAGGACCAGGACGGTCGTGCCGATCACCACCCAGGTGGTGAGACCGTGCACCCAGTACACGACCGTCTCGACGTCACGGCCGGCGCGGGTCGCGAGGTCCCCGGCGGCTTCCCCCTCGTCCCCTCCGTCGCGGTGCGCGGGCCGGGCGGCGTTCTCCAGGACCGAGCGCAGCAGGCGGGTGCGCAGCCAGGCACCGGCCCGCGCCTCGGCGAGATTGCTCCAGAGCTGCCAGCCGCGCATCCCCGCGTACTCGGCGAGCGCTACGGCGCACAGCGCGGCGGCGTACCCGGCGGCCCGTGCCGGGTCCGCGCGGCGGACGGCGGCGTCCAGGGCGAGGCCCAGCAGCCAGGGCAGGGCGAGGAAGGAGCACTGGCGCAGGACGGCCCAGGCGACGGAGCGCAGGACCTGCGGGCGGGCGTGGCGCAGACAGTGCCGCAGCAGCGCCGCGCCCGCCGTGCGGGACGCCGCGCCGGGGCGGGTGGGGAGGGGCATCACCGCACCGTAGGGGCGTTCGGGCGGGCCGGGTCGAAGCGGCCGGGCCGATCCGTCGAAGCGGGCGGCCGGGCGTCGGAGCGGGTGCCCGCGGTGCGAGGGATCGGGACGGCGGGTTGGATCCGCGCGCGTCCGCCCCGCCTAGCCTGGGCCGGTCCGTCCGGATGTCCAAGGAGCCGCCCGTATGTCCGCCCGTATGTCCGCCCGTGTGCCCACCCGCAATCCCCGCTCGGTCGTCACGTTCCCCATCGTGCTCCGGGAGCTGACCGTGCTCGGCGTCGAGGACGTCACACCGGGCATGCGCCGGGTGACGCTCGGCGGCCCGCAGTTGGGGGCGTTCCACAAGGACGGTCTGGACCTGCCCGCGCTGCGCAGCGAGGGGTTCGACGACCATGTGAAGTTCTTCTTCGCCGAGGAGGGCGCCGACGCCCCGGTCCTGCCGGGGCAGAACGTGTCCAGCCTCGACTGGCCGGCCGACGCCCGGCCGCTCGCCAAGGACTACACGCCGGTGCGGTACGACCCCGAACGCGGGGAGATCGTCTTCGACTTCGTGAAGCACGCGGGCGGTGTCGCCTCGGCGTGGGCGCAGTCGGCCCGCCCCGGGGACGTCACCTGGATCGCCGGGCCCAAGATGTCGCACCGGCATCCGGAGGGCGCCGACTGGCTGCTGGTCCTGGGCGACGAGACGGCGCTGCCGGCGATCGGGCGGTGGCTGGCGGAGATGCCGGCCGGCACCCGGGCGCGGGTGTTCGTCGAGGTCGGCGAGGACAGTCACCGGCAGGAGCTGCCGACCCGGGCCGACGCCCAGGTCACCTGGCTGGTGCGGCACGGGGCCCCGGCGGGCACCACCACCCTGCTGGAGGACGCCGTACGCGCCATGGAGTGGCCGCCCGGTGAGGTGTTCGTGTGGGCGGCCGGGGAGAGCGTCACGCTGAAGGGCATCCGCCGTCATCTCCGGGTGGACCGCGAGGTGCCCCGGGAGCGGACCGACATCACCGGGTACTGGCGCCGCGCCGAACAGCCGGCACCGCCCGCGGGACGGCCGGACGCGGCGGCGGAGGCGCCGGTCGAGGACGAGGAGGCGGACCCGCACGGCCGGCTGCACGAACTGACCGACCTGGCACCGGGGTTGGCGATCCGGGCGGCGGTCACGGTCGGCCTGGTCGACCACGTCTACCGGGGCGCCCGCACGGTGTCCGAACTGGCCGCCCGGACCGGCACACGGGAGCGGACCCTGCCCGCGCTGCTCGCGTACCTGGTCGATCTGGAGGTGTTCGCGCTCGACGCCGAGGGCTACCGGCTCACCCCGGTCGGGGAGGAGTTGGTGGAGGACGACCACTCCCTGGAGGAGTACGACCTGACGGGCGCCCAGGCGGCGTTCGACCTCGCGCTGTCCGGACTCCCGGAGGCGCTGCGCACGGGCCGGCCGGGTTTCCGTACGGCCTCCGGGCTGCCGTTGGCCGGGGCGCTCGCCGGTGACGAGCGGCTCGGCGGGTCGGCGCGGGCGGCCGTGGAGGACGAGGCGGCGTGGATCGCGCCGGGGGTGCGCGACGGGTACGACTGGGCGTCCGCCGGCTCGGTGACACTGGCGGGGAGCGGGGCGGGCGCGGTGGCCAACGCCCTCGCTCCGGCCTTCCCCGAGCTGCGGATCCGGATCTCGGCATTGCCGTCGGTGCTGCGGACGGTGGCGGAGAGCGTCCTGGACTCGGCGGTGCTCCCGCGCGTCGAGCTGGTCGCGCGGACCGGGCCCGTGCCGTCCGGGGCGGAGACGGTGCTGCTGTGCAAGGCGCTGGACGTGTGCGCGGACGACGACGCCGTGCTGACGCTGCGGGAGAACGCGGCCGCGCTGGTGGCGGGCGGGTCTCTGCTCCTCGTCGAGCAGGTCGGGGGCCCGGACGGGTTCGGCGCGGACGGCGAGGCGGCCCTGCACCATCTGCGGCTGGCGGCGGCCCTCGGGTCGGGTCTGCGCTCCGAGCGCGAGGTCGCGGGACTCGTGGAACGGGCCGGTCTGCGGGTCCGTTCGCGGCGGGACATCGGCTGGGACCACCGGCTGTGGGAGCTGGCACCGGCGACGGACTCCTGACGGTCCCTCAACTCCCTTCGTGTTTACTCCCGTCGCGTTTACTTCCGTTACGTCTGCTTCCGTTCCCTCGGTCGCCAGATCCCATTGGTCTATACCCTTGACTGGTACATACCAAAGCGGTTGAGTGGGCTCCACACCCCCCACACCCCCCACTGCACCACCGCGAGGAGCTGATCCCGTGTCGAAGCGCCGACTCTCCGCCCTGCTCGCCGCCGTCGCCGTGGCGACCGCCGTACCGGTCCTGACCACGGCCACCGAGGCGTCCGCCGCGTCCTGTTCGAGCTACCCGAGCTGGCAGGCCGGCCGGTCGTACGTCACCGGCGACATCGTCCGGTACACCGACGGCAAGGCGTACATCGCCGAGCACGACAACCCGGGCTACGACCCGATCATCAGCACCTGGTTCTGGGAGCCCTACGCCTGCGACAACGGCCCGACGAACCCCTCCGGCGGCTTCGTGGTGAGCGAGACGCAGTTCAACCAGATGTTCCCGAACCGGAATTCGTTCTACACGTACAGCGGTCTCAAGGCCGCCCTGAGCGCCTACCCGGGCTTCGCCACCACCGGCAGCGACACCGTCAAGAAGCAGGAGGCGGCGGCCTTCCTCGCCAACGTCAACCACGAGACCGGCGGTCTGGTGCACGTCGTCGAGCAGAACACCGCCAACTACCCGCACTACTGCGACTGGAGCCAGTGGTACGGCTGCCCGGCGGGCCAGGCCGCCTACTACGGGCGCGGCCCCATCCAGTTGAGCTGGAACTTCAACTACAAGGCGGCGGGCGACGCGCTCGGCATCGACCTGCTCGGCAACCCCTGGCTGGTCCAGAACGACGCTGCCGTCGCCTGGAAGACCGCCCTCTGGTACTGGAACACCCAGAACGGCCCGGGCACGATGACCCCGCACAACGCGATGGTCAACGGCGCCGGATTCGGCCAGACGATCCGCTCCATCAACGGCTCCCTGGAGTGCGACGGACGCAACCCGGCCCAGGTGCAGAGCCGGGTCGACGCCTATCAGCGGTTCGTCGGGATCCTGGGCACCTCGGCGGGCGGCAACCTCTACTGCTGAACCGGATCCGGGTGCTCCGGAGTTCCGGGTGCTCCGGAGTGTCGAACCGCCCGTCCCCCGATCGACGGGAGAGTGAAGGCAGCACACCCGAGCATCCCAGGAGCCCCCCATGACCGTGACCGCGGACCTGGCCATCTCTCTCGACGGCTACGTCGCCGGCCCGAACGTCAGTCTCGACAACCCGGGCGGCGACGGCGCCGAGCCGCTCTTCGAGTGGATCCACGGCCTGGCGAGCTGGCGGGAGCGCCAGGGCCTGGCCGGCGGGGCGGAGAACCGCGACTCGGAGCTGATGCGCGAGTGGTTCGACGCCACCGGGGCCGTGGTCATGGGCCGGACGATGTACGAGACGGGCGCGGACTTCTGGGGCGAGGATCCGCCCTTCCGCGCCCCGGTCTTCGTCCTCACCCATCGCCCCCACCCGGTCCTGGTCAAGCAGGGCGGCACCACGTTCACCTTCGTCACCGACGGCGTCCACGACGCGCTCGACCGGGCGCGGGCCGCCGCCGGGGACCGCAACGTCGACATCGCCGGCGGCGCCAGCACCGTACGGCAGTACCTCGGGGCGGGGCTGATCGACGAACTGCATCTGCACGTGGTCCCCGCCCTCCTCGGGGGCGGGCTGCGCCTCTTCGACGGTCCGGCCGCGGCCGGGCCGCGCGCCCTGGAACCGCTGAGCGTGATCCACACGCCGCTCGCCACCCACCTGAAGTACCGCTTCCCGAAGTGACCCCCGCCCGCGAGGCGGTCCCGCGCCGCGCTCTACGGTGGTGCCGCGCGACAGGGCGACACCAGGATCCGACGGCGGCACGGGGGCGACGGGATGGAGTGGGGACCGGCCACGGCCGGGGTCGCGGTCGGCATGCTGATCGCCGTGGTGACGGCGCCGGTCGGGGTGTCCGGGGCGGTGTTCCTGCTGCCGGTGCAGCTCAGCGTCTTCGCGGTGCCGAACCCGGCCGTCACCCCGACGAACCTGCTCTACAACGTGGTGGCGGGACCCGGCGCCCTGCTCCGCCACCGGCGGGCCGGCACCCTGGGCGGGCCGCTGGTGCGCCGGCTGGTGCTGGGCACCCTGCCCGGTGTGGTCGTCGGGGCGGTCGTCCGTGTCTTCGCCGTTCCCGGCCCGTACGTCTTCCGGCTGCTGGTCGCCGCGCTCATGCTGCCGCTGGGCGTCTGGCTGATCGTACGGACCCTGCGCCCCGCGCCCACCGGCGTCCGGCGCCCGCCGCCCGCGCCGCGGACGGTGACCGGTCTGGCGCTCGTGGTCGGGGTCGTGGGCGGTGTGTACGGCATCGGCGGCGGCTCGATCCTCGGCCCGGTCCTCGTCGGGCGGGGCGTGCCCGTCGCCCAGGTCGCCCCCGCCGCGCTGGCCTCCACGTTCGCCACCTCGGTGGTCGGCGCCGGCACCTACGCGCTGCTGTCGCTGGCCTCCACCGGCAGCATCGCCCCCGACTGGTCCCTCGGGCTGGCCTGCGGCCTCGGCGGTCTGCTCGGCGGCTATCTCGGCGCCCGGCTCCAGCCGCATCTGCCCGAGACGCTGCTGCGCCTGCTGCTCGGCACCCTGGCCACCGCGCTCGGCGCGCTGTACGCGCTCGACGCCCTGAGCTGACGGGGCGGATCGGCTCCCGCGCGCCGTGGACCGCGGGGCCGTTCGTTCGCCGCGCGGGACACCCGGCGATCCCGTAGGGTCGCGGGTGCACGCGGTGCCGCCGCTCCAGGACGGACGGTACGGCGCGTTCTCGTGCGCGCGGGCACGGACGGCGGCTCGGACCGATCATTCGACACACCACTCGACCGATCAGGAGTGCCCCATGTCAGGACAGTTCGAAGCGATCGTGGACGTCGACCGTCCCATCGACGAGGTGTTCGCCTATCTCGCGGACGGGCGCAACGATCCGCAGTTCAGCCCCCGGGTGCTCAAGATCGAGCGGGTCCCGGACGGTCCGACCGCCGTGGGCACTGTCTTCCGGAGCACCGTCAAGGACGCCGGGATGAAGAGCGCCAGGGAGTTCCGTATCACCACCCTGGAGGCGCCGGTGACGCTCCGGTGGGCCGAGATCTCCAAGAACACCGTGATGGCGCGTGAGGGCGGCTACGACCTGGAGTCGCTGGGCGAGGCCAAGACGCGCGTCCGGATCTTCAACGTCCTGGAGGGCCACGGTCTGGGCAAGCTCCTGATCGGTCTGGCGCTGTCGGCCGCCCGCAAGGACGCCGACGCGTTCGGGCAGCGGATCAAGAGCGCCGCCGAGGCCGCCATCCCCGCGCGCTGACGCCCCGGCACGACAGGGCACGGCACGCGCATGGGCCACGCCGAACAGCGCACCGAGCAGCGCGCCGAGGGTGCGGGACCGTTCACGACCCGGCTCACCTGGCGGCTCGCCGACGGCGGGACGGCGGTGTGGGAGTCACGGCTCGCCCGTCGGCGCGGGGTGCTCGCCGTCCGCGCGCTCGGTGCGGCGGACAGCCGGCACACCCGGGCGGACGCCGTGTCGCTGGCCCGGCTGCGCCGGCTCGACGTCATCGCCTCGCTCGCCTTCGTCGTCGGCGGGGCGCTGTTCGCGGTGGGTGCGGGCGTCGCGCAGTTCGGCTCCGGCGATGCCACCGAGTGCGCCTCGATCTACTTCGCGGGCGGGCTGTTCTTCAACACCGGCGGATACGTCTCGCTGCTCCAGGTGGTCAACGCGCCGCGCCATGTCGGCGGCGGCGAGGGCCGACTGGTCACCCGGGAGTGGCGGTGGTGGAGCTACGAGCCGATGCGGGTGGACTGGCTGAGCGCGTTCGTGCTGTTCGCCGGCACCCTCGTCTTCGCCGTCGACCTGCTCGACTCCTTCCTGCACGGGCTGAGCGTCCAGCAGGTCAACCGGCTGATCTGGGTGCCGGACGTGGTCGGCTGCATGCTCTTCCTGGTGGCCGGGCACCTCGGTTTCGTCGAGGTGTGCCACGGCCGCCCGCGCGTCCTGCCCCGCAGCCTCGGCTGGTGGATCGTCGCCGTGAACCAGCTCGGGTCCGTGCTGTTCATGGTGTCGGCGGTCACCGCGTTCACCCGCCCCACCACCGACAGCCTCGTCAACGCGGACATCGCCAACTGGGGCACCCTCACCGGCGCGGCCTGCTTCTCCCTGGCCGGTGTCCTCCAGCTCTACGAACGGCCGTGAGCGCTTCAGCCGTCGCGGAGGCGGGTCAGGGCAGCAGATGGGCCGTGTGGGAGAGGCGGCGGGCGGCGGACAGCAGGGCGTGGATCTGGGGGCCGATGTGGTCGAGGTGGGCCAGCGGGGTCCGGAAGGGGACGCGGACGTCGCGGTGGGTGCGGGGGTATTCGAGGCGCAGGGTGAGGCCGTAGCGGTCGAGCGCCACCGGGAGGGCGCGCAGGACGCCGGTGTCGGGGGCGGGGCGGACGAGGCGCAGCAGCCGGGGGACGAGGTCGCTGTGGTCGTCGAGGAGATGGGTCAGCAGGGACGCCTCGCTGGTCGCCACGGGGTCGAGTTCGGCGTCCTCCAGTTCCTGGAGGGTGATGTAGGTGCGCCCGGCGGCGTCCTCCAGGATGGCCTGGCCGAACTCCATGCAGGTGCTGCCGGTGGCGGCGGGGTCGTAGGGGCCGGCGAGCAGTCCGGTCAGGGTGACGCGGGCGCGCAGCCGGTCGCGCACGGGGGTGGGGGCGATGTCGGTGAGTTCCAGTTTCACCGGGAAGGGCGTGCCGGTGCGGTGCTCGCCGGTCTCCAGGGGCGCGTGCAGGTGGACGTGTCCCATGGCGCCCTCCCCGTCGAGCCGGTGGACCTCGGCGTGCCGGCCGTCACTGACGACGGTCATGGAATGGGCGGCGGCCAGGATCGAGCGGGTGCGCTCGGCGGCCGTCGGTGCGGTGGCGAGGGGGTGGGAACGGCGCATCCGGGCTCTCCAGACCGTATAGCTACTTAGGTATGCCTAACCTAACCCATCGGGACCTCCGCTGCCCAGATCCCCGGCTCAACGGCCGAAACGCGTGTGGCCGTTGTCGAGACCCGTGTAGCTGTTGCCGAGACCCGCGTGGCTGTTGTTCGGACCAGACGATGACCCGCCGATGACGCCGTCAGCGTGACTTCCGCTCCGGTCCGCAACCGGGGACCGCCCCGCGGCCCTCTCATCCCGCACAACCACCCGCTGCCGGTGAGGAGACACCCGTGACCACCACCGTTGAGCACCACTCGCCCCGCGCCTTCGTCGACCCGTACGCCGTCGACGCCCCCGAGGTCGTGTGGCCGGTCCCGGCCGGAACGCACCCCGACGCCGACTTCCTGCTGCCGCCCCCGCGGCCCGCGGACCGTCTCCACTACACCCTCCACCCCAGCGACCAGCGCCGGCTCGACCTGCACGCGGCGCTGACGGCGGCGGGCATCCCGCCGCACCCGGAGGACCAGGAGGCCATCGACCAGCTCAGCACCCTGTCCGAGAGCATCAACGCCGCCCTGCACCGCTGGCTGCACCACAGCGCCTGACCGCGGGCCGCGAGCTGCGAGCCGCAGGACAGGGGACGGCGGGCCGCGGCCGGTTGCGGGGCCGCGGCGGCCGTCCCATAGTCCGAGGTATGGATGAGCGCGAGGCGGCGCTCCGCAGGGCGCACGACCACGCGGTGCGCTGGCTGGCGAGCCTGTCCGACCGGCCGGTTCCGGCCCGCGCCCCGGTCGAGGAGATCGTGCGCGCGCTCGGCGCGGAGCTGCCCGCGGGGCCGAGCCCGCCCGGCGAGGTCGTCGACCTGATGGCCACCGCCTGCGAACCGGGGCTCACCGCGTTCCCCGGCGGACGCTTCTACGGCTTCGTCGTCGGGGGCACCGAACCGGCCGCGCTGGCCGCGGACTGGCTGGTCGCCGCCTGGGACCAGAACAGCGTCATGCGCGCCGTCTCCCCCGCGCACTCGGCGGTGGAGGACATCGCCGGGGCGTGGCTGCTCGACCTGCTGGGGCTGCCGGGCGGCAGCGCCGTCGGGTTCACCACCGGCGCCACGATGGCGAACTTCACCTGCCTGGCCGCCGCGCGCGACGCGCTGCTGGGCCGGTCCGGCTGGAACGTCGCCCGGGACGGCCTCACCGGCGGCCCGCGCCTGCGGGTCCTCGCCGGCGAACACCGCCACCTGGCCGTCGACCTGGCCCTGCGCTACCTCGGCCTCGGCGAGCCCGAACCGGTCCCCGCCGACGCGCAGGGCCGCATGGACCCGACGGCGCTACGGCGGTCCCTGACGGACGGCGGACCGGAACGGCGCCCCACTCTCGTCGTCCTCCAGGCCGGAGAGATCCACTCCGGCGCCTTCGACCCCTTCGAGGAGACGATCCCCGCCGCCCACGAGGCCGGCGCGTGGGTCCACGTGGACGGCGCCTTCGGACTGTGGGCGGCCGCCTCCCCGCGCCACGCCGCCCTGACAGCGGGCTGCGCGGCCGCCGACTCCTGGGCGACGGACGCCCACAAGACCCTCAACGTCCCCTACGACTGCGGCCTCGCCGTCGTCCGCGACCCGGCGGCGCTGCGGGCGGCGATGGGCCTGCACGGCGCCTACCTCATCCACGACGAGCACGGCGACCCCGTCGACAAGGTGCCCGAACTCTCCCGGCGCGGCCGGGCGTTCACCGTCTGGGCCGCGCTGCGTTCCCTGGGCCGCTCCGGCGTGGCCGACCTCGTGGACCGGCTCTGCCGCCACGCCCGCGCCTTCGCCACCGGCATCGCGGACATCGACGGCGCGACCGTCCTCAACGACGTGGTGTTCACCCAGGTCTGCGCCCGCTTCGGCGACGACGCCCGCACGGACCGCGTCCTCGAACGCCTCCTCGCCGACGGCACGGCCTGGATCACCGGCTCCACCTGGCACGGCCACCGCGTCCTGCGCATCTCGGTGAGCAACTGGTCCACGACCGACGACGACGTACGCCGCACCCTGGACGCGATCCGCCGCGCGGCGACCGCCACCTGACGGCCTGCGGCAGGATGACCGCATGCCCACCGAGCCGGACAGGACCGAGCCAGCGAAGATCGAGCTGAGCGAACGAGAACTGCGGGACATCACGGGCTACGCGGCCGCGTGCGCACACCGCGCCCTGCCGATCTTCGAGGGCGCCGAACCCACCGACCCACGCCCGCGCGAAGCCCTCGACGCCGCCCTCGCCTTCGCCGCGGGCGGCCGCCGGACGGCCGATCTCCGGGCGCGCGCCTGGGCGGCGTTCAAGGCGGCACGGGAAGCGCCCACACCCGCGGCGGGCGACGCGGCACGCGCGGCGAGCCACGCGGCCGCCGCCGCGTATCTGCACCCCCTGGCCGACGCCCACCAGGTCAAGCACATCCTCGGCGCCGCCGCCCACGCGGCCCGGGCGGAGGAGCTGGCGCTCGCCGCCCCGGAGACCCTCGACTGGGCCCGCCGCCACGCTCCCCGCGCCGTCACCGACGTCCTCGCCCGCCTGCCCGACGCACCCGCCGGCGGCGGCCGGGTGGGCCACCTCCTCCGCGAACTGGACGCCGCGCTGCGGGTCTAGAAGGGGTCGTGGGGATCGGGGCGGAGGTACTCCGTCGCCGCGTCCAGGAGCCAGTTCGTCAGGTAGGGGGCGTAGGAGGAGCGGACCAGGAGCCAGAAGCCGGGGCTGGGGTGGTCGCGGGAGATCAGGGTGACGTGGGTGCGGGCGAGGGTGGTCTGGGCGCAGCGGCGGGGGGTGAAGGCGCGGGGGTGGAGGTCCAGGGAGCAGCCGTGGGACAGGAGGTCGCGGGCTCGGGGGCCCGAGACGAGGAACGTGGTGCGCTGGGCGGAGACGTCGGTGACGGAGACGGGTGCCTCGCCCGCCGCCTCGCGGATGCTCGCCTCCGTCGTCTGTTGGGTTCCCGGGCGGCCGAGCAGCAGCCATTCGTCCGGGCCCAGCCAGAGTGCGGAGGAACGGCTCGTGTGGACCGCCGAGTTGGGTTCCAGGGGGAGGTCCAGGCCCAGTGCCCGGTTCACCGCGTCGGCCGCCGGGTCCTTGGGGTCGAGGCGGATGTCGAGCTGGGCGAGGAAGGGGAGTTCGGCGAGCCGGATCGCGCCCCGGGAGGCGCGGGTGGCGGCGGCCAGCGCGCGGCGCCGTGTCGGGTCAGCCATCGCGGCGGGCTCCCTCGGGGTCGTAGTGGACGGGGCTCGTGACGGTCACCGGAACCAGTCGGTCGCCCACCGGGGCGTACAGGCGCTCGCCGACGCGTTCGCGGCCGGACTCGACCAGGGCGAGCGCGAAGGTGCGGCCGAGGGCGGCGCTGCGGTAGCTGGAGGTGACATGGCCGAGCATCGGGACGGGCGGGGCCGGCAGCACGCTGTCGGCGACGAGTTGCGTGCCCTCGGGGAGGAGCGTGCCGGGGTCCTCCGGCACCAAGCCGACCAGGTGCTTGCGGTCGGCGCGGACGGTGTCGGCGCGGCTGTGGGACCGCTTGCCGATGAAGTCGGGCTTCTTCTTGGAGACCGCCCAACTCATGCCGAGGTCCTGCGGGGTGACCGTGCCGTCGGTGTCCTGGCCGATGATCGGGTAGCCCTTCTCGGCGCGCAGCACATGCATGGTCTCGGTGCCGTAGGGGGTGATGCCGTACGGGGCGCCGGTCTCGTACAGCGCCTCCCACAGGGCGAGGGCGTGCCACGGTGACACGTTGATCTCGTAGGCGAGTTCGCCGGAGAAGCTGATCCGGCAGACGCGCGCGGCGATCCCCGCGACGGTGGTGTCCCGCCAGGCCATGAAGGGGAAGTCGGTGCTCGAGACGGCCAGTTGGGGCGCGAGGGCGCCCAGCACCGCGCGCGAGCGGGGGCCGACCAGGGCCACCGTGGCCCATTGTTCCGTCACCGAGGTGCAGTGGACGCGCAGTTGGGGCCACTCGGTCTGGAGCCACTCCTCCATCCAGTCGAGTACGGCGGCCGCCTTGCCGGTGGTCGTCGTCACCAGGAACCGGTCCTGGGCGAGGCGGATGACGGTGCCGTCGTCGAAGACCATGCCGTCCAGCCGGCACATCACGCCGTAGCGGATCATGCCGACCTTCAGGGTGCTCATCAGGTTGGTGTAGAGCAGGTCGAGGAAGGCGGCGGCGTCCGGGCCCTGGACGTCGATCTTGCCGAGGGTGGAGGCGTCCATGAGGGCGACCCCCTCGCGGGCGGCGGCGCACTCGCGCAGTACGGCGGCCGTCATGTCCTCGCCGTCGCGCGGGTAGTACCAAGGGCGTTTCCACTGGCCGACGTTCTCGAACAGCGCGCCGTGCGTCTCGTGCCAGGCGTGCAGGGCGGTGGTGCGCACGGGGTCGTGCAGCGCGCCCCGGTCGCGGCCCGCGAGGGCGGCGAAGGAGACGGGGGCATAGGGCGGGCGGAACGTGGTCGTGCCGAGCGCCGAGACGTCCACGCCGAGCAGTTCGGCGACCACACCACCGGCCAGCAGCCCTGACGTCCGGCCCTGGTCGGCGCCGGTGCCCGCCGTGGTGTACCGCTTGGTGTGCTCGACCGAGCGCAGACCGGCGCCGGTCGCGCGTGCCAGGTCGTCGACGGTCACGTCCCGTTGGAGGTCGACGAAGCGGGGCGCGCCCGGGGTGCCGGGGACGGCGTACACGTGCCGGGCCGGGGTGTGGGGCCCGGTGGCCGGGACCGGGAGGCGGGGGGACCCGGGTGTGTAGCCCTCGGCCGCCACCGCCCGGGCGCCCGCGGCCGCGCCCTGGGCCAGGACCGTGGCCGCGTCGAACGCGCCGTTCGCACCGCCCGCGACCTCGACGGCCTGCCGGCAGGTGTCGGGGACGAACGCGCCGAGCGTCTCGTCGTGGCGCAGGGTGCCGCCCGCCTGGCTGAACAGGTGCACGACCGGGTTCCAGCCGCCGGAGACCAGCAGCAGATCGGCGTCGACGTCCCGGCCGCCGGTGGACTGCCCGTACGGCGCGAGGGTCACGCCGGTGAGGCGGTCGTCGCCCCGGGTGCCGATGACCGCGTGGCCCGGCAGCACCTCGATGCCGGCCGCCCGGGCGCGGCGCGCCCACTCCCCCGGGTCCGCGCGCAGATCGGCGACGGCCGCGATGTGCACGCCCGCCGAGGCCAGGTCCAGGGCCGCCGCGTAGGCGCTGTCGTTGGTGGTGAGGACGACGGCCCGGCGGCCGGGCAGGACCCCGTACCGGTTGACGTACGCGCGGGCCGACGCGGCCAGCATCACACCGGGCCGGTCGTTGTCCGCGAAGGCGAGGGAGCGTTCGTGGGCGCCGGTGGCGTGGACGACCCGGCGGGCGCGGATCCGCCAGACGCGTTCGCGGGAGACGTCGGGCGGGGCGGCGGCGCCGAGGTGATGGGTGCGGCGTTCCACGGCGAGGAGGTGGTTGTCGTCGTAGTGGCCGAAGACGGTGGTGCGGCGCAGCAGGCGTGCCTCGGGGGCCGCGTCGAGCCGTGCGGTGATCTCGTCCGCCCAGTCGAGGTGTTCGGCCGTGTCCAGGAGGCTGCCGCCGGGCCGCGGCCGGTCGTCGGCGACGATGACCCGCGCGCCGCTGTCCGCTGCCGCCGCCGCGGCGGCGAGGCCGGCCGGGCCCGCTCCGACGATCAGCAGGTCGCAGTGGGTGTGTACGGCGTCGTAGCGGGCGGGGTCCGGTGCCGTGGCGAGGCGGCCGCGCCCGGCGAGGCCGCTCGCGACCAGGCCGTCGTACAGCTCGACCGTGGTGGCGGGGAGCATCGGTTCGGGGAAGGGGGCCTCGATCTGGACGAGCGCGTTGGGTTCCTCCACGCCCGCCGAGAAGATGCCGCGCGGGCGGCCGAGTCTGACGCTGGTGCCGGTCCGGACGACTCCGTTGGCGAGGAGGGCGGAGGCGAGGGTGTCGCCGCGGAAGCCCTGGTAGGCGGTGCCGTCGAAGTGGAAGGTGAGGGGCTCGTCGCGGTGGACGAGGCCGCGGGTGGGATGGCGGAGGCCCGTCGCCGGGGGCGCGGCGACAGGGTCCCGGGTGGGTTCCGGAGCTGTCTGACGTGGTGCTGGGGCGGCCGTCGGGCGCGAGGGCACCGGCCTTCGCGGCACCGCCTCCGGTCGCGCCTCCCCCACCCGGTACACGGCGAGGATCTCGTTCGTCGACGTGTCGCGCACGGCGTTGAACCAGCGGCGGCAGCCCGCCGTGTGGCTCCAGCGTTCGGCGAAGGGGCCCTTGGGGTTGGCGCGGAAGAACAGGTAGCGGGCCCATTCCTCGTCGCTGAGGGCGAAGGGGTCCTGCGGGTAGGGCACATGGGCCTGGCCGCCGTGGTGGAACTCGGTCTCGTCGCGGGGCCCGCACCACGGGCACGGGATCAGCAGCATGGTTCGGCTCCCATGGTTCGGTTCCCTAGTGGGCCACGGCGGCGGCGCCGTGCTCGTCGACGAGCGCGCCGGTGGTGAAACGGTCGAGCGAGAAGGGGGCGTTGAGGGTGTGCGGGCTGTCGTGCGCGATGGTGTGGGCGTACACCCAGCCGACGCCCGGCGTGGCCTTGAAACCGCCCGTCCCCCAGCCGCAGTTGAGGTACAGGCCGGCGACGGGCGTGAGTCCGACGACCGGCGAGGCGTCCGGGCTGACGTCGACGATGCCGCCCCAGGTGCGCAGCACATGGGCGCGGGCGAACACCGGGAACAGTTCCAGGGCGGCGGCCATCTGGTCCTCGATGACGTGGAAGGCGCCGCGCTGGGTGTACGAGGTGTAGGCGTCGATGCCCGCGCCCATCACGAGTTCGCCCTTGTGGGCCTGGCTGACGTACACGTGCACCGCGTTGGACATGACGACCGTCGGGTGGACGGGTTCGAGGAGTTCGGAGACCAGGGCCTGCAACGGGTGGCTCTGGAGCGGGAGTTCGATGCCGGCCATGCGGGCGAGGACCGAGGTGTGGCCGGCCGCGCAGAGCGCCACCTTGCCGGCCGCGACAGTGCCCAGATTCGTCCGTACTCCCATGACCCGGCCGCCGCGTACGTCGAGGCCCGTGACCTCGCAGTTCTGGATGATGTCGATGCCCGCCGCGTCCGCCGAGCGGGCCAGGCCCCACGCCACGTGGTCGTGCTTGGCGATGCCGCCCCGGGGCTGGTACGTGCCGCCGAGGACCGGATAGCGCACGTCCGGGGAGGTGTTGACGATCGGGCAGACCTCGCGCACGCCGTCCGCGTCCAGCCACTCCGCGTCCACGCCGTTGAGGCGGTTCGCCTCGACGCGGCGCACGCTGTCGCGGACGTCCTGGAGACCGTGGGCCAGATTGAGCACGCCGCGCTGGGAGAAGAGGAGCGGGTAGTCGAGTTCCTCCTCCAGGCCCTCCCAGAGCTTGAGGGCGTGCTCGTAGATCCCGGCGCTGGCGTCCCACAGGTAGTTGGAGCGGATGATCGTGGTGTTGCGGGCCATGTTGCCGCCCGCGAGCCAGCCCTTCTCCAGCACGGCGACGTTCGTGATGCCGTGGTTGCGGGCGAGGTAGTGGGCGGTGGCGAGGCCGTGTCCGCCGCCGCCCACGATCACCACGTCGTAGGACTTCCGGGGCTCGGGGTTGCGCCACAGCCGGTCGGGGTGCTCGGGGAGGTCGGCGCCGGGGGTGCGGGGGCTCATCGGACGTCTCCCTCTGTCAGCCACGGAGCCGGGACATCGCCGGGTCGAACAGCGGCTCCTCGGCGACGACGGCCGGCACCCGCCGGTCGAAGTAGCCGATGTCCAACGCGGTTCCGGGGACGGCGAGTTCGGCCGGGAGCCAGGCGTAGGCGATGCCCTTGCCGATCGTGTAGCCGTAGGCGGCGCTGGTGACGTAGCCGACCGCGCGCGGGCCGTCGTACACCGGTTCCTTGCCCATGACCACCGATCGCGGGTCGTCGATGGTGAGGCAGGTCAGTCTGCGCCGGACGTCGGCTCTACGGCGTTCCAGCGCGGCCCTGCCGATGAAGTCGCCCTTGTCGGGCCTGACGGCGAAGCCGACGCCGGCCTCGTAGGGGTCGTGCTCGTAGGTCATGTCGGTGCCGAAGGAGCGGTAACCCTTCTCCAGGCGGAGGCTGTTGAAGGCGCCGCGCCCGGCGACGACACCGCCGAGCGGTTCGGCCGCGCGCCACAGCGTGTCCCAGAGTTTCAGGCCCTGGTCGGCGGTGGTGTAGAGCTCCCAGCCGAGTTCACCGACGTAGGAGAGCCGCATCGCGGTGACCGGGACGCTGCCGATGTAGGTGTGCCTGGCGCGGAAGTACTTGAGGCCGTCGTTCGTGAAGTCGTCGTCGGTCAGGGGCTGGAGGACCTCGCGGGCGAGCGGGCCCCACAGGCCGACGCAGCAGGTGCCCGGGGTGAGGTCGCGGACCTGGACCGTGCCGTCGGCGGGGAGATGGCGGCGGAACCAGTCGAGGTCGAGGTTGCCGTTGGCGCCGACCTGGAACCGGTCGAGGGCGAGGCGGGCCACGGTGATGTCGCTGCGGATGCCGCCGTCGTGGCCGAGCAGCAGGGTGTAGGTGACCGAGCCGACGGACTTGGCGACCTTGCCGGTGCACAGCCGCTCCAGGAAGGCGGCGGCGCCCGGACCGGTCACCTCCAGGCGTTTGAGAGCGGTCATGTCGTACATCGCGACGGTCTCGCGGGTGAGTTGGGCCTCGGCGCCGACGATCGGCGACCAGTACCGCGCGGCCCAGTCGTTCGGGGTGGGGATGTCACGGCCCTCTACCAGCCGGGCGTTGGTCTCGTACCAGTGCGGGCGTTCCCAGCCGTTCGCCTCCAGGAAGAAGGCGCCGTGCGCCTGTTGGCGCGGGTGGAAGGGGCTGGTGCGGATCGGGCGCGGGTCGCCGGAGGGCTGGAGGGGGTGGAGGATGTCGTAGACCTCGACGAAGTTGCGGCAGTCGCGGGCCAGAACGTACTCCGGGGCGAGCTGGTGCGGTTCGAAGCGGTTGACGTCGCACTCGTGCAGGTCGAACGAGGAGCAGTGGCCGTCGACCAGCCATTCGGCGACGGCCCGTCCGACGCCGGCGGAGTGGGTGACCCAGACGGCCTCGGCGACCCAGAAGCCCTTGAGGTCCGGGGACTCGCCGAGCAGCGGGAAGTTGTCGGTGGTGAAGGAGAACAGGCCGTTGACGCCCTCCTCGATCGCCGCGTCCTTCGTGGCGGGCAGCAGGGAGGTGGTCTCGGTCCAGGCGTCGGTGAAGTCGTCCTCGGTGAACTTCAGGACCGAGGGCATGGTGGCGGCGTCGTCGAAGGGGAGGATGTCGTCGGCGGGGACCGGCATGGGGCGGTGGCCGTAGAAGCCGACGCCGAGGCCGTCGAAGCGGTCGCGGTAGTAGAGGTCGGCGTCCTGGTGGCGCAGGATCGGGCGGACCGCCTCCTCCTTCTGTCCGGCGAGGGCCGGGATCGGGCCGGTCCAGGCGAGCTGGTGGGCGAGCGGGGTGAGCGGGAGGTCCAGGCCGGCCATGCGGGCGATCCGCGGGCCCCAGATGCCGGCGCAGCACACCACGACGTCGGCGGGGATCTCGCCCCGGTCGGTGCGGACGCCGGTGACGCGGCCGTCCTCCCTCAGGAGGTCGAGGACTTCGTGGCGGGCGAGGCAGCGCACGCCGCGTGCGGTGGCCCGGCGGAGCTGCGCCTCGACGGCGAGGACGGCCTTGGCGATGCCGTCGGTGGGCACCAGGAGGCCGCCCAGGACGCGGTCCGGGTCGAGCAGGGGGTGCTGTGCCACGCACTCGGTGGGGGTCAGCAGCCGGGCCTCGACGCCCCAGGCGGTGATCCAGCCGTGCCGGCGGTGCAGTTCGGTCAGGCGCTCCGGGGTGGTCGCGACTTCGAGGCCGCCGACCTGGAGGAAGCAGGGCTCGCCGTCGACGTCGAGGGAGCCGAACTTCTCGACGGTGTACCGGGCCAGCTCGGTCATGGTCTTGGAGGAGTTGGTCTGGAAGACCAGGCCGGGGGCGTGCGAGCTGGAGCCGCCGGTGGCGGGGAGCGGTCCCTGGTCGACCACGGTCACGTCGGTCCAGCCGAGTGCGGAGAGTTCGTCCGCGAGTGCCGCGCCGACGACCCCCGCTCCGATGATGACCACGCGGGGTCCCGCCATCGCCGCACCTCCGGTCCGAAGCGAAGTTGCTGTGTGCGCAACATGACTCAGGTTGCGCAACTCAGCGTGCCCGCCTGGGGAAGGGGGTGTCAAGAGGCCCGTGACGCGGGGGAACGGTCCCGGACACGAGGACGCCCGGCGGGCGGTGCGCAGCTCTGCGCACCGCCCGCCGGGCGTCGTCGAACGGCCTTGCCTCATGCCCTACTTGAGCCAGGCGTCGACCTTCGCGCGGTTCGCCTCGACCCACTTCTTCGCGGCCGCCTCCGGGGTCAGCTTGTCCACCGCGATGTACTTCGCCACCACGTTCTGGTCGTCGTTGGTCCAGGTGAAGTTCTTGACCAGGTCGTAGGCCGGGCTGCCCGACGTGGCGAACTTCGCGCTGACGAGCTTGTCCAGGTCGTAGACGGGATAGTCGCAGGCGACCTTCTCCGCGTCGGCGTCACAGCCCTCCTCGTACGGCGGCAACTCGACCTTGACGAGCGGTACTTCGGACAGGAACCACTGGGGCTCGTAGAAGTAGCCGATCACCCATTCCTTGTTCTTCTCGGCCTTGCGGAACGCCTGGATGAGCGCGGTCTCGCTGCCCGCGTACACGACCTTGAAGTCGAGTTTCAGATTCTTGACGAGCGCCTCGTCGTTGGTGACGTACGACGGGTCGCCGTCGAGGAGCTGGCCCTTGCCGCCCGACTCCGAGGTCCTGAACTTCGCCGCGTACTTGTTGAGGTTCTTCCAGTCGGTGATGTCGGGGTGGGCCTTCGCCAGCCACGGCGGCACGTACCAGCCGATGATGCCCTTGTTGCCGGTCGGGCCGGCCTCCACGGCGGTCTTCTGGCCGGTGACGTACTTCTTCTTGAGGTCGTCGTGGCCCCAGTTCTCCAGGATCGCGTCGACCTCGCCGGTGCCGAAGCCCTGCCAGGCGATCTCCTCCTTGAGGTCCTTCTGGGTGACCTTGCAGCCGAGGTCGTGTTCCGCGACGTACGCGACGACCGCCGCGTCCGCCTCGTACCCCACCCACGGGTTGACCGCCAGGTTGAAGGTGCCGCACGAGCCGGAGCCCGACGAGCCGTCCGCGCCCGAGGAGCCGTCGCCGACCTTCGCGCCGCCGCAGCCGGCGAGGGCGAGGGCGAGGACCGCCACGCCGACCGCACCGGCTCTGAGGTGTTCTGCCTGCCTTGCCATGGTCCGTAGCTCCTTACGCGCTGGTACGCCGCGCCGCTGCCTGGGTGATCCGGTCGAACATGACACCGAGAAGGACGATGGCCAGCCCCGCGGCGAGCCCCTTCCCGTACAACTGGCCCTGCGAGAAACCGGCCACGACGTCGTAGCCGAGGGCGCCCGCGCCCACCAGACCGCCGACCACGACCATCGACAGGACGTAGATCAGCCCCTGGTTGGTCGCGAGGGTCAGCGCGCCGCGGGCCATCGGGAGCTGGACCTTGGTGATGAGCTGCCAGGTGCCGCATCCGGCCGCGGTGGCCGCCTCCACGGTGGCGGCGGGCACCTGCCGCACCCCGTCCGCGACGATCTTCGTGGCGACGGGGGCGGCGTAGACGACGGCGGCGACGATCGCCGTGAAGCGGGTCGCCCCGAACAGCGCGAGGAACGGCACGAGATAGACGAACGGCGGCATCACCTGGGCCGCGTCGAGCGTCGGCCGGATCAGCCGGTCCACCAGCGCGCTGCGCCCCATCCAGACGCCGAGGGCGACGCCGAGCAGCATCACGAGCACCGTGGCGACGAGCGTCGAGGCGAGGGTCGTCATCGCGTCCGACCACAGGCCGGTGCCGACCAGCAGACCGACGCACACCGCCGCGGTGATCCCGGCGCGCCGCCCGCCGAACACGGTGCCGAGCGCGACGAGCACGGCGCCGACGAGCCACCACGGGGAGTCGGTGAGCAGGGTCTGGAACGGGTTGAGCAGTCCCTCGGTGAGGGTGTCGCGGACGGTGTTGGTGAGCCCGGAGAGATGGTCCTGCACCCAGAGCGTGGCGGTGTCGGCCGCGCTCGCGACGGAGCGTCCGACGCCGCCCTCGCCGGGGAACTCCGCCGCCCACACATAGGTGTGCGAGAGATAGACCAGGACCAGGGTGATCGCCGCGCCCGCGCCCAGCAGCGGCCGCCGCCAGGCCGCGAAGCGGCTGCCGGACCGCCGGGCGGCCTCCGCGCGGACCCCGGCGGCGGTGGTGACCCGGTCGAGGACGATCGCCATGACGACGATGGACAGGCCCGCGTTGAAGGCGGTGCCCACGTCGAGCGACTGGAGCGCCTGGACGACGGTCTTGCCGAGGCCGGGCGCGTCGATGAGGGCCGCGATGGTCACCATGGCCAGCGCCGCCATGATCGACTGGTTGACGCCGAGGATCACGGTCCGCCGGGACAGCGGCAGCAGGACCTTCAGCAGGGCCTGGCGGCGGGTCGCGCCGAGCGACTCGGCGGCCTCGACGGTGGCCTCGGGCACGGACCGTACGGCGTGCGCGGTGATCCTGATGGCGGGCGGTGCCGCGTAGATCACCGTGGCGATGGTGGCGGAGGCGGGGCCGATGAGGAAGAACAGCGTCAGCGGCGCCAGGTAGACGAAGGTCGGCATGGTCTGCATGAAGTCGAGGAACGGCTTCAGGATCCGGTCGACGCGGTCGGAGACGCCCGCCCACACGCCCAGCGGGATCGCGAACAGCAGTGCCGTCAGGACCGCCGAGAGGGTGAGCGCCAGGGTGTCCATGCTCTCCTGCCACAGGCCCTGGAGCCCGAGGAAGGTGAACCCGGCGACCGCGAGCAGCGCGACCCGCCAGTTGCCCACGGCCCAGGAGACATAGCCGGCGAGGCCGACGACACCGAGCCAGCCGATCTGCGGCAGGGGCCGGCCGGCGGAGGGCTGGGAGATCAGTTCCTGGACGAAGGTCACCAGGGTGTCGACGACGAGGCGGATCTCGTTGAAGAAGTACAGGAAGAGCGGGTTGGAGTCGCGGTCGGCGCCGATCGCGTCGTTGACGTCGTTGAACCACCGGTGCAGACCGGTGAGATCGGCCGCCGCCAGGGACAGGGTGTGCCGGCCGCGCAGTACGGCGAAGAGCACCAGCCAGACGCCGAGGATCACGGCGACCAGCAGGGGCCGGCCGATCCGCCTCTCGCGCCGGACGGGGGCGGGTGCGGGGTCGGCCGCCCGCGGTTTCTCGACGACGGCGGTCACCCGTCGCCCTCCCGGCCGGCGACCACCGCGAGGATCTCCTCGTCGCCGACGATGCCGAGCAGTTCGCCGTTCTCGACGACCTTGACGGGTTTCTCGGCGGCGAGCACCGCGCGGGTGGCCTCCCGTACGACGACGTGGGGGCCGAGTTCGGGGCCGTCGAGGGCGTCGTCGTCGGTGGGGGCGCGCATGATGCGGCGCAGGGTGAGGACGTCGCCGCGGGGCACGTCCTTGACGAACGAGCGGACGTAGTCGTCCGCCGGGGCGCCTACGAGATCGTCGCCGGTGCCGCACTGGACGGTGCGGCCGTCGCGCATGATGAGGATGCGGTCGCCGAGTCTGAGGGCCTCGGAGAGGTCGTGGGTGATGAACACCATCGTCTTGCCGACCTCGCGGTGCAGACGGACGACCTCGTTCTGCATGTCGCGGCGGATCAGCGGGTCGAGGGCGGAGAACGGCTCGTCGAAGAAGAGGACGTCGGGGTCGCCGGCCAACGCCCGTGCGAGGCCGACGCGTTGTTGCATCCCGCCGGAGAGCTGGTCGGGGTAGGCGTGTTCGTAGCCGGCGAGTCCGACCAGTTCCACGACCTCCCTGGCCCGCCGGGTGCGTTCGGCCCGGCCGGTGCCGCGTATCTCCAGGCCGAAGGCGACGTTGTCCAGCACCTGACGGTGCGGCAGCAGGCCGAAGTGCTGGAAGACCATGGAGAATTTGCTGCGCCGCAGCTCGCGCAGGCGGGCCCGGTCGGCGCGGCGGATGTCCTCGCCCTCGAACTCGATGCGGCCGGCGGTGGGTTCGACCAGCCGGGTCAGACAGCGCACCAGGGTGGACTTGCCGGATCCGGAGAGTCCCATGACGACGAAGACCTCGCCGGGCCGGACGTCGAAGTCCACGGCGCGGACGGCGGCGGTGCAGCCGGTGCGGTCCAGCAGTTCGCGGCGGGTCAGCCCGCGCAACTCCTCGGAGTCGGGGACCCGTTCGGCCTTCGGCCCGAACACCTTCCACAGATTGCGCACGGAGACGACCGGGGTGGCGGACGCGTCCCGCGCTGTGCCGCGCGGCGGGGGGACCTCGGTCCGGGTGGGGGTCACGATCGACCTCTTTTCGGCGTTCAGCCGCGGAACCAGCGCTGCGGCCGGGGTTGGATGTTCTGCCAGATGTGTTTGGGTTCCCGGTATTCGTCCAGGCCGGTCGGTCCCAGCTCCCGGCCCACGCCCGAGTGCCCGAAGCCACCCCATTCCGCCTGCGGCACATAGGGGTGGTAGTCGTTGATCCACACCGTGCCGTGGCGCAGCGCGCGGGCGACCCGCTGGGCCTTTCCGGCGTCCTGGGTCCAGACGGCTCCGGCGAGTCCGTAGTCGGTGTCGTTGGCGATGCGTACGGCGTCGTCCTCGTCGGTGAAGCGCTCCACGGTGAGCACGGGTCCGAAGGACTCCTCGTGCACGACGCCCATGTCCTGCCGGCACTCGTCGAGGACGGTCGGCGGGTAGTAGTGGCCGGCGGCGAGGGCGGGGTCGTCGGGACGGCGGCCGCCGCAGCGCAGGACGGCGCCCTCGGCGAGGCCGGCCGCGACGTACGCCTCGACCTTGTCGCGGTGGGCGGCGGAGATCAGCGGTCCGGTCTCGGCGTCGGGGTCGAAGGGGCCGCCGAGGCGGATCCGCCGGGCGCGGCGGACGACCTCGTCCACGAAACGGTCGTGCAGGCAGTCCTCGACGATCAGGCGGGCGCCGGCGGAGCAGACCTGGCCGGAGTGCAGGAAGACGGCGGTGAGCGCGAAGTCCACCGCGGTGTCGAAGTCGGCGTCGGCGAACACCACGTTGGGGTTCTTGCCGCCGAGTTCGAGGGCGACCTTCTTCACGCCCGCCGCGGCGGCGGCCATGATCCGCCGTCCGGTCGCGAGGCCGCCGGTGAAGGAGACGAGGTCGACGTCGGGGTGGTCCGCGAGGGGCGCGCCCACCTCGGGTCCGGCGCCGAGGACGAGGTTGGCGGCACCGGCCGGGAGCCCGGCCTCTTCCAGCGCCCGCATGAGCAAGATCGCGGTGGAGGGGGTCAGTTCACTGGGTTTGAGGACGAGCGTGTTGCCGGCCAGCAGGGCGGGCGCGACCTTCCAGGACGCCTGGAGCAGCGGGTAGTTCCAGGGGGTGATCAGCCCGCACACGCCGACCGGTTCGTGGACGACGCGGCTCACGGCGTCGTCGCGGCCGGTGTCGATCACCCGGCCCGCGTCGGTGCCCGCGATGCCGCCGTAGTGGCGCAGACAGGAGACGACGTCGGCGATGTCGTACTCGCTCTCCACCAGCCGTTTGCCGGTGTCGAGGGATTCGGCGCGGGCGAACTCCTTGGCGTCGCGCTCGATCAGGGCGGCGGTGCGCAACAGCAGGGCGCCGCGCTCGCGTTCGGGGGTGCGCGGCCAGGGTCCCGTGTCGAAGGCCCGGCGGGCGGCGGCGATGGCGGCCTCCGTGTCGGGGCGGGTTCCCTCGGAGACGGTCGCCGCGAGGGTGCCGTCGGCGGGACATCGGATGTCCCGGAGGCCGCCGGCCACCGGGGCCCGCCATGCGCCGTCCACGTACAGGTCTGCCACGCGCCGAGCCTTTCCACGGAAGTGCGTTGCGCATTGTGCATCCGATTGCTTGTGGTGGAACACCTTGGCGAATGTCCTGACAGACGTCAAGGGGTTGTCTGTTTCCGGCCGTCGGGGTGGCGGTAGTACACGGCCCCGGACGGCGCCAGGGGTTCGTTGCCGAGGATCAGGTCGGCGGCCTTCTCGGCGATCATCATCACGGGCGCGTAGATGTTGCCGTTGGTGACGTACGGCATCACCGACGCGTCGACCACCCGCAGTCCGTCGACTCCGTGGACACGCAGGCTCGTCGGGTCGACGACGGCCATGTCGTCGGTGCCCATCCGGCAGGTGCAGGAGGGGTGCAGGGCCGTCTCGCCCTCCCGGGCGACCCAGGCGAGGATCTCCTCGTCGGTCTCCACCGACGGGCCGGGCGAGACCTCGCCGTCGTTGTAGGGGGCGAGCGCGGGCTGCGCGAGGATCGCGCGGGCCACCCGGATCGCCTCCACCCATTCACGGCGGTCCTGCGCGGTGGAGAGGTAGTTGAAGCGCAGCGCCGGGTGTTCGCGCGGATCCCTGCTCTTGATCTTCACCGAGCCGCGGGCGTCGGAGTACATCGGCCCGACGTGCACCTGGTAGCCGTGGCCGCCGGCCGGGGCGGAGCCGTCGTAGCGGACGGCGATCGGCAGGAAGTGGAACATCAGGTTGGGGTAGGCGACGTCGTCGTTGCTGCGGGCGAATCCGCCGGCCTCGAAGTGGTTGGTCGCGGCGGGGCCCTTGCGGAAGAGCCACTGGAGTCCGATGAAGGGGGCGCGCCACTTGGCCAGGTACGGCTGCACGGAGACGGGCTGCCGGCAGGCGTACTGGACGTAGACCTCCAGATGGTCCTGGAGGTTCTCGCCGACGCCCGGCAGATCGTGGACGACGTCGATGCCGAGGGCGCCCAGTTCCGCCGCGTTGCCGATGCCGGAGAGCTGAAGAAGCTGCGGGGAGTTGATCGCCCCGCCGCACAGGATCACCTCGCGGGCGCGGACCTGGCGCGGTGCGCCCTTGCCGCGCCGGTACTCGACGCCGACGGCGCGTTTGCCCTCGAACAGCACGCGGGTGACGAGCGCCCTGGTCCGCACGGTGAGGTTGGGGCGCCGCCTCACGGGCTTGAGGTACGCCTTGGAGGCGGACAGCCGCCGTCCGCGGTGGACGTTGCGGTCGAAGGCGGCGAAGCCCTCCTGGCGGTAGCCGTTGACGTCGTCGGTGGGGGCGTAGCCCGCCTCCTGGGTGGCGGCGAGGAAGGCGCCGAACAGGGGGTTGGTGGCCGGGCCGCGTTCCAGGACGAGGGGGCCGTCGTGACCGCGGAACTCGTCGTCGGGGCCGGCCGCGAGACAGTTCTCCATCCGCCGGAAGTACGGCAGACAGTGCGCGTAGTCCCAGGTCTCCATCCCGGGACCGGCCGCCCAGCGCTCGTAGTCCAGGGGGTTGCCGCGCTGGAAGATCATGCCGTTGATGCTGCTGGAGCCGCCCAGCACCTTGCCGCGTGCGTGATAGATGCGCCGGCCGCCCATATGGGGTTCGGGCTCGGACTCGTACTTCCAGTCGTAGAAACGGCTGCCGATCGGATAGGTCAGCGCCGCGGGCATGTGGATGAAGACGTCCCACGGACGGTCCGGGCGGCCGGCCTCCAGGACCAGCACCTTGTTCGCCGGGTCCGCCGAGAGCCTGTTCGCCAGTGCGCTGCCGGCCGATCCGCCGCCGACGATGACGAAGTCGTACTGCAAGGGAGCCATGGGGCCTCGTCTCGCTCGCGCCGTCGATACGCCAGGCATGCTAGTACCGGCATCACAATGTGCACCAGGTTGCGGACCGCGCAACCTACCGGCCCTGTATTTCGGGGCCGTTACTTGCGATCGCGTTGTTTACTACGCGTATAGTTTCACTGTGAGCAACTACAGCACTGACACCGAATCGTCGAATCCGCAGGCCGGCGGGGTCCAGTCGGTGGACCGCGCCATCAGCGTCCTGGAGATCCTGGCCCAGCGCGGCGAGGCGGGCGTCAGCGAGGTGGCGGGCGAGATCGACGTTCACAAGTCCACCGCCTTCCGGCTGCTCGGCGCCCTGGAGGCACGCGGTCTGGTGGAGCAGGCGGGCGAACGCGGCAAGTACCGGCTCGGGTTCGGCATCGTCCGCCTGGCCGGCGCGGTGACGGGCCGTATCGACATCACCCAGCAGGGCCGCCCGGTCTGCGAACGCCTCGCGGAGGAGATCGGCGAGACCGTCAACATCGCGGTGATGCAGGAGCGCTACGCGATCAACCTGTACCAGGTGCGCGGCCCCGGCGCCGTCACCGCGCACAACTGGGTGGGCCAGCTCACCCCGTTGCACGCCACGTCCAGCGGCAAGATCCTGCTCGCCCATCTCCCGGCGAAGGAGCGGGCCGCGCTGCTCACCGACGCCGGGCTGAAGAAGGTCACCCCGCACACCATCACCGCGAAGACCAAGCTGGAGAAGAACCTCGCCGAGGCGCGGGAGCGGGGCTACGCCTGGACGCTGGAGGAGCTGGAGATCGGCCTGCACGCCATGGCCGCGCCGATCCGCGACCGGGACGGCCTGGTCGTCGCGGCGCTCAGCGCTTCGGGGCCCTCGTACCGCTTCACCGAGGAGCGGCTGCACGAACTGGCGCCGCTGCTGCTCAAGGGCGCGGAGGAGATCAGCCACCGGATGGGCCACCTGGGCTGAGCGGCTACGGTCGCCCCGCCGTGCCCAGGCGTTCGGTCACCCAGGTGTGGAAGGCGCCGATGTGGTGCTCGCTGGGCACCAGCACACCGCCCTTGGCGTACAGCCGGGACCTCATCCCCGGCTGGGTGCGCTCGCACGCCTCGAAGTCCTGCCGGTTGACCCGGTCGAACAGCTCCACGGACCGGCTGACGTCCTTGCCGCTCTCCACGACGTGCGGGAGATACAGCCAGTCGCACTCGACGATCGTGCGGTCGACGGCCGCCGGGTACATCCGGTGGAGGATGACGTGGTCGGGCACGAGGTTGATGAACACCTGCGGTTTGACGGTGATCGCGTAGTAGCGCCGGTCCTGTTCCTCGGCGACGCCCGGTATCCGGTCCAGGCCCGCCGAGCCGTCGACGGTGAAGCCCTCGATGTCCGCGCCGAACTCGGCGCCGTGGCCCACGTAGTACTGGGCGGCGTAGCCGTCGGCGAACTCCGGCAGCACCTCGGTGAGTTCGGGGTGGATCGTGGCGCAGTGGTAGCACTCCATGAAGTTCTCGACGATGAGCTTCCAGTTGGCCTTCACGTCGTACACGATCCGCCGGCCGACGGAGAGGTTCTCGATGCCGTAGTGCTCGATCGACTCGACGTCGCCGAGCCGGCCGACGACCTCGCCGACGACGTCCTCCTCGAAGGACGGCGGCCGTTCCGCGAGGCAGACCCAGACATAGCCGAGCCACTCGCGGGTGGCCACGCTCACCAGGCCGTACTCGGTGCGGCCGACGTCGGGCATCCTGGTGAGGTTGGGCGCGGCGACCAGTGTGCCGTCCAGGCCGTAGGTCCAGGCGTGGTACGGGCATTGGAAGGCCCGTCTGACCTCGCCGGACTCCTCGGTGAGCAGTTTCGCCCCGCGGTGCCGGCAGACGTTGAAGTAGGCGCGGATCGAGTGGTCGCGGGCCCGGGTGACGAGGACGCTCTCGCGGCCCACGTCGACCGTGCGGAAGGCGCCGGGCCTGGCCAGGTCGGAGGAGCGCGCGACACAGAACCACATGGTCTCGAAGATGCGCTCCTGTTCCTGGGCGAAGATCCCGGGATCGGTGTAGGAGGCGCCGGGGAGGGTGGCGATCAGGCTGTCGGGCAGGCCGGTCGAGGTCACGGTGCACTCCTCGGGGAACGTCGTTGGGAGTGGGAGCGAACGGGTTGCGCCCGTGGTCAGGCGAGTTGCTTGCGCCAACGGGTGAACAGCCGGGGCTGGTTCATCCCCAGGACGGCCACCGGCCGTCCGGCGCTCCGGTAGACGGCCAGGACGTCACGCCCCTCCGGGGTGCCCGCCTCGACCGTCACGCTGTCGGCGCCGGCCGCGTGCCCGGCGAACTGGACGCGTACGCCGTACTGGTCCGACCAGAAGTACGGCGCCCTGGGCACGCCGGGTGCGACCGCGCCGCCCGTCAGCAGGGCGGCGACGGCGGCGGCCGGCCGCTCCCGGGCGCCGGTCCAGTGCTCGACCCGGCGGTGGGCGCCGGTGCGCGGGTCCCACCAGGCGGCGCAGTCGCCGACCGCGACCACCCCGGCCAGGTCGGTCCTGCCGTCCGCGCCGCAGACCACGCCGTCGTCCAGGCGGAGGCCGGAGCCCTCCAGCCACTCGACGCACGGCCCGGCCCCCACGCCGACGACGACGATGTCCGCCGGGACACTGCGGCCGTCCTCCAGCAGGACGGCGTCGACCCGGGCCTCACCGCCGAGCCCCTTGACGCCCACCCCGCACCACAGCCGTACGCCGTGGTCGGTGTGGAGGGCGGAGACGAGGGCGCCCATGGTCTCCCCGAGCGGTCCGGCGAGCGGAGTCGGAGCGGCCTCGACCACCGTGACGTCCAGGCCGAGACCGGACGCGGTGGCGGCGACCTCGGCGCCGATGAAGCCGCCGCCGATCACCACCAGCCGTCCGCCGAGGGCCAGTTCGTCGCGCAGGGCGCGGGCGTCGTCCAGGGTGCGCAGGGTGTGCACCCCGGCGAGGCCCGTACTGCCGGGCAGGGTGCGCGGGGCGGCGCCGGTGGCGATCACGACGCCGTCGGCGCGGACGCTCCGGCCGTCGGAGAGGTGAACCGTGCCACCGGGAAGGGGCGTTGTGT